>JAUMVD010000032.1 GCA_030530285.1 Bacillota bacterium | reverse complement strand
ATAGGACCATTGAGCAGGAAGCCCCCACTTCTACAAGTGGTGAGAGCATGTCACTTACCCTTCCAACTTTGCCATCGAGACCATGCGGACCGGGCTGTTCAGCCAGACCGCGATTGGCCCGATCATGGCAATGATGGATCTCATGGGCTTCGCAGGAGGGCTGCTCTTTTCCAAAATCAAAAGCGTCGCAAAGACTTGCGGCTGGCTGATCGCTCCTTCTGCTTTCCTTATTTCTTATTGCTTGCTCCTCTTTACAGCCTGCCGCCCGGGAATTCTTCTGGGCTCTGCTATGATCGGCTTTGCCAATGGAGTTGGTGTACCCTATATCATTTCAAAAGCAACCGCAAAGGCAGGAAAGAGCGCAGCGACAACCGTCATGCCCCTGCTGTCAATGGCGCTCTATCTGGCCCAGTTTTGCACTCCCATGATCACAACAGCCGTACATACATTGATCGGGAACACTGAACTGTCCTCTTACTATGTGGCGCTTGGGAGCAGCTTGCTGCTTCTGCTTTTCTCCAGCAGAGTCAGGAACTGACCTTCCTTAATACCTGGTCATCAGTTCCGTCAATAGTCCCCCATCAATATTTCCGCCGGACAGCACCAATGCGATGTTTGTGCCTCCGATTCGTTCCGCGTGATCCATGACGGCAGCAACGGTCAGTGCACTGGATGGCTCCACGATATACTTCTCCTGCTTGGCCATGAAGCTGACCGCCCGGGCAGCGCTCTCTTCGCGAATTTCGATCAGGTCATCACAGTAATCTTTCAAAAGCGCATAGGACAGCGCTCCCACGCCTCCCACAACCGCATCGCAAATGGTCTCTCCAATCGGGTATTCTTCATAGCACACTCCATCCTCATAGGATTTGATCATAGCAGGACAAGCTTCGGTCTGTACTCCGATAATGCGGATGTCAGGCTTGATTGCTTTTGCCGCTACTGCGATTCCTGTAGACAGTCCGCCTCCGCCCACCGGAATAACGATGGTGTCGATGTCCGGATTCTGATTCAGTATCTCAATGGCGATGGTTCCCTGCCCGCCGTAGATTTTCGGATCATCATAATAAGCGTCGATGTAGGTCATGCCGCTTTCCTCGATATATTTCATTCCCTGCGCGTGAGCTTCATCGTAATTGGCACCCATCTGCAGCACGTGTCCGCCGAAGTATTCGATGCGCTCGACCTTGCTTCTTGGCGCTGTCTCCGGAACGATGATCTCCGCCTTCTCGATCCCGAGCAGGCTGGCGGCATAGCTGACGGAGCTGCCGTGATTGCCGGAGCTGATGGTACAGACGCCTTTTTTCTTTTCCTCTTCGGTCAGGGTAAGCATTTTGTTCAAGGCCCCGCGGACCTTGAAGCTCTTGACCGGCTGGAAGGACTCCAGTTTGAAATAATATTTCCTGTCATCCCCGCCGAGATAAAATGAAGGTTCCAGCGGCGTGTCCTTCAGATACGGTTTGATCCTGTCATAAGCCTTCTTTACTTCACTGTAATCAAATGTATACTGTTTCATGATCTTCTTCTCCTTACAATTGTAAAAATGTTTAACGTTTCGGCTCTCCGTATTCACGCCTCATGGCTTCGCTGGAGATGACCCACTGCTTACCATACTTGCAGACATCTACTCCGTTGATCAGTTTTCCATACGCGATTGCTTTGCGGAGCGTGCTCTCGTTTAACCCCCATATTTCTGTTGCATCTGAAAAAGCGATCAACCCATCGAAAGGAGTCTCGATCCTCACTCCATTTGCAAATAGCTCGTCGCAAGAGATGTCCGTTTCATCATCCCAAACTACCCCATAGCCACCGACATCTACCCTTGCCTCTTTGAAAAGTTCCGGATGCTTTTGCAGCCTTTTGAATGCCGGAATTCTCTCAAACAATACTTTTATATCATATTCCTTTGTCACGCCTTCGGAAAAATGAACTGTCAGGTAATAATCAGGAAGTATATTTATCGATTTGATTTTATGAAACATTTGTTAACACCTTCCTACTCTAATGGAGACAGTTTCCGGAATTGCTGCGTCTCCCACATGCTCAGCAACTCGTTCTTGTTGTTTCTGATCCATTCATTCACCATCGCCGAAGCTTTTGGCGGCAAAGAGCCCTCCAACACTTCGCAGGTTTGTATAGAAATAACGGCTACATCTTCACCATAAATCGCGTGGATGTGAGGCGGATTGTGTTCCGCCTGTTGAAAATACATACGGATAATAATTCCGTAGAACCTTGAAATTACCGGCGTCCCTAATCTCCTTTCCCTTTCGGCTGATTGTATCACGGTACCGTGATTTAATCAAGAGGTTTCTTATCGAGACACCCTATTAAAATCCGATCAACATGTACCTGCCGGATTGCGCCGTGCACGAAGAGCAAACGGGGGGGCAAAAACATAATCTAAAATTCTCTTAGGCACACATCTATAATATGCTATCATGATTCCACACTAGATTATGAGTAAGTTTCAGGAGGTTTATCCATTACAGGACCATGTAAAAATCTCTTTCGTGCCGGAGGGGCTTTTTTGCTCGGCATCGCAGCTCTGTTTGTTCTCGCTGCTCCAGCTCCGGTACAGGCGGTCTACGGCGACTGGAGCCCGACCAAAACGGTAAAGCTCAAATAATTATCATCTATGCTAAGGGAGGTGTCGCACCTGTCTCTGGTGCGGCACCTCCCTTTTTTATTGCTCTTACATCAGCGGGGCGATCAGTTTTGCCACGGCCCCCATAATCTTATAGGAGGCTTCCGTACCCCGGATGCTTTCCTCCGTTACCTGCCGGCACTGCTTCAGCGTCTGCTGGAAATCCCGCTCGATATCCGGTATGCAGTCCGTCTTGTACATGTAGGTGGCGCACTCATAGTGGTGATAGAGACTGCGGTAGTCCAGGTTGATCGTGCCGACGACGGCTTTCACATCATCGCTGGTCCAGACCTTTGCGTGGACGAAGCCCGGCGTGTATTCATAAATCTTAACTCCGGCCGCCAGCAGGCTCCGGTAGTGGGATTTGGCCAGAGAGTAAGCCAGCTTCTTGTCGGGGATCCCCGGCAGGATCAGCTTCACATCGATTCCCCTCTGTCCTGCGTACTTCAGCGCCGTCTCCAGTTCTCCGTCCAGGATCAGATACGGCGTCATCACGTGTACGTACTGCCCTGCCCGGTACAGGATGTCCGTATAGACGGCTTCGCCGACTTTATCTTCGTCCAGAGGGCAGTCGGAGAACGGAATCACGTAACCTGAAGGATTCAGCCCTTCTGCCGGCGCATAAGGCTCGGTCGCCTGGCTGAAATCCGGCTCTTCCTTTCCCATATTCCACATCTGCAGAAACATCAGCGTGAAGCTTCGCACTGCGTCACCCTTCAGCATGATGGCGGTATCCTTCCAGTGTCCGAACCGTTCGATCCGGTTAATGTATTCATCCGCCAGGTTGACTCCGCCGTTAAAGGCGACCTTCCCGTCGATGACGCAGATCTTTCGGTGGTCCCGGTAATTGTAGTGGGATGAGATAAAGGGGCGAATCGGAGCGAAGGATCTGGCTTTGATCCCCTGTGCCTGCAGCAGCTTGCAGTAGTTTGCGGGCAGCGTCGAGATCTCGCACATGCCGTCATACATGATCCGCACGTCCACACCTGCCTTTGCTTTATCGATCAGAATATTTAAGATCTGCCCCCACATATAGCCTTCTTCTATGATGAAGTACTCCATGAAGATGTACTTCTCCGCTTTCTGCAGCTCGCGGAGCATGGCTTCGAATTTGTCCTCCCCCAGAGGGAAGTAGGTGGTTTCGGTTCCTGCAAAGGCCGGAAAACACCCGCTGCGGTTCAGGTAGGTCAGGAGATCATCGGTAAAGTTATCCTCCTCCCTGAGACGGGCAGTTACCTGCGGATCCTGTGGGATGGCATCTCTGCTCTCCCGGATCATCCGCTCGGACCGTTCCTTGATCAGGCGGTGCCCCGTATTGGTCTGGGTGAACAGAAGCATCAGCGCGCCGGCCACCTGCAGGACCGATATGATCAGCATCCAGGTCAGTTTGGCCGTGGAATCCATCTTGCTGTTAAAGAGATAGATCATCATAACCAGCGTGAAGATGGCCAGTCCTAAGTAAAAATGGCGCAGAAAATCCCCCAGTAGAATGACCGGCAGTATCATCACCGCCAGTTCCACCAGAATCGCCAGTACAATCAAAAAGAATCTGCTGAAAATCAATGAAAGAAGTCCCTTCTTCTTCGGCTTTGCCAGTCGGATGCCTGCTTCCTCATTCATATATACTACCGCCTTTCCATATTGCCATTCAATCATCTTACCCATTATATCACATAGAAAAAGCGCAAGTCCCTTTGGACCTGCGCTTTTGCAGCTCAGTTTCGCAGTTCAGCCGTTATAGGTTCATCTCCGGCGGCAATTCCTTGAATCCCTTCGTCTTCATAATTCGTTTTCTTAATAGGTAAACCCGTAACGGCCGGACTTTTTCTCGTTGCACAGCACGTGGGCTTCCTTCAGGTCAGCCAGACACTGGTTAAAGTCGTTGACAAACGCCTCTGTCAGCGTATAGGTCAGATCCGCGCGGCAGACGATTCTCTGAACCGTTACATCCTCCGCGCCTTTTGGCAGCGGATAAGCCGGCACCTGCCATCCGTGCATCTGGAGGCGGTCAGCCAGATCATAAAGATTCCAGACCACCCGGGTCCCGTCACTGTATTTGGCGTCTTCCTTCAGCGTGTAGCAGATGATCGGCGTGCGTTCGCCCTTATTGTACATCTCAAACAGTCCGCTATCCTCGATTGCATCTCCGATCATGCGGGCGTTTTCCAGTGTCCTCGTATGGGTCAGCTTGTAGCCTTCCCAGCCCAGCCGCAGGAAGTTGTAATACTGCCCCACGATCTGACTGGCGCTGCGCGAGAAGTTGATGGCCATCGTCGGCATTTCTCCTCCCAGATAAGAGACTTCAAAGATCAGTTCTTCCGGGAGATATTTCCTGTCGCGCCATACGATCCAGCCGACGCCCGGATAGGTCAGGCCGTATTTGTGGCCGGAAGTCGAGATCGAAACCACATTGGACTGACGGAAATCCCACTGCAGCTCCGGTTCCGTAAACGGAGTCAGCATGCCGCCGCAGGCCCCATCGATATGGATCACCAGTTCCGGACGGTCCTTATGGCTTTTGTTGTATTTCGTCACCAGCTCATTTAAGCCCTTGATATCGTCGTATTCTCCTGAATAGGTCGTGCCCTGGATGCCGACGATTCCTATGGTGTATTCGTCCACATAGTCCATCACGTGATCCAGGTCCAACGTCAGGTGGTCTTTCGTCACCGGAACGGTACGAAGTTCCACATCCCAGTAGACGCAGAATTTTTCCCAGCAGACCTGATAGGCGGAGCTGATGACCAGATTCGGACGCGGCTTCAGCGTATCGGTATCCATTCCCAAAGCCTTTGCATGATTCCTCCAGCGGAACTTCATGGCCATTCCGGCCAGCATGCACGCCTCACTGGAGCCAACGGTGGATGTTCCCAGATACTCGCTTTTCTTCGGCGCGTTCCAAAGATCCGCCAGGATGTTCACGCAGCGGTTTTCCAGCTCGGCTGTCTGCGGATATTCTGATTTGTCGATGGCGTTCTTGTCCAGTGTCTCGGACATCAGCTCAGTCGCTTCTTTCTCCATGTGCGTCTGACAGAACGTCGCCATATTCATTCTGGAATTGCCTTCATCCAGCAGCAGGCTCTCGATCAGGCCTTTGGCGACCGGCGCCGGCATGGATAACTTGCGCAGCTTATACTTAGGAATTTCAATTTCATGCTTTTTCTGCCCGATCCCGATGGCGAGATTTCTTGCCTTGCTGAATTTCGCTTTATTCTTTTCTCCATACAGCATTTTTTCCCTTCCTCTCTTTATAACATGACATCGCTTTCGCGCTTGCTTTCTTCGACTTTTTCTATAATGCCCTTCATCGGCTTATGCAAAAGCAGTCCGAAGGCTATCGCCCCTGCCCCAAGGAGGAGCAGCGCTCCCATACATTTGATCCAGGTCAGCTCGTACATACCGCCGATGCATTCCCTCAGCGCGTCCATCGCATAGTGGAACGGCATGAATGGATACATGATCTGGAATGGTCGAGGCAGCACTTCTACCGGGAAGGATCCGCCTCCGCCTGCCACCTGGATGATCATGGCGATGACGCTGACCGCCAGACCGATGTTTTCCAGCGCGAATACCAGTGAATAAATGATCAGCGTAAACACCAGGCCGGTGATGCATGAGCTGAGAATGAACAGCAGCGGATGCAGGCACTGTATGCCTACGTAAAGCAGTTCTCCCAGTGAAAGCAGCAGCGCCTGCGCCAGACCGATCTCCAGGAACAGCCTGTATCTGCCCAGGAATGCCTCATGCAGCTTGATTTGTTCCAGTCCATCTCTGCGCCTTACCTGGACATGAATCATGACCGCCGCGAACAGCGCTCCGATCCACTGCGCGATCACATGATAGAACGGCGCCATGACCGAGCCGAAATTTCTAATTGGGTATACTTCTTCCCGCTTCATTTTGATCGGCGTCGCCAGGTTTTCGGCAATCACCGCGGCATCGCTGGTCATCAGGTGATTGACATCTTTCAGCATATCGCTGTCCGCGAAGTTTTTAAATAAATCCGAGAGATTGCGGCAGCCATTCTGCAGGGAAATCAGCGTACCCATCGTCTTGTCCAGCCCGCTTTCCAGTGATCTGAGAGACTTTTCTGACTGACCCAGCGTGCTTTCCAGCAGGTTCATATCGCCGTAGATCCCCCGCAGGGACTTGAGGGCCTTGGAAACGGCGTTCCTGGCGTCTTTCACCGCTTGATTGAACATCGCATCTATCGCGCCTTCCACGTCGGCATCGATTTTATCGATCACCTTCTCCGTATTCGGAATGCCTCCGATAATATCATCGATATAACCCTGCATGGTCGACCAGTTCGAATCGTCCGCCTGCTGCAGGTCCTTCAGTTTCGTCAGCATATTCTGCAGCCTGTCGGAAATCCGTCCGTATCTGGACGCCAGCCCTGTCAGCCCTAAGTCGTTTAGCCTTGTCACGGTCTCGTCTACCGAGGATTTCATGCTTTCGACGGCTGATATATATTGATCCCGCTTGTTCTGCACCATGGTGTTGTACTGCTCCATGTCCGTTTTGGCATTGGAAAGATCGCTTTCAATGGTCGAAAGATCTTCTTTCAACAGAGCATTCAGGTCGTGGATCAGGTTCTCCACAGACGAAGTATCGATTTCCTCCGGAATACTGTCTTCCGCGGATTCGATCAGTTCCTCTCCCAGATCCAACGTGTCTTCAGTACTTCCGATCAGCTGATCGGATGCTTTGAGCAGACCGCTGGCGGCGCCCGAAAGTCCGTAAAAGGCTCTGGCCATGGCAACACTGCTTTCCAGATCCGCGCCAAGCGCATCCATCTTAGCGGAGAGATCACCGAACGCATCCTGCGGGTTCAATCCCGCTGCATCCGCCGCGTTGGCAGCCTCCGTGATGTACTTTCCTAACGTATCCACAAATGCGTGATCGATCTCTTCTTCCAGAACTTCTCTGATTTTGCCCGTGATCTTAGGCGCGATGGCATTTGTTTTCTGGTTCTCGTAAAACAGCACCTTAGGATGCTCCAGCTCCCCTGTCGTAAAGCTCATCATCTTCTCGCTGAAGTTCTCCGGAATGACAACCGCGGCGTAATAGTCCCCGGCATAAACGCCGTCAACAGCTTCTTTCTTGCTGTCGACCACGTCCCATCCAATCATGTCGTTTCCGTTCACCGCATCGATGAACTTTTCGCCTACATTGATGGTAAGCCCCAGCATATCGGCCCCTTCGTCTTCATTGGCCACGGCCACAGGAATCCGCCCTGTGGACTGCGGCTCGAACGGATCGTCATTAGACAATATGTTGAACCACGCAAAGAGACATGGAACCACGATGATCCCCATGAGAATCACGATCGTGACAACACTGGCTGTCATTCTCCGGAAGTCGTGGACGATGATGTTCAGAATATTTTTCATTCGTCCCCTCCTTCCTCCGTGTCTTCGGCGTCCGGATGCTCAAGTTTTTCTTTTACCTTGTCTCTGATATCTGTCGGAACGAGATTCTCAGGGGCTTCCACCCCTCCGAGCCGTTTCTGCATCACATGGTCTAAGTACTCAACGCTGACCAGATAAACAGAAATCGCAAACATGCAGAAAATCCAGATCGCCAGGAATACAGTCTTGTCGCTGTCAGTAAGCAGCCGAATCAGTTCCAGCGCCACAGGAAGCAGCACCAGTATGATGCAGCTCGCCTTGACGCGTTTCTTATTCTTTTCGTGCAGGGTCTGCACGTATTCGTGGAGGGCATTGTAACGGTCATCTTTCGTTTCCATTACATCACCTCCGTTTCTTTCATCTTCTCCTGCATGAACTGCTTCACGCCCAGGAATGGCTTGCGTACGAAGATTCCCAGCAGTGCGGCGCACAGGAAGAAGATCATCAGTTTCGCCAGATAAATGATATAGTCATACGCATACAATCCGCAGATCGCTTCTCTCATCGCATTGATTGCGTATGGGAATGGGAAGAACCGGTAGATCTTATCAAAGATCTCCGGAAGTATCTCGATAGGATATGTTCCGCTGGAGCCTGCGATCTGTATGATCATGATCACCACGACTGCGGCCCGGCCGATATCACCAAAGACCAGCGTCAAGGCGTAAATCAGAATCACGAATACCATGCTGGTCACTGCGGCGGAGAGCCACATGAGCCACGGGTGAATAGGACTGCAGTGCAGCAGGAAGATATCTCCCGCGACGACGACAGCCGCCTGTATTTGTCCGATCAGGAAAAAGATCAGATACCGGCCGAAGAATCCTTCGCTCTCGGTGATCTGTGGATATTTTCGCCTGTCGGCGGTACAATTCATAATCGTGACGAGCATAACGCCGCCGACCCAAAGGGCAATGATCGAATAAAACGGAGTCATGGCGGCTCCATAGGAGACCGGAGCAAAGAATTCCTCCGCTTCTATTTCCACAAAATTGGTGAACAGATCGCTGTACTGCTGCCCGTCGATGCCCAGAAGTTTCGCCAGCACGCTGGCTTTATCGTCATCCGCAGCGTCCTGCACCTGCTGGATGATATCATCGAGTTTGATTTCCAGAGAAGTCAGCATAGACTGCAGGCCGCCCAGCGACGCATCCAGATTGACCACGGTATCTCCGGCGCTGCCCAGTACCGGGTCGATATTGTTAAGGGTGCCGCCTGCTGATTTCAGGAGCAGTTTGGTAATTTCCAGCGCTTTGTTGATATCCGACATCATCAGTTTCAGACTCGGGATCAGATCATCTCCCAGAAGCTCCTCCAGAGTATTGGCCTCCGAAATGATCTCCGGAGACGTCGGATCGTTGTCCAGAAGGGTTTTGATGCGCTTTGTCTGTCCGATCATCACATCCAGCGCGTCTGCAGCTGCCTTGCCCGACGCGGTTTCCGGGTCTTTCGGAAGCACGCCCCTCAGATCCTGCAGGAGCGTCAGAACACGGTCAGCTTCTTCCAGCGCTTCCGCCTTACGCGCAGGATCACCCAGCGCGTCTTTGAGATCCGCTATGGCTGTTTTGAGTTTATCCGACTTGCCGTCAATGGTTTCCGCGACTTCCTTTATGGTCGCCTCCGCCTCTTCAAGCTTTTTTCTGGCCTTGGCAACGTCTGATTTCCCGTCTTTTCTCGCCTGTTCGAGTTTCTTTTGCGCGTTCTTCAGGGCCTTTGATACATCGCTTTTGGTCGCCATGATCTGACTGATTGACGCGCTGTAATCGTGGAGCGCGTCCCGGGTTCCGATGAGCTGCTCCAGGGCATCCTCTGCCGCCTGATCCAGATCCACCTCACTGCCTGCCTTCTGTACGTCATCGAAGTACTCTGTCAGCATGGCTTCGAGGTATTCTGAATTGATCTTGCTGAGAAGCGTGTCCGCCACCTGATCGGTGATCTTGCTGGCAACGGGATTTTTCTTGATGTTGGTATAATATGTGATCCGAGGCTGCCTTTGGTCAACAGCCTCCTCAAAATGATGCATATCATAAGAAAAGCCATCTTCAAATATGATGGCAGCATAAAACCTGCCGCTTCGTACCCCTTCGATTGCCTCTTCCGGGTCATCCAGCGGTCTGTATCTGATCTGTTCGTCGTCCTTCACATCCGCGATCACTTCCTCCGCGCTGTTCACATGGGTTCCGTTTTTCAAATCGATTCCGGGATCTCTGGACGCCAAAGCAACCTCAAGATTCCCCGTACTGGAGTACGGATCCCAGTTCGCATAAATGTTGATCCATGCATAAAGTGACGGGAGCGTGCCTAAAGCAAGTACAATGATGAGGACAAAAATATACTTGTATATTGACCGTAAATCATTTTTAAAAATACGCAGTATATTTTTCAAAACGCTTCTCTCCTGTTGGAGATATTATATCATAGCGCTTCATCAGGATGTCATTTATATCAAAAAAATTAGAGTCCCTTTCGGCACTCTATTTCGCGCTTTCTACGATTCTGACGATCTCGTCCACATCCGCCAGCGCGCCCTTGCCGCTCGTCCCGCAGGCAAGGTGCGAATCCTTCGGATCTATGAAGTGATATCCGTAGTTCTTTAATTTATTGATATTCTCCTGCACGATTGGATTTTCGTACATATTCGTATTCATGGCCGGCGCGATGATGATGTCAGCCTGATTCGCCGCCGCCATGACCACCGCGCTGAGGAGGTCGTCTGCGATCCCTCCCGCGATCTTGCCGATGATATTGGCTGTCGCCGGTGCGATCACCACCACATCCGCATTTCCTGCCAGGTCGATATGTTTAACGATCGTCGGATCATATTCTTCAAATTCATCCGCGTGTACCTTATTCTTCGAAAGCGTCTGCAATGTCAGCGGCGTGATGAACTCCTGCGCGCCATCCGTCATGATGACGTGTACATCGTGTCCGTCCTTGTGAAGTCGGTTTGCGATATCCGCAGCTTTATACGCTGAAATGCTGCCTGTTACTCCCAATACAATATACATCTATTCCCCTTTCCTTTCTTCGAGGATCCTGCGAACGATCATGGCCGCGATTTCCTCGTTTGTTTCCATGGAATCATACGATTTATCCTTGTGGATCAGATAGCCTTTGTGGAAGGTTCGGCCAATTTCTCTGAGATCATTTGCCATGACGAAGTCGCAGTTGTTCTTCTGCAAAAGCTTAAAGCCCACGTCAATGAGTTCTTCATGCGGTACGCCGCTTAACAGCTTGAATCCTACCAGTGTCGTTTCCGGACTCAGCTGCTTGATCATGCTGATGACCTTAGGCGAACGCTTCATGTGGATGATCAGATCATCGATGTCCGAGCTGATCTTGTTGCCCGTCAGATCCTGCGCGTGTTCCGGATCCTCTGTTCCCATGAGCTTGTCCAGCGTGGTTACCTTGTGCACCATGTAATCGCTGACCGCCATAGCATGGATGACCGCGTCGATTTTCTCCTCCGTCAGAACTCTCGTTAGCCCTTCCTGCAGGTCCAGAACTCCTCCGATTTCCAAAGGCGTGATTTTCTCACTTTCAGGGACCACGGCGCGCCTGCCGTGCAGGTAATAGATTTTCTCTACCGCATCCTCTGCCGCAAAGGCCGTCCCGATGGCATATCCCAGACTTCCCGTTGAGGAATTTGTAATGGTTCTGACGTCGTCAATACGCTCGCTTGTACCGCCTGCAGTGATCACGATTTTCATTGGAATTGCGCTGCTCCTTCCCTTATCCGCCAGTGTTTGTTTTCTGATAAAAATTATATGTTCTGTGGTTTACAGTGTCAAGACTCGCCAAACAGTCTGTCTGATTTACTTACTTTTTACATTGCCTCCGTTTCGCTTTTTACATTGTCCCTTTACCATATGTGTTGATAAGGAGAAATGTAAATGGTACTAGGAAAGAAAAAAGAAGATTTGTTTTTTTCGATGTTCAGAGATTTTGCCGGGTCCATCGACGAGATGGGCACCAGTCTGAACTCGATCATCAGCAACTACCACAATGTTGAACGCGCCATCGCGGATATGAAGATGACGGAGTCCGAATGTGACGTGAAGTCCCACGCCATACTGAACGAACTCAATGAATCCTTCATTACACCATTTGACCGCGAGGATATTTTTAATATCGCGAACCAGATGGATGATCTGGCGGATTACATGGAGGATACCGCCAGCAAGTTCCGAATCTACGATGTCACGACAATCAAAAGCGACGCCATCGAGATGGGAAATCTGATCGATGATTCAACATCTAAGGTCAAAAGCCTGTTCGAGACGCTGCCTTACAGTAAGAAGAACGATGAGACCTTCGCGGCGATCATCGAGATAAACAGGCTCGAGAACCTGGGCGATGAAGTATTCAGAAGAGCCATCTGTAAATTATTCAGAAACGAATCCAACCCGATCGAGATCATCAAGTGGAAGGATATCTACGAAAATCTGGAAGACACGCTGGACGCGTGCGAACATCTGGCTGATACCGTGAGAGGAATATTGGTGAAAAATGGTTAGTACGATCATCCTTTTAGTCATCGCATTCGCTCTGGTATTTGAATTCATCAACGGGTTCCACGATACCGCCAACGCCATCGCCACTGCGGTATATACAAAAGCTCTGGCTCCACGCCGGGCCATCATGCTGGCCGCAGCCATGAACCTGCTGGGCGCTTTAGCCAGCGAAAAAGTCGCTGCGACCATCTCCAAAGGTCTCATCGATATACAAATAGAACAATACGTTATTCTGGCAGCTCTTATCGGCGCCATCCTGTGGAATCTGTTCACCTGGTGGCTGTCGATCCCGAGCAGTTCATCCCACGCGCTGATCGGAAGCCTGGTGGGCGCCGTGATCATCTACACCATGTCCATCGAGCACATCGTGTGGAGCGGCGTATTCATGAAGGTCATCGTGCCGCTGTTCACCTCCCCACTTCTGGGCCTTCTGATCGGATTCCTTTGCATGAAGTTCTTATACAAAATCTTTGAGAAGTGGTCCCTGCACCGGGTCAACAGACTGTTCCTGAAACTGCAGGTCGTCTCCTCTGCTTTTGTCGCCTTCAGCCATGGGAATAACGACGCCCAGAAGACCATGGGAATCATCACACTGGCATTGGTAACGGGAGGACTGGTATCAAAGGACGACGGTGTTCCGCTCTGGGTCAAACTGGCATGCGCCGTAGTCATGGCGGCCGGTACGTCAGTCGGCGGCTGGAAAGTCATGAAGACTATGGGAAGCGGCGTGACCAAAATAAGCCCTGCCTCCGGCTTCGCCGCCCAGACTTCCTCAGCTCTGGTCATAGAAGCCATGACATTCCTGGGCGCGCCCGTCAGCACGACACAGGTCATTACGACCTCCATTATGGGAACCGGCACCGCTCGCAGAGCCACTGCTGTCAAGTGGGGAATGGCGGGCAACATCTTTACCGCCTGGGTCGTCACTCTGCCGGCTGCAATGGTTCTGGGCGGAGCCGCAACCTATGTCCTGGGCCTCCTTTAACGAATCTGCCGCTGCCGTAAATCAGTCACGCTCTTTACAAAAAATTTGATAAACATTTGTCTGTGCGGTACAATGAATATCTAGGTTATTTTTAGATGTTGGAGAACCAGATGGAGTTTATCATTACTGCGCTTGGCAACGCGCACGGTGAGATCAGGGTAAACGGAGAGCGCGAGGATTCATTCACACTCCACCCCAAAAAAGAAAAAACGCATATATTGCATGAAGACCCGGACTCTTTGAGACAGCTCACATTCCTATCAGAGCGGGGTAAACTGGCGGACTCAGAAGACAGCCTGCTGTTTTTTGGGTTTAAAATCGATCCGTCAGCCGAGAATTTCCGGATTTCAGCAGACTTCTATCTGGACGAAACCGAAGGCGACCCCGGCTGGCTGTCGGGCTTCGGAGCTTTTGCTATAGACACGCTCGCCTGCGAAAACAGCGGATGCAGGCATAGAAACATGCTCTCGGCGGGAATCCACAGATCGGTGCATATCTATCATTATGCCCGGGGACTGAGAATCGTCTCGGGATACACCGATCCGGAGGCTTTCGGAGGCGGGGAATCGCGAAAACTCGACGCGTCTCATCAATGCGCGCGAATCGATGGCGATCCGGAAATGCTGCGCGGCACATCCCGCCGCGTCTGCCTGCAGAAAACCGATGCCGGATTCACTGCCGCCTTCACATCTGACGGCGTTACGGAAACTCTGACGTTCCCCGGCTGCGACTTTCTCATGAAACAGGAGGGAGACGCCATCTACGCCGGATTTGGCGCAGCGGGCAGCATCAGCGTGACCCTGTCGGATATCCATATCGAAACAACACCCGGACGCATCAGTCACACGCCGCAGAATCAGTTAAAGAATATCGTGCCGGATTACCCATTCGACAGATCGATGGTCGATATGGGGTCTTTGGCGTGGCGCCCTGCGGCAGCCGCGATACACGTATCCCCTGACGGCGCGCCGGGCAACGCGGGTACAGCGGCTTCACCGCTGGATTTTCAGTCCGCGCTTCTTTGCGTCTCTGAGGGAGGCGAAATACTTCTTGAGGACGGCCTTTATCAGCCGGCATTCCCTTACGTTGCGCCTGTCAGAGGCGCTGTCACGGATGACAGCCAGGTGCTGATCCGCGCGAAAAATACCAAGCGGGCACCCGGCGGGGTGGTGTTTGACGGGTCCAATCTGAAGGACGCTTTGCCTGTCATGATTCTCGCCGGCGATCACTGGCGTCTTGACGGCATCGTCTTTACCCATGGCAAGGGGCCCGGTCTGTTTATCTGCGGAAGCGGCAATCAGATTGAACACTGCGAGGCCCGGGAAAACGGAGACACCGGGTTTTTGATCTGCACATACCCCGGAACGGATAAGGCCCATTGGCCGTGCGATAATCTGCTGTTATCCTGCGCGTCCCATGATAACCGTGATCCCATAAGGTCAAATGCCGACGGGTTCGGCGCCAAATTATCGATAGGAGCGGGCAACCGTTTCGTCAAATGCGCCGCCTATCACAACGCCGACGATGGGTTTGATTTTTATTCCAAAAGCACACTGGGGCCAATCGGCGCTGTCACAGCCGAAAACTGCATCGCCTATGGGAACGGCGATGATCAGGGCATCGGTTTCAAACTGGGCGGTGAGAATCAGCCGGTTCGGCACATCGTCAGGAACTGCATTTCTTACGACAACGCCACAGCGGGGTTTTCCACCAATTCGAATCCATTGGCGCAGATGGAAAATCTCCTGGCGTGGAACAACGGTTCCAACCCTGACAAATATAATTACAGATTTATCACGGAGACGAAGCCTGACTGGAGGCGGAGGAATCTCTGGACGGAAAAGACCTGGCAGGAACGTAAACCGGTCCTCATGTTCCTCGTTCCCCGCACTTCAGGCGGCGGAGCCGAAAAAATCATCACCTCTCTGGCTTCCCAGATGATCGAACACTATCAGGTCTATCTGGTCACGACGGTCAAAGAGGATGGGGTCAAAGGCTACGCCTTCTCCGATAAAATTGAATACATCAATATCTACGACCGGTTTGGCGAGGAAGCTGCGGCCGCGGGAAGTGAGCCGTCCGAAAAGCGCAGCTTGATCTCCAGACTGAGAGCCAGGCTCGCTCCGGCCGGCACGCCGGCAGAGCCTGTACAGGATGCGGCAAGCGCGGAAGATGCGAAGTTCCGCTATCAGATCGACTGTGTCAAAAAGCTCAAAGCAGAACTGGATGTGGACTGCGCCATCAGTTTCCTCAACTCGGCCAACTATATCAACGCCATGTCCAAGGGAAGCGAGAAATGCATCATCTCCATCAGGAGCTGCCTGTCCGGAGCCTTTGCTCCATCGGACTGCCGCAGCGACGCCGGCAGACAGCGCATCCGGGCAGCCTGCAGCGCTGCGGATGTGATCGTTCCGGTTTCACTGGAGGCGGGACATGATCTTGAAGCGGCTTACGGCGCTCCGCCAAGCAGCCTGAAGACGATCTATAACTTTATCGATGACAGCGTTGTGGATAAAATGCGCAGCGAAGAAATCCCTGACCCGGGTCTGCGAGAGGCAATGCGTAAGTCCGCATTTACCTTTATCTCTCTGGGCAGACTGACGGAGAAAAAAGGCCAGTGGCACATGATTCGCGCGTTCCGCGGCGTGGTGGATAAACATCCGGAGGCTTTGCTGCTGATACCGGGAAGAGAAGGCAAAAAGAGCGAGAACGTGGCGGATTACCTGCGGGATCTGATCCATGAAAACAGACTGGATGACAACGTGATCCTTCCGGGATTCTTTGATAATCCGTATCCGCTGCTGGCCGGGTCAGACGCTTACGTTATGGCGTCGTTTAACGAGGGCTTCCCCAACGCGCTGGTAGAAGCCATGGCCGCGGGGCTGCCCGTTATTGCGGGAGACTGCAGCTCAGGACCGCGGGAGATCCTGGCGCCCGGCACCGACTATCTGGCTAAAGCAAAGGCTTTGCAGAGGGAACAATACGGTATCCTCGTGCCGGAATGTTCCGGACACCGGCTGATGACGGAACCGCTGGAAGCGGAGGAGCAACTCCTGGCAGACGCCATGAACCTTATGATCGAAAATGATGGAATGCGCAAAGAATATGCGAAGAATGGATTAAATCGTATACGCGATTTCTCCAAGTCTGATATAATATCGCAGTGGGAGGACATAATAGAGAATGACAATTAAAGAGACTTTTTCGCGTTTCGCTAAAGACTGGAAAAAATACAGAGAATACGTTTCCTATACATCCAGGTCCGAGCTGAGGGCTGAGACAGCCAACACCTATCTCAACTGGGTTTGGTGGATATTGGAGCCTGTTCTCCTGATGATGATCTACACCTTTATCTTCGGGTATATTTTTAAGTCATCAGAAGAATACTTCCCGTTGTTTGTCATGTTCGGGATCGCCATGTGGCGTTTCTTCAGCATGTCCGTGCAATCCAGCGCCACCCTCATCGTCAGTCACAGGATGATCGTCAGCAGGATCTATATCCCGAAGCATATGCTCCTGCTGGTTCTGATGGCCAGGTGCGGGATCAAATCGCTGTTTTCCTTTATGATCGTCGTTGTCATGATGGTCGTATTTCGCGTTCATCCATCGCTGGAGATGCTTCTGGTCTTTCCTGCCGTCATACTGCTGATCCTGTTCACCTACGGCGTCTGCTGTTTCATCATGCATATCGGCGTATTTATCGAGGACACATCCTATGTGGTCGGCGTCGTTCTGACCATGATGATGTACATGACGGGAATATTCTGGTCTGTGGAAGCGAGACTTCCGGGACTTGCCGGACTGATTCTCTGCAGGACGAACCCGGTAACCTTCTCCATCAATGTGGCGCGAAACGGGCTATTATATGGAGTGAACAGCTTTCACTGGACCTTCCTGGTGTGGATCGCCGCTGCGATCGTGATCGCTATACTGGGAACCAGACTTGTCTATAAAAACGAAAATACTTACGCGAAGGTGATTTAATCATGACTACGGCACTAGAAATCAAAGATGTATATCTGACATACAGATCCGTTAAATCCTCATCCATTAAGAGATATTTCGGCGGAGGCAAGAAGGACCGCGAGGATAAGGTCGTCCACGCGATCAATGGTGTTGATCTCAGCGTCGAAAAGGGCGATATCCTGGGCATTGTCGGACAGAACGGAAGCGGTAAGTCCACCCTGCTGAGAATGATCGCGGGAGTGTTCGTGCCCGATCGGGGAACCATCGATCTGAAAGGCAATTCCTGTTCCCTGCTGGCGGTAGGCATAGGCTTCATCCCTAAACTTACCGGCAGGGACAACATCATCCTTTCCGGAATGCTGCTGGGATTCTCGCGGGATGAAATCTCCGCCCGCCTTGATGATATCATTGAATACTCTGAACTCGGCAGCTTCATCGACAGCCCGGTAAGAACCTATTCCAGCGGTATGTACTCGAAGCTGGCGTTCTCCATTACCGCGATGCTCAGAACGGATATCCTGCTCATCGACGAAGTATTGAGCGTTGGCGATGAACGCTTCAAAAAGAAGAGCTATGATACCATGAAAGAACTGATCAAGGATGGAGACAGAACGGTAGTGATCGTTTCCCACTCCCTGGAGCAGCTGAGGGAAAACTGCACCAAGGTCGCATGGTTGGATGGCGGCGTCATCCGGGCGATCGGCGACCCGTCAACGGTCATCGAAGAATATCGAAAAGATCAGATGAAATAGCAGACGAAATAGGAGAAAACAATGATTTTTAACAGAAATAAAGACCAGCGTTATTACAAAAAAATGGCTAAAATTATCCCGGAGCTCGCCTCCTATAAGGATGCTACGATCATACATATACAGGACAGAGCCTCTGAGCTTGGAATGTCCGATCTGAAATCCTACTACGAGTATCTCAGGACAAACGAAGAGGAGCAGCAGTTCCTGAAGAAGAACCTGACGAAACTCGGTTCACATTTCTTCCGTGGGGAAGATTGGGAGTTCTTTAAGACTTCATGCCTGTCTCAGTTTGCAGGCAAAAAAGACATCCGCATCTGGTGCGCCGGCTGCTCTTCCGGACAGGAAGTGTACAGCACACTCATGTCCATACTGGATTACGTGGATATCAACGATGTAAGCGTTCTGGCAACCGATTACAACGACGATCTGCTGGCCAAATGCGCCGACGCGTCCTATTTCAATATGCACTATCACGAGGTTCCGGAGAAATATCAGAAATATGTGGATCAGGGCGAAAAAAAATTCGTCATGAAACCGGAGCTGAAATCTGTTGTCACGACGAAGCATCTGAATCTGCTCACGGATGAATATCCTAAAGACGTGGATATCATCATCTGCAGAAATGTTCTGAAGTTCTTCTCCATCGATGTAATCGACAGTATTCACGTCAGGTTCGCAGACTCGCTTCGAAGCGGCGGATTTTTGTTCGTCTCCGCTGATGATGATGAGAAAAACAAACACTCAGAATTCGTGCGCAATCCTGAGAAACTGGGAATGTCCCAGGTGGAAGACCGAAGCATCTTCCGCAAGAACTGATCGAAATACGAGAGCGTTCAAAGAACGCTCTCGATCATTTTCTCCCATTGTGCGATTACGTTTTCCGATGAGAATGCTTCACCTGTTCTTTTGCCGGCAGCAGCCAGTTGCTTCCTGAAGGCATCGTCATCTGCCAGGCGGCGCATGGCGCATTCTAGCGCATCCTCGTCGCCCACCGGAATCAGGATCCCGTTTTCTCCTGATTGGATCACATCTGTTGAGCCCTCGCATGCTGTAGATATGCACGGAAGTCCCATCATCATGGCTTCCAGCAGAGCGTTGGAAAGGCCCTCATAATCCGATGATAACACGAACATTCTGGCATCTTTAATATGCGCCGGAATGTCTTTTACTGTGCCGTGAAATACCACGCTGCCTGCGATTTCAAGATCTCGCGCCAGCTTCTCCAGATCCTCTCTCAACTCCCCGTCTCCGTATAAGGAGAGTTCATAGCCCGGATGATCCTTTAGAAACCCTGCGAAGGCTCTGATCAGCATGGCCTGATTCTTTTGCTCATGAAGCCTGCCTACCGTTACGATTTTTTCTCTGCTGACACCGTCTGCCTCGCAGGATATGTTTACCGGATTTGGCAGCACGGTGCTGCGGGCCCTGATGTCTTCTTCGTATAGATTTCTTACCGTCGTTGACTGGAAGATGACATGGTCCGCCTTCTCATACTGGGCAACGGTTTCCGGAAACCGCTGCGGATTTTTCTTCACGGGGTTGTTCCTCTCGGAACAGATCACCTTGCCCGGGCCCTCAGCGCTGAGATTCAGTCTGTTGCCGTCGAACATAAAGGATATGCAGGCGGCAGGTTTTCTAACACGCTTCAGTATTTTCATATACTGAATCATCGAGTCTCTGGTCAGATTTTCTATAGGAATCCGCAGAACTTCAACCTTATCGCTGACCGGATACTCTACTTCCCGTTTCTTCCCGATGACCAGAGTCACATTGTATTTCTCGCTCAGACCGCTTGCCACGATGGTGGCGACTCTCTGCGCGCCGCCGCCGCCCAGAGAATTGACGATCACAAAGATACGTTTCCGTTCATCCGGATACTTTCGGTAGAACTTTGCCCGCAGGAAACACGGCGCCGCTCGCCTGATATTGGAGAATTTGTTTTTTAAACTGTTGATCATTTTCTTGTTCCCTGCCCTGTCTACGTTTGGCTTCCTGCCTTTGCTTTCTGTCTGTCCGGCAGCTGACTGAGGATAAACGCGGTAAACATGATTACGCAGCCTGCGATTTCCCTGCCCGTCATGACTTCATGCAGGAAGACACCTCCGCAAAGAGCTGCAAAAACCGATTCCATGCTCATGATGATCGCTGCCAGTGCCGGCGGCGTATATTTCTGTCCCACGATCTGCAGTGTGAAGGCGACGCAGACTTCCAGCAGCGCCACGTACAGGATCGGTATCGCGCAGTCCAGGATGTCCTGCAGTCTGATGGTTTCCGCGAATATCGCCACGATGCCTGACATGATCCCGGCTATCATGAAGGTTACAAATGACAGTTTGATCGGATCCGTCTTTTCGGAGTAATAATCGATCAAAAGGATCTGGAACGAGTATCCAAAGGCGCAGCCGATCACGAGCCCGTCTCCCAGCTGAATGGAAAACCCCTCTTTGATGCAAAGCAGCCACAGTCCGACGCATGCCATGGCGATGCCGATCCAGGTGTTTCGTCCGACCTTTCTCTTCATCGTAAGCATCAGCAGCGGAACGATGACGATATCCAAAGACGTGATGAATCCCGCCTTGCCTGCGGTGGTATACACCAGACCTACCTGCTGGAGTGATCCGGCAACGAAATTCGCCGCCCCGCACAGCAGGCCGCCCACCAACAGTGTTTTGTCATTGAATGGGACGATGGTTTTGGCGCGCTGCTTCTTTCGGGCGATGCCATCCGCAATCCAGATCACCGGAAGCAGCGCCAGCGCTCCCAGGCAAAACCTGAATATCCCGAAGGTAAACGGACCCACGTGGTCCATCCCCATCTTCTGGAAAATGAACGCGGTTCCCCATATTATTGTTGCTATCAGCAGAAACGCTCTGCCTTTGATTTTATCTCTCGTTGAGATCATATACTGACCTTTGCTTACTAATAATTATGATATAATATGATAAAACATTTAACCAATTCATACAAGGAGGCATCAAATGCAAAAAGATAATACATGGGAAAAGTACACAGAATCGCAGAGCAAATCATGTCACGATTTCTGTCAGGGATATATGGACTTTCTGAGCAGCGGCAAGACCGAAAGAGAGTGCGTCAAAATCATCAAGAAAGATATCGAAGCCGCGGGCTATCAGCCTTTGGATGAATATATCGCCAGCGGCACGCCTCTGAAACCCGGCGACAAGATCTACCGCATAAATATGAATAAATCCGTGGTCATGTTCAACATGGGGACTGACCCTATCGAAAACGGCATGAACATTCTGGGCGCGCATATCGACTCGCCGCGAATGGACGTGAAACAGCAGCCGCTCTATGAGGATGGCGGTTTCGCCCTGATGGACACCCACTACTATGGCGGCATCAAGAAGTACCAGTGGGTCACGATTCCGCTGGCGCTTCACGGTGTGGTCGTCAAAAAGGACGGAACGGCTGTGGAGATCTGTATCGGCGAGAAGGCGGATGATCCGGTCTTCTTTGTTTCGGATCTTCTCATTCACCTGGCGGCAGAACAGATGGAAAAGAAAGCCGCGAAGGTCATCGAAGGCGAAGCGCTGGATATCATCGTCGGCAATCGCCCCGTTAAAGTTTCCGAAGATGACGGCCCGAAGGACCCGGTCAAGGCCGGTGTCCTGGAAGTGCTGAAGGCCGATTACGGTATTGACGAAGATGATTTCGTTTCCGCGGAGCTGGAAGTCGTCCCTGCCGGCAGAGCCAGAGAGGCGGGCTTCGACCGCAGCATGATCCTCTCCTACGGACAGGATGACCGCGTCTGCGCGTACACTTCGTATCAGGCTATGCTGGAGGTGCCTGATGTCAGCCGCACCGCCTGCTGCATCCTCGTGGACAAGGAGGAAATCGGCAGCGTGGGCGCCACCGGGATGCAGTCTAAGTTTTTCGAGAACACGGTTGCCGAGGTCATAGCGCTTTGCACGGATTACAGTGAACTGCTGCTGAAACGCTGTCTGGCAAACTGCACCATGCTTTCCTCTGATGTGAGCAGCGCTTTTGATCCGACTTATGCGGGAAGTTTCGATAAAAAAAATGCCGCATTCCTGGGAAACGGCATGGTATTTAATAAGTTCACCGGCGCCCGCGGCAAGTCCGGATCCAACGATGCAAACGCCGAGTATCTGGCTCACCTCAGGCAGATATTCTCAGAAGAGGATGTGAACTTCCAGACTGCCGAGCTGGGTAAGGTTGACCTTGGCGGCGGAGGTACGATCGCCTATATTCTGGCCCTCTACGGCATGAATGTTATCGACAGCGGCGTTGCCGTCCTCAACATGCACGCGCCGTTCGAAGCGACCAGCAAGGCCGATGTCTACGAAACCAAGCGCGGCTATGTGGCATTCCTGAAAAAAGCAAAGCGGCTGTAACCAGCCGCCGTTCCTTCGGGACACTGCGCGCAGGCCGGGTCTATTAGACTCAATCCACAGGAATCCACGACAGGCCACGCTTTTCGTGGAATGTTCCACGAATATGCTCAAGGATAGCCGTTTCTTGTTGAAGATCTGAAACGCTTTCAACAACATTTTGTACTTAAGTGGCAGAACCTGTGGAAAATCAATACAGCTATCAACAACAGCATCCTGGTTATCAACAACAATTAACTAAAACACCCTGAATATGTGGAATCATCCACATATTCAGGGTGTTTTACTAAAAACGTGTGTACAACTGCGCCGTATCTCACTGATTCCATTCCCCTGGGTCAATCGTATATATGTTCGATATCTCTGCGTTTCCGTCCATGTCTTCATATACCGTTACGACTTGCACGCTTGTTTCCGGAGTTTTGGTAACGGTTGCGCTGTGGCAAAGAATCGCGTAATTGTTGCCATTTACGACCTGCGTCCCCAGAAGCGCCATCGGAATCAACTCGTTGCCGTCCAGTTTTCCGGCTGCCTGCTCCAGCGCCTGCGCGGCTTCTTCCGGCAGTTCCATCGTAGTGTAATTCTCGGGAACCTCCCATCCTCCTGCCAAATTTGCTTCCGGATCTGCACCGCGGTCCTCTGTCAGGCTCGAAAAATCTAAATCCTTGACGGTGGTTTCTGGTGTTTCGCCGCTGAGATCTTCATAAATACAAACCGACTTGAGCATATCATTTTGTTTATCATAACAGATCAACGCATAATTCGTGCCCGCAACCAGCTGTTTCCCTATGTACGCTACAGGAGCGAGATCTCCGTCATAATCTCCCATAAACTTATCAAAGGCTACTTGCGCGTCATCCGGCAGTTCCGCTTCCTGTGAAAAGGATACTTCCCATTCACCGGCAGCCACGTCTCCGGACGGCCCATCACCGCAAGCAGATATAAACATCAGCATGATCCCGGAAATCAGAATCGTAAGTATTTTTTTCATCTGCCTCACTTCCTTATCTGAATTGCACGTTTTTATCAATCGCATCTTTTCTATCAATTATATACTACTTGTCCTTATAAAACGATTGTTTTGCCGGGAAATTAAATTGATTCCCGCAGTACAGCCGTCACACTTTAAACACGGTCTCACTTCTCCCGGCAGTCCACAAAAACTATGAAATGCATTTGTGAAAATGAGATCCGCATAAATGAGCCCTTGATTTGCAATCATTTTTTGGCAAACTATGAAATGCATTCAAAAAAATTCTATCCGCATAGTTTTATTGTGTGTTTTACCATTTTTTTATGCGGAT
>JAUMVD010000031.1 GCA_030530285.1 Bacillota bacterium | reverse complement strand
CGATGATAGCCCTGTTTCCGTGTCCCAGGTTTGAGTTTACCAGCTGTGATGACATATCTGCATACTTCTTGCCGTCCTCATCCCAGAAGTAGATACCTTCAGCCTTGGTTACAACGATAGGGTCCAGCTTGCCCTGAGCTGACCATGAATGAAGATTATACTTTAAATCTTTATCTTTAATTGCTGACATTTTAAAATCTCCTTTTGTTAATACACTGCTACAAGTAAATCGATTACGCGTCAACCTTTGCGATTACATCTGCATCGATGAAGTCTTCAACCTTTTCAGGCTTCCAGTTAGGAATAGCTTCTGAAACGTAAGTGTAGTTGAGCAGATCCTTGTAAGTAGCGTTGTGTGATACACTGTTGCCGCCCCAAGTAGCGCATCCCAGAGTCATGGATACAGGGAATCCAGTGTTCCAACCACCTGAGTTAGTCAGGCACTGTGGCTGGTTAACAGCGATCTTAGTTACTGGCAGTACTTCTGCGATCTTCTTAACATCTTCAGGATCGTTAGTGTGGATACCAGCACTGTGGCCCTTGCCCTGGTAGTTCAGGATATCCTGGATAAGAGCGATAGCTTCGTCCAGATCCTTAACTTTCTGTACGCCTGATACAGGTGACAGCTTTTCGCCTGCGAATGGGTGATCCAGTCCGGCGCCTTCTTCCATAGCCATCAGAACTGTAGTTCCTGCAGGAACCTTGATGTCAGCCAGCTTAGCGATCTTTTCAGCGTTCTGAGCAACGATAGCTCTGTTCAGTACGTGATCGTTAGGAGTGTTCGGCCACATAGTAACCTTCAGCTTTTCGGCTTCTTCAGCGTTGCACATGTAAGCACCGTGAGCTTCCATTTCCTTAACGAATTCATCGAAGCAGTCTTCGAATACGATGATGTTGTTTTCTGTTGAGCATGAAGTAGCGTTATCATACTTCTTTGAAGTTACGATCATGTCAGCAACTTCAGCCATAGGAGTCTTGCCTGTTACGATTGAGCAGCAGTTACCAACGCCTACGCCGATAGCTGGAGTACCGGATGAATAAGCAGTTTCAACCAGTGCTTCGCCGCCTGTAGCCAGGATGAAGTCACACTGCTTCATCAGTTCCTGTGAAGTTTCCAGATTTACGTGTTCAGGATCGCAAGTCTGTACCAGATCTTCTGGATATCCAAGCTTCTTCAGAGTAGCTCTGATCTCGTTAACGATTTCAACGTTGAGCTTCTTGCACTTAGGGTGTGGAGCCAGGATGATAGCGTTTCTTGTCTTCAGAGCCATGTTTGACTTAACGATAGGAGTAGCTTCGCCGTTTGTTACAGGCATGATACCAGCTATAACGCCCATTGGCTTAGCATAAGCTGTGATTCCAGGGCCGCCTGATGGAGCGTCATCTACGAGACCTACAGACTTCTTGTCCTTCATCTTGATGTATGAACCCCAAACTTTACCATAGATCTTGCCGACTTTGTCTTCAGCAATACCCA
This sequence comes from Bacillota bacterium, assembly GCA_030530285.1. Classification (GTDB taxonomy): domain Bacteria; phylum Bacillota; class Clostridia; order Peptostreptococcales; family Anaerovoracaceae; genus Lentihominibacter. Next base: position 23,816 of record JAUMVD010000031.1, on the reverse strand, counting down.
TGCCGGATTCTTCTACCAGCATTTCTGCATACTTCTTAGCCTTTTCCGGCTTAGTGAGGTTGTAAGTTACAGCAGCAGTGATCAGGTCAACGTCTTCCTGAGTGAATTTCTCAGCAACAGCCTGAGCTACCTTAGCTTTTTCTACTAATCCTGCAACGTACTTTTCTGCTTCGACTCTGCGAGCAGCTCTTTCTTCTGGTGTTGATGCCATTTTCTAATTTCCTCCTTATAAAAAGAATTAACTTTAGATTATCATAGTCAAATCTAATCTTCGCCTATAATGTTAAGCAAAGGCTGTGCCAAATAAATGAAGACCAGGTGTCAAAACAGTGAAAAACACTGCAAATGGCCGATAACCGTTGAAATTTCAACGATTTCTTGCAACAACTCGTTTCAGCACCCGATGCAGGGCGATAAAGTGCAAAAAAGAAATGCGATACAAAATTGTATCGCATTTTGATGTTAATTTAACAACCTCTCCCGAACCGTTGAAAAGTCACGGCTAGAGGACCATGATACAAAAATGTATCACTGATACAAAAACGTATCGCACATATTGTGCCTATGCTTTTGTCAGGCCGTATTTGTTGAGTTTCCTGACGATTGTCGGCTGGCTTACCTGCAGTACCTTGGCGATGGCTCTGGTGGACTTGTAATTATCCAGGGCCTGCCGGAGGATCTCCTTTTCGGCCTGTTCCATGGCCGCCGCCAGGGACAGATCCAGAGAAAAGGATGTGTTTTGATCCGCGTCCTTCTTGATGAATTCGAAGATATCATCAGAGCTGATCACATCATGGGATGTGGTGATGATCAGTCGTTCTACGATATTCTGCAGTTCGCGTATGTTGCCCGGCCACGGGTATTTGATCAGTATGGACAGAGCATCTGAACTTATGGTTTTGTTTTCTCCCAGGTTTTTGTTGAACTTGGCGAGATTGAGCCGTATCAGCGGCAGGATATCGTCATGTCTCTGGCGAAGAGGAGGGACGCTGATCGGTACTACGTTAAGTCTGTAATAGAGGTCCTCTCGGAATTTGCCTTCCTTGACCAGGACTTCCAGATCTTTGTTGGTGGCGGATATGATCCTGACATCAACAGGGATGGCTTCGGTGGATCCGACGGGCGTGATTTGACGCTCCTGTATGACCTGCAGCAGTTTGACCTGCAGATTCAGCGGCAGTTCCGAGATTTCGTCTAAGAAGATCGTTCCGCCCTGGGCGGCTTCAAACAGACCTTTCTTGCCTCCGGAACGGGAACCGGTGAATGCGCCGGCGACGTATCCGAACAATTCCGATTCAATCAGTGTTTCCGGTATCGCTCCGCAGTTAACCGTGACAAAAGGCCCTTTCCATCTGTTGCCTTCGTCGTGGAGGGTCTTGGCGATGAGGCCTTTGCCGACGCCTGATTCCCCCGTAATGAGAACGGTCGTATTAACGGAAGCCAGACGTTTTGCCAGCATCATCACGTTTTGCATCGCTTCGCTGCGGGCGATGATTTTTTTGGCATTGGCAGGATCGTATTGCTCCGTGCTTTTGAACGGGGACGCACCCAGAATCGATTTGGTGGGGCGGGAATCGCCGCTGGTCTGCGAAAACTGGGTGATGTCTCTGGAGGTCGTGATGATCAGTGAAATCTGCCTGCCGGCGCTTTCCGCATCGAATATCGGGGTACCGGTGGTGAGCAGCATTTTGCCGTCGCGATTTCTGTGCATGATGGTGATTTCACGTTTCTCATCCAGAACGCGTTTGGTGACGGACGGGCTGAATATTCCCTGTTTCTCCAGTTCATCCACGGTTTTGCCCTGAATTTCTTCGATGTTGATATTGTACATATCCTCGCAGGCGTCGTTGCACCAGTGGCATATGCCGCTGCCGTCATCGATAAAGATAGCGTCTGTCACACAGTCGAATATCGGCAGGAGGTCGTTGATCGTTATCGTGCTTTCAATTTCCTTCATTGTTATTTCCTCTGAATGTAAATAGTCTCTGACCGAGATAATTGAATCCGGTAAAAAGGCACATACCCACAAGCATTGCGATATTTTCCTGAAACCTGAGGCTGCCGGGAATGATGGCCAGGGCCAAAGGCTTTGCTATGCCATAGGCCAGCAAATAACACGCGGCAATATTGATCGCGAATCTCAGGGCGCTGCCTGCCATATCTCCTCTATATCCGAAGGTAAAATATTTGTTCATAAAAAAACTCAGTATGCTTACGAGAAAATAGTTGGCGGCGGATGACAGCCAGTAGGAACAGCCGGCCAGATTGTACAGACCAAACATGATAGCCATACCCACAAGAGTATTGATGATCCCGACGATCACGAAGCGTCCGAGCTTTTTGTCTACGTATTTGATACCCATATAATAAGTAGCATTCCGGATGAAAGTAAGCGATACAAAATTGTATCAAGTAGATTATAATTTATGGAAGAGATACTTTCAAGTGGATAAATCGAGGGCGCGGACATCTTATGGGGACCCGCAGCAGGCTTTGCGTTAATTTGTCATAAAAAATCCTTGCAATGCAGGAGAAACGATGATACACTACATGAGGTAGAAAGCAGAAGTTATCCGCTTCTCACCTTGGGAGCACGGGCGCCCGGGTCGATAATCGATATCAATCTCTGATGAGTTTGTAATGATTGCGGATGCTTTTGCGTCCGCAGTTTTTATTTTGGACCGTAAGTATAACCGTATTTATTCAAACCGTATGGAGGTGCAGAACAATCGCTAAAGAAGCATTAATAAACGAAGAGATTCGTGCAAAAGAACTGAGAGTTATCGACAACGAAGGTAACCAGCTTGGCATTATGAGCAGGCAGGAAGCTCTTGATCTCTCTGAAGAGAAAAAGCTTGATCTAGTCTGCATAGCGCCTAAGGCAGAACCACCTGTTTGTAAGATCCTTGATTACGGCAAATATAAGTATGAGCAGCAGAAGAGAGAAAAGGAAGCAAAGAAAAAACAGCATACTACACAGGTAAAGGAAATCAGACTTTCTACATTTATCGAAGACCATGACATCATGGTCAAGGCCAAGACGGGAGCGAAGTTCCTTAAGGATGGCAACAAACTGAAAGTCAGCCTCAGATTCAGAGGCAGAGAACGTGACTATGTCGCAAGGGGCCAGGAAGTGATGGAAAAATTCGCTGAGGCCGTATCGGAAGTAGGCGAAATGGACAGAAAGCCTAAGTTCGAAGGGAGAAGTCTCACCATGATACTTTCCCCAAAAAGCGATAGATAAATTAAAATTCATATAGGAGGCAACAATGGCAAAGAACAAGATGAAATCGCACAGAGGTGCATGCAAAAGATTCAAAGTAACAGGTTCAGGAAAAGTAAAGAGAAATAAAGCATATAAGAGCCACATCCTTACTAAGAAGAGCCAGAAGAGAAAGAGAGGCCTGAGGAAGGCAACTACATTAACCAGCGCTGATCTTAAGAGAATCAAGGCAGTATTGAGCAAGTAAGGAGGTACGAAAATGGCAAGAGTAAAAAAAGGTGTAAACGCACATAAGAGACATAAAAAAGTTTTAAAGATGGCTAAGGGCTTCTACGGAGCAAAGCACAGCACTTACAGAGCAGCTAAGCCTGCTACGATGAGAGCTCTCCGTTCAGCATACGTAGGCCGTAAGAATAAGAAGAGAGATTACAGAAGACTTTGGATCGCCAGAATCAACGCTGCAGCCAGAATGAACGACATGAGCTACAGCAAGCTGATCGGCGGACTTAAGGCAGCAAACATCGACATCAACAGAAAAATGCTGTCAGAGATGGCAATCCATGATCCTGCAGCGTTCACATCACTGTGTGAGACGGCAAAGAAGGCTCTGTAAGGAGGCCTGACCCGAAATGAAAAAAACTGATAGAACATTCATAGCCATATGCCTCGCCATGGTCATGGTATTTGCCATGTGCCTTTCGGGGTGCGGTTCGGATACCGGCGCCGAGAAGTACGCGGACAGCGAGTACGTCGGAACCTGGGCAGCGACCACTTGCGAGTATGATGGCGTAGAGATGGACACGAAGGACGTCGTCGGTGAGTTCACGGTGACGTTCAATGCGGATGGCACATGTACCGTCAGCATTGATGATGACCCGGATAATTGTGAGTGGGAGCCGAAAGACAAAGGCCCTGCCATCACAGATGGCAAGGATGGTTTCGAATTTACCGATCATGACGGGATCCTTACCGTCGAGTATATGGATGTCAAAATCAATTTTGAAAAACAATAAATAAGAAGTAGGAAACGGGATTTCCGGACTGCATGTCAGACGGAAACCCCGTTTTTTTAGATTATCCCGCGCCGGCTTTGTGATATAATCATACCATGGTCAAAAAAGGTAAAATCACAATCGGAATACTGGCCCACGTCGACGCCGGCAAGACGACACTTTCGGAGGGGATACTCTTTGAGAGCGGCGTCATCAGGCAGGCGGGACGGGTCGATAACGGGGACGCTTTCCTGGATACTGACGAGCAGGAACGGAATCGGGGAATCACCATCTTCAGCAAGGAAGCCAGGTTCAGTCTGCCGTCTTTTGATGTGACCTTGCTGGATACTCCGGGACATGTGGACTTCAGCGCGGAGATGGAGAGGACGCTGCAGGTTTTGGATTACGCGGTCCTGGTGATCAATGGCAGGGAAGGAGTCCAGGGTCACGTGCTGACGCTTTGGAAGCTTCTGGACAGATACAACATTCCGGCCTTTGTGTTCGTCAACAAAATGGATCTTTGGGAACGGGACGGCGATGATGCCGCCCGCAAAGCCGAAGAAGATATTCTGGCGGAATTGAGAGACCGCCTGGCAGGGGAGTTCGTGGATTTCAGACATCCGGATCCCGAAGAGATCGCGATGTGCAGTGAAGCGGCGATGGAGGAGTACCTGGAAGCGGGGACGATTTCGGATGCGGCTATCGCAAAGGCCATAGCCGGCAGATGCCTGACACCGTGCTATTTCGGATCGGCGCTGAAGATGAGAGGTATAGAGGAACTCCTTTCGGGACTGGACAGATACTGCATCGATCAGTACGAGGGCGGAGCGTCAGAAGACTTCAGAGCCAGAGTCTTTAAGATCACGAGAGACAGACAGGGCGAAAGGCTCACCCATATCAAAATCACATCCGGAAGGCTCAGGCCGAGGATGTCTGTGGATACGGGACTTGACCAGGACGAAAAAATCAACCAGATCCGGGCGTATTCCGGTGACAAATATACCTCCTGTGATGAAGCGGAAGCCGGTATGGTCTGTACCGTTACCGGGCTCAAAGGATCGTATGCGGGACAAACGCTGCCGGATGACGGCAGCAGCAGAGGCGGCGAACTGGAAGCGGCCATGTCTTACGGGGTAAGACTGCCGGAGGGAGCAGATCCGCACAAAGCTCTCAGCATGCTGCAGGAGCTTCAGGAAGAGGATCCTCAGCTCAGAGTGGAGTGGAATGAGAAAACGCAGGAAATCCAGATGCGCCTCATGGGACAGGTGCAGCTGGAGGTTTTAAGCAAAATCATAGAAACGAGATTCGGCATGAACGTCACCTTCGGTGAAGGCCGCATCGCATATAAGGAAACTATCGCTGAGCCGGTTTTGTGCGCGGGGCACTTCGAGCCGCTGCGGCATTACGCGGAGGTGCACCTCCTTCTGGAACCGCTGCCGAGGGGATCGGGAATCGTGATCGGTTCGGATTGTCCGGAGGATGAGCTGGATCGAAACTGGCAGAGACTCATCACGACACATCTGTCCGAGAAGGAGCACGCGGGAACGCTTACGGGATCTCCTGTCACCGACATCAAAATCACCATCATAGCCGGCAGAGCTCACCTGAAGCATACGGAAGGCGGAGACTTCCGGCAGGCCACATACAGGGCGCTCAGACAGGGCTTTCGCAAAAGCCTCGCCGCGGGGCAAATGGTGCTTTTGGAACCCTGGTATGAGTTTACGCTGCAGATACCGCCGGATCAGGCGGGCAGAGCGATGTCCGATGTGCAGAGAATGGGCGGCGTCTTGTATGAATCCGCAGGCGGGATTCTTACAGGCAGAGCTCCCGTGTCAGAGATGCGGGATTATGCGTCCGCCGTGGCGTCCTACACCAAAGGCTTCGGCCATCTGACCTGCGGCTTTTGCGGATACGATGAGTGTCACGACGCAGATCGGGTGATCGGGGAGATGGGATATGATCCGGATAGAGATGTGGATGATCCTGCGGATTCCGTGTTCTGTTCTCACGGGGCGGGACATAATGTGCCGTGGGATGAAGCGGATGACATGATGCATGTGAAACCCCAGCTAAAAACAGGGCAGACCGAAGGGAATGAAGCGAGGGTTTTCAGCGGCGGCAGCATGGGGCCTGGCGGAGGAGCCGATGACGCGGAGCTTGAGCGCATCTTCGAGATGACCTACGGACGGCTCAAAAAAGAATCCAAGAAAAAGCCGGCCATTGAAGCCAGGACGCTGGCTCCGGAAAAGAGAAAAACAAAACCGGCGGAAAAGCTTCCGGAATATCTCCTCGTGGACGGATATAACATCATATTCGCATGGGAGGAACTGAGGGAACTGTCCCGGGTCAATATAGACAGCGCCAGAGAGGCGCTGATAGAGATCCTGTCGAATTATCAGGGATATAACGGATGTAATCTGATCCTGGTATTTGACGCGTACAAAGTCAGAGGCGGCGAAAGGCACATCGAAAAAAACGACAACATAACGATCGTTTATACCAAGGAAGCGGAAACTGCCGACACATATATCGAGCGGACGACGTACGAGCTGGCGGGCAAAAAATACAGCGTGCGCGTCGCCACGTCTGACAGGCTGGAGCAGATGATCATCATGGGAAACAATGCCCGCAAGGTCTCGGCTGACGATTTCAAAACGGAAGTCCAGGCGGTAAACGATGCCATCAGTATGTGGATACAGCGCAATAACTGGTATAATAAAATCGATCATCCGAATAAAATACAGATCGAGCCGGACAGGGAAAATGATAAAGAAGAGCGTTGATCAAAGGAGAACGTGCATGAAAAAGAAATTGGGAATCTTAGTAATCTGCCTCATTACCATCGCGGGGATGATGTCGCTGACCTCGTGCGGTGACACAGAGGAGCCGTACAGCGGATATGATCTGGACGAATACATCAAAGTAGCCGACTACAAAGGACTCTATGTGGACAAAAAAGAAGTCAGCGTCAGCAAGAAGGAGATCCGGCAGGAGATCGCTTCCGCCCGCGAAGCGGCAGCCGAAGATGTTGAACTGGAGCAAGGCACCAAGCTGAAAAACGGGGACACGGCAAACATCGATTATACGGGCAGGATAGACGGCAAAAAGTTTGAGGGCGGATCAGCGCAGGGACACGACCTGAAGCTGGGAAGCGGCGAATTTATACCGGGATTTGAAGACGGGCTTATCGGTAAAAGGGTAGGAGATAAAAAAGTAAAGGTAGAAGTGACGTTCCCCGAAGATTACAACGCAGAGCAGCTGCAGGGAAAGGCCGCGGTATTCACGGTCAATGTGAATTCTGCAACAAGGGCCCGGATCCCTGCATATGACAAGGCGTTTGTCAAATCTCAGGGCGATTTCAACAATAAAAAGCAGTACGAGAAGGCCATCAAAGAAAACATCAAAACACGCAAAAGGGAAGAGGCTGTAAACAAGCAAAAAGAAGAACTCTGGGATAAGGTCGTAGGCGATTCCAAAGTCAAGAAATACCCTCAGGAGGAAGTGGATCACTATATGGAGTTCAATGACCAGCAAATGAGTGATCTGGCTGAGGAATACGGCGTCACCAGATCCCAGGTCCTGGCCCAGTATGGATTCGCTGACGAAAAGGCCTTTGACCTGTCAAATGCCGAGAGCAGCAAGCTCCGTGTCAAGCAGGAACTCATCATACTGAAGATCGCTGAGGATGAAGAGTTATCATACACAGACGAGGAAAAGGACGAGATGATCACACAATTCGAAGGTCAGGGCTATACTGAGGAGAATATACTGCAGCAGACAGGAAGGACCATGGACGAATACGTAGATATTCAGCTTTTGTACAAAAAAGTGCTGGACCTGATCTTGGATAAGGCCAATATAAAATAAGAAAATTCAGAAAATAAAAAAGCAAGATAGTACCGCAGTGTATACAATATTTTCGCTCCACATTGTTGAAAGGTACAATATGGTGTGCTATCATGAGGTTGTAAGTTTATAGGTTGCCCACGCCGGCTGATTAGTTTGCTTATTAGAGCGGCGGACAATATGAACTATGATTCTCTGGAGAGTCTCAGGAAATCCATCCTGAGCGCCGAAGGTGTACGCGTCAGACTGCATGCCGAGAAGGCAGCCGGCGTTAATCTCTCAGGCAAAAGGACAGAGCAGATAGTTTAACCACAATTATTTGTATTTGTACCTCTCCGGAAAGTCGTTAATAGCATTATTATCGACTTTTTTATTATTTATTATTTCATCGCAATTATATTTTTGTTGAAAGAAGGAGACAAACGCAATGATCACACAATTTTTAGACGCAGTTGATTCGTTTGTATGGGGCGTACCGCTATTAGTCCTGATTATGGGAACCGGTATCCTGCTTACGATCAGACTGAAGGGAATGCAATTCAGCAAGCTCGGCAGAGCGCTGAAGTACATGGTCAGAAATGAAGACGGAGCCGCAGGCGAAGTTACTTCATTCGGAGCCCTGGCAACAGCACTCTCCGCAACTATTGGTACAGGAAACATCGTTGGTGTAGCGACGGCAGTCATCGTTGGAGGTCCGGGAGCGCTGTTCTGGATGTTCATCGCAGCCTGCGTTGGTCTGGCAACGAAGTTTTCAGAAGGATGTCTGGCAGTTATCTACAGACAGAAGAACCCTGATGGCGGATATCTCGGCGGTCCGTTCTACTACATCGAAAGGGGCATCAAGGAAAGATACGGCTGGAACGCGAAGTGGCTCGGCAAACTCTTCGCCATATTCGGTTGTATCGCCGGAGCTTTTGGTATCGGTACCATCACACAGATCAATGGTATCGCATCAGCAGCGGAAACATTCTTCCAGGCGCCTACACTGTTTACCATCGGCGCTGACAAGGAGATCTCCATGATCACGATAGCGGTAGCGATAGTCGTAACATTCTTCGCTGCGCTGGTAATCATCGGAGGAATCAAGAGAATCGCTTCCGTAACATCAGTCATCGTTCCGTTTATGGCAATCGCCTATGTCCTTATCTCACTGATCATCATATTCAAGAACATCGCTGAGATTCCGCAGGCGGTCGCTGATATCGTCACCATGGCGTTCGGAGCAAAGGCTGTAGCGGGCGGCGCATTCGGAGCATTCTGGCTGGCCATTACTAAGGGCGTTGCCAGAGGCGTCTTCTCTAACGAAGCGGGCCTCGGATCAGCTCCTATCGCAGCAGCTGCTGCACAGACGAACGAACCGGTAAGACAGGGTCTCGTATCCATGACCGGTACATTCATCGATACCATCTGCATCTGCATGATGACAGGTCTGGTCATCATGACTTCCGGAGCTTATGACTACGCTCTGGCAAATGGTCATGAAGGAGCACAGGTAACCATCGACGCATTCTCCATGGGACTGCTTGGACCATCGGCCGGTGCATTCGTCGTTATGTGCGCCCTGGCGTTCTTCGCATTCACCACTATCCTCGGATGGGACTACTACGCTGAGAGATGCTGTGAGTACCTCTTTAACGGAAACAAGACAGCCGTACAGGTTTACAGATGGCTGTACATATTCGCCGTATTTATCGGACCGTTCCTGACGCTGAGCCAGGTATGGACAATAGCCGACATCTTCAACGCGCTCATGGCGGCGCCGAACCTCGTAGGTCTGGTTCTGCTCAACGGCGTTGTTGCCAGAGCTGTACAGGATTACTTCCACAGACTGGAAACAGGCGAATATAAGGATGGATATGCTAAGCTTCCGATGGGATGCAAGAAAAACTAGCGATTCATAATAAAACATAGAGATTCAGGTGGCATCTTGAGGATGCCACCTGTTCTTTATTGCGGCAGCATTCGGACACCACAGCATGGTGGTTTTACTTGGCAAATCTTACTATATGTAGTACAATTTGGTCGAGCGGTCGTATCTATTTGATGATAGGGAGGATAAATCATGAGATGTCCTTATTGTGAGAACGAAGACAGTAAAGTCATAGATTCCAGACACACAGAAGACGGCAGAGCTATCAGGAGAAGAAGAGAGTGCGAACAGTGCGGCAGGCGTTTCACCACCTACGAGAAGGTCGAAGAGATGATCCTCATGGTGGTCAAAAAAGACGGCAGCAGACAGGCTTTTGACAGGAATAAGCTTCTGAACGGCATTATTAGAGCCTGCGAAAAGAGACCGGTGTCTCTGGCGGATATGGAGAAAATCGTAGACGATATAGAACGCGGTCTGAACAATATGATGGAAAAGGAAATCGACAGCACCTTCATCGGAGAGCTGGTCATGGAACGGCTCAAGGATCTGGATGAAGTGGCCTATGTCAGATTCGCGTCAGTATACAGGCAGTTCACAGACATCAATACATTCGTTCAGGAAGTCGAAAAGCTCCTGACCAGCAAGAAGGAAGCAAAGTAATGGACAAGATCATAAGAATAGCGATAGACGGCCCCAGCGGTGCGGGCAAAAGCACCATAGCCAAGGCGGTAGCCTCAAAGCTGGGCATAGATTACATTGATACCGGCGCGATGTACCGTGCGGTAGGATATAAGATGGACAGAGACGGCGTCCCGTTTGAAGAGTGCGAGGCGCTGGAGAAAATGCTGGCTGAGACGGATATCGATTTCGTATCGGGAGACATCATTCTCGACGGCGAAATCGTAAACACCCTGATCAGGACACCGGAAGTTTCCATGCTGGCCTCGAAGTGTTCCGCACTTCCTTCGGTCAGAGCCAAGCTGGTGGACATACAGCGGGGAATGGGCAGCAGGAAGAGCGTGATCATGGATGGACGCGATATCGGAACCAACGTCTTGAAGGACGCTGAGTATAAAATCTACCTGACCGCTTCTGCCGAAGAAAGAGCGCAGAGAAGGTTCAAAGAACTGCAGGAAAAGGGCGAACAGCAGAGTTACGAGGCGGTCCTTGCTGACATCAAGGCCAGAGACCACAACGACATGACCAGAGAACTGAATCCCCTCAGGAAAGCAGACGACGCGATTGAACTGGACTCCACGGGCATGAGCATCGAAGAAGTTGTGGATGCGGTCATTAGTAATTTACAATAACTGGAAACCGTGTTAAAATATCCCAACAAGGGATATTTTTTATGCGCACTTTTGCGGTGAAAGGAGATTGGAGATGAAAATCACGGAACTGCCGGAGTACGAAATGCCCCGCGAAAAGCTTTTGCGAAGCGGAGGCAGCAGCCTGTCTGTGGCTGAACTGCTGGCGATCATATTGAGATCCGGCGCGGCGGGGAAATCCGCCCTGGACCTCGCCACAGAACTGATGACCTTGAACAGACAGGGCCTCAGATTCCTGACGGAGTGCACTCCCGAGGAGCTGACTGCAGTCAAAGGCATGGGCAAGGCCAAGACCTGTCAGGTGCTGGCTGCGGTGGAGTTGGGCAGGAGAATCGCCGCCCTGCCCAGAACCAAAGGCCCCGGAGTGACTTGTTCGTCGGATATCGCGGATATGCTGATGGAAAAGCTCCGGGACGAGAAGAAAGAGCATTTTATCTGCGTCCTTCTGAATTCCAAAGGAGAGATCATCGAGGAGGACGAGGTGTCAATAGGAGATCTCAACTCCTCGCAAACACATCCGAGAGAAGTGTTTGTCAGAGCGGTGCGGCGCAGCGCCGGAGCTGTGATTCTGGTGCATAACCATCCCAGCGGCAGCCCGGAGCCGTCCCAGGCAGATATCGAGACGACCCACAGGCTGGTAAGGGCCGGGGAGCTTTTGGGCATACCGGTAATCGATCACATCATCATCGGGGATGGCACCTTCGTCAGTATGAAAGCCAGCAGCCAATTAACACTTGACTATACTTCCAAATAATTGCAAAATAATATATGTAAAGTATTTAGGGAGTTTTGTAATAATGGGTGAAGTAATTCTGGTGGCTTCCGGCAAGGGAGGAACTGGTAAAACGATGTTTTCCGTCAATATGGGCGCGACGCTGGCAAGATACGGTTACCGCGTCATGCTGATCGACATGGATATGGGCTTAAGAAACATGGACCTGTATCTGGGAATGGAAAACAAAGTGATATATAACCTGATGGATGTGCTGACAGGGATATGCAGGATCAACAAGGCAATGATCAAGGTTGCCGGTTTTGAGACCCTGTATTTTATGGCGGCTTCTCCGCGTAAGGACGAACGAGACATCACCCAGCTTCACATGAGGGTGCTTTGCGATAAACTGAAGAATATATTCGACTATATCATCATCGATTGCCCGGCGGGTACCGGAGATATGCTGGATGTATCCATCGCTCCCGCGGATAAGGCGGTGATCGTCACCGAACCGGAGATCGCGGCAGTGAGAGACGCGGATATCACCGAAAGATACATCATAGACAACGGCATAGAAGATACCAGGATCGTTCTCAATAAAGTGAATGTAGACCTCATGAACCAGGGCCTGCTGCCTGACATCAAGGTGGTGGCGGAGATATTCTCCGGGCCGCTGGTGGGCGTGATACAGGATGATGACAACATCAGGATATCCACCAATAAAGGCATCCCGATCGTCATCAAAAAAGGCACATATATTGAGAAAAATTTCAAAAGTATCGTCAGCAGGATAATATCCAGATATTGACATAGAAGGCAAAAAAGCATACAATAATTGTGTATGCTTTTAACTTTTAAATACTTACTAATTAGTTGAGATAGATCGAATCTTGAAAACAGAATATTGAAGTAAAGGAGGGATGTCTTAATGGCACATGTCATATTACCGATAGTAGTATGCCTGGCAGCCCTTATTATAGGACTGTTAGTTGGATATATATTACGTAAATCCATAGGTGAAAAGACAATTGGCAATGCGGAAGCAAAGGCGATGAACCTGATCGCTGACGCTGAGAAAAACGCCGAAAACATCAAAAAAGAGCTGGTTTTGGAGGCAAAAGAAGAAGCCCAGAGAAGGCGAAACGAAGTAGAAAAGGAAATCAGAGAAAGAAGAAACGAAATCTCCAAAGCAGAGAGGAGACTGAACCAAAAAGAAGATTCTATTGATAGAAAGCTCGAAAACATCGAGAAAAAGGAAGAAAGCATAACGAATAAGGAAAGAAACATCTCCAACAGACAGAAAGAAATCGATGAGCTGGCGAAGAAACAGCTCCTGGAACTGGAGAAAATCTCAGGCTACACTGTAGATCAGGCCAGAGAAATCATGCTTCAGAAGGTGGAAGTAGAAGCCAGAAGCGATGCGGCCGTTCTGTATAAAGAGATAGAAAGTAAGGCGAAAGAAGAAGCAGACAAGAAGGCAAAAGAGATTATCACAGGAGCCATCCAGAGATGTGCAGCCGATCATGTAGCAGAATCTACTGTATCAGTAGTGCCGCTGCCGAACGACGAAATGAAGGGACGAATCATCGGTCGTGAGGGCAGGAACATCAGAGCCATCGAGAATGCTACGGGTATCGATCTGATCATCGATGATACTCCTGAAGCGGTCATCCTCTCAGGATTTGACCCTGTAAGGAGAGAGATCGCCAGAATAGCGCTCGAAAAGCTCATCGTGGACGGCAGAATACATCCTGCCAGAATCGAGGAGATGGTCCAGAAGGCGGAGAGAGAAGTCAACGCCATCATCAAAGAAGAAGGCGAACAGGCCACATTCGACGTGGGTATTCACAACCTGCATCCTGAGCTGGTAAAACTTCTGGGAAGACTCAAGTACAGAACGTCATACGGACAGAATGTCCTGAAGCACTCCATTGAGGTCGCACATCTGGCAGGCCTCATGGCAGGAGAACTGGGACTTGATGTTACTCTGGCCAAGAGAGCAGGACTGCTTCACGACATCGGAAAGGCTCTGGACCACGAGAGAGAAGGCACACATGTCGATATCGGCATGGAAGTCCTGAAGAAATACAAGGAATCCGAAGCGGTCATCAATGGCATGGCGGCGCACCATGGCGATTACGAACCAAAGTCCATGGAAGCGGTTCTGATTGCGGCAGCCGACGCGCTGAGCGCGGCAAGACCTGGCGCCAGAAGAGAGACTCTCGAAAGCTATATCAAGAGACTCCAGAAGCTGGAAGAAATCGCCAACACCACGGCGGGAGTAGAATCATCCTTCGCGATCCAGGCAGGAAGAGAAATCAGGATCATTGCCAAGCCGGATGAGGTCGGAGATGATGCCATCGCACTGCTCGCCCGGGATATTTCGAAGAAAATCGAAGCAGAGCTGGAATATCCGGGTCAGATCAAGGTCAACGTAGTGCGTGAGACCAGAGCGATCGACTACGCTAAGTAAAGTTAAGATTGATTCAAGGTTTTTAATGGGGCAGCGTTTGGCGTTGCCCTTTCAACTATTTACAGATGATTTATTTAGATAACAGCGCGACAACAAAACAATACCCGCAGGTCACGGAAATCATGGTGAAATGCATGGAGGAGGACTTCGGAAATCCTTCGTCACTCTATCAGCTTGGCGTGGACAGTGAGAAAATACTGAAAGAAGCCAGAAAGAACATCACCTGCGGGGCTGACTACAGAGCGGTATTCACATCCGGCGGCACGGAAGCGGACAATATGGCCGTGCTGGGAACGGCCAAAGCCATGAAGCGAAGCGGCAACAGGATCGTCACCACTGCGGTGGAGCATCCGGCCGTTTTGGAGTGCTGCAAAAGGCTGGAGCAGCAGGGATTCGATGTGGTGAAAGCGGGCGTGGACAGAAACTGCAGACTGGACATGGATCAGCTGCGGGAAGCGATCAACGATGAAACCATACTGGTTACCGTAATGCATGTGAACAACGAAGCCGGAACCATCATGCCCATCCGGGAAATCAAAGAAGTCATGGCGGCCAAAAAAGCGCCGGGGCTTTTGCATTGCGACGCGGTTCAGAGTTTCGGCAAGCTGCCTTTGCCTCAGGATGCAGATCTCATATCGCTCAGCGGTCATAAGATCTACGGGCCGAAAGGATCCGGAGCCCTTCTGATCAGAAACGGCAAAGGGCCTTCCGGCAAAAAAATAGACGTTCCGCCGTTTATTATCGGCGGCGGTCAGGAGTCGGGGATGAGATCCGGCACCGAGAATGTGGCTGCCATAGCCGGTATCGGGAAGGCCGCAGAGATCATCACAAAATCCAGGAAAGCAGAGATGGAGAGAATCGGATCACTCAGAGAGCTTTTGCGCAGGACGCTGACAGAAGAACTTGAGGATATCGTGATCAACAGCCCCGAGGAAATCGGAGAAGAGCCGGGGATGTGCTGCCCGGTATTGCTGAGCGTTACCTTCAGAGGCACCAGAGGAGAAGTGCTGCTGCATACGCTGGAGCAGGACGGCATATACGTTTCCACCGGTTCGGCATGCTCATCGAACAAAAAGGGCCAGAGCCACGTGCTCCAGGCCATGGGGCTGTCCGATAAGGACATAGAGGGAACCATCAGGTTCAGCCTGGGACGATATAACACGGAAGAAGATATTCTGTTTGCCGCAGAGAAAACCATCGAAGCGGTGAAGAGATTCAGAAGACTGGGGAGTTTTAGATGACAATGGAACAGACCATAGAAAATAAACCGCTGAACAGCGAATACATATTTATAGTCAGGTGCGGCGAAGTCGCCCTCAAAGGCATGAACAAGCCGTATTTCGAGCGCATGCTTCTGGAGAGAATCAAGAAGCTTCTGAGGAAGTTCGACGGGGTACGCGCATACAGACACGAGGGGCTGATTTACGTCAGAGCCGACAAATCTCAGGACAAGCAGGCCATCATTAAGGAAATCGGCAAAGTCTTCGGCGTGGCGTCCATAAGCCCTGCTATGGAGTGCGAAAGCAACATGGAATCCATCGGCAGGACGGCTGTGGAATACATGCTGGAGGCCATCGAGGAGAGAGGCATTAAGACGTTCAAAGTCGAGGCGAAGAGGGCGGACAAAAACTTTCCGGTGAAGTCGCCGGATATCGCCAGACAGATCGGCGCCGCGGTCCTGAAAGGCTGCAAAGTCCTCAGGGTGGACGTACATGACCCCGACGTGAGGCTGTTCGTCGATGTCAGACATGATCTGTCGTATATCTATCAGGACAAGATCCCGGGATACGGCGGATTGCCGCTGGGAACAAACGGCAAAGGCATGACGCTGCTCAGCGGAGGCATAGATTCACCGGTCGCCACCTGGATGATGGCGAAGAGAGGAATGCTGATCGAGGCAGTGCATTTTCATTCTTACCCGTATACGAGTCAGCGCGCGCAGGAGAAAGTGGAGGAACTGGCCAGCCTGGTAGCTACATATTGCGGCAGATTCAGGATGCACGTCATCAATCTGCTGCCGATCCAGGAGCAGATCGTTCAGAATTGTCCGGAAGAAGAGACGACGATCCTGGTAAGGCGATTCATGATGAAAATCGCCGAGCGGCTGGCCCGAAAGACAGACTGCGATATGCTGATCACAGGAGAAAATCTGGGGCAGGTGGCAAGCCAGACTGCCGAGGCGCTGGTGGTCACTGACGCTTCCGTCACGATGCCGGTGATGAGACCGCTGATCGGCATGGATAAGGTCGACATCATGGAGCTGGCGCAGGAAATCGGCACATATGAGAAATCCATCGAGCCTTATGAAGATTGCTGTACGGTTTTCCTGCCGAAACATCCTGCAACCAAGCCGAAGCTTGACAGGATCCTCCATTCGGAAAGCAAGCTGGATTGCGAAGCGCTGATACAGGCGGCTTGTGAAAGCGAAGAAATCATCGAGATTCGCCCGGCTTAGTTGTGGATGTATTATATAAAACTACAAAGTTTTTTGCGATTTATTGTTGCATAACAACAAATAATATTGACAACCACCATGGTTGGTGGTAGGCTAAATTTGTGATTAATCAAGGAAAGAGAGAGTAGAAATGACGAAGCGTATCATGCTGGGAAACGAAGCCTTTGCAAGGGGCGCATATGAAGCCGGAGTGAAGGTCGTAAGCTCCTATCCGGGTACACCCAGCACCGAAGTAACAGAAAACGCGGCTAAATACGACGAGATCTACGTCGAATGGGCACCAAATGAGAAGGTAGGCGTAGAAGTAGCCATGGGCGCCTCGGTCGGAGGAGTCAGGTCTCTTTCATGCATGAAGCATGTTGGACTCAATGTTGCGGCGGATCCGTTTTTTACGGCTGCTTATACGGGAGTTACAGGGGGCATGGTTGTGCTGGTGGCCGACGATAACGGCTGTCACTCCTCACAGAACGAGCAGGATTCAAGATATCACGGCAGAGGAGCCGGCGTACCGGTTCTGGAACCTGCCGATTCCCAGGAATGTAAGGACTACATTAAACTGGCATATGACATAAGTGAGAAATACGATACGGTAGTGCTCATGAGAAGCAGCACCAGAATCTCACACTCCAGAGGAATCGTGGAGCTGGGTCAGCGGGAAGAACGGGAGAATATCCCTTACGTCAAGGATATGCAGAAGTACGTAGCCATGCCGGCCATGGCCAGAAAGCTGCACATCGCCCAGGAGAAGCGATTAAATGAAATCGAAGCTGACGCCGCAACGTTCATGGCGGGCGAAGGAGAGCTTTGCAGAGCGCTGAACAGAGTAGAGCTGGATGACAGGAAAATCGGCATCGTCACCAGCGGCATTTGTTATCAGTACGTGAAAGAGGCGCTTCCTCATGCCAGCGTCTTGAAGCTGGGCATGGTCAATCCGCTGCCGAAGCAGATGATTGCGGATTTTGCGAAAGAAGTTGAGAAACTGTACGTCATAGAAGAGGGAAATCCGTTCCTGGAGGAACAGATCAGGGCTATGGGCGTCCCTGTCTACGGTGGCAAAGATATGTTTACGATACAGGGCGAATACAGCGCCAGAATGATCCGACAGGGGTTCGGCGTAGCAACAGAGCAAAGCGCTCTGGAAGACGCGAAGGGAACTTCTGATATCGCAGACGCTCCGGGCAGACCGCCGCTTCTGTGCGCGGGATGTCCGCATAAGGGGCTGTTCTACGTGCTGAGCAAATTAAAGACTACGGTCTTTGGAGATATCGGGTGTTACACCCTGGCGGCTCTGCCGCCGACATCGGCTATGGACACGACGCTCTGCATGGGCGGATCCATCACCATGGCCCACGGATTTGAGAAGGCGACGGGTGACAAGTCCAATACCGTAGCCGTGCTGGGCGATTCCACATTCCTGCATTCAGGAATCACCGGGCTTCTGAACATGTGCTATAACCAGTCCACCGGTACGGTGATCATCCTGGACAACAGGATCACAGGGATGACGGGTCATCAGGACAATCCTGCCAGCGGCAGGAACGCGAAGGGTGAACCGGCTCCTGCGGTTGATCTGGCGGCCCTTGCCAAGGCTGTAGGCGTAAAGCACGTCGTAGAGGTGGATCCGTTTGATGTGAAGGAAGTCGAGAGAATCGTCAAGGAAGAGACGGCCAGGGATGAGCTTTCGGTGATCATCACTAAGAGACCTTGCGCGATGATCGTCAAGCAGACGAATATTCCGAGGATCGTTTCTGACAGATGTAAGAATTGCAAACAATGCATGAAGATAGGATGTCCTGCCATCGAGGAGGAAGACGGAAGACCTGTAGTGGTTGCCGACAGATGTGTAGGCTGCGGACTTTGCCAGAAGGTTTGTCCGTTCGATGCTATCGACGCAGCGGGAAGTGAGGAATAAGCAGTCATGGATAAAAACATATTGATCGTAGGAGTAGGCGGTCAGGGAACTCTACTGGCCAGCGTGCTTCTGGGGAATATGGCCCTGGCAAAGGGCTATGATGTCAAGCTCAGCGAGGTCCACGGCATGAGCCAGAGAGGCGGCGACGTGGTCACTCATGTGAAGATCAGCGACGGATCCGTCAGTTCACCTCTGATTGAGAAGGGAGAGGCTGACATCATTATAGGATTCGAGAAGCTGGAAGCGTACAGATGGCTTCCGCAGCTTAAGAAAGATGGCGCGATGTTCGTCAATACGCAGGAGATTTTCCCGATGCCCGTCGTCATGGGACAGGCGGAATATCCGGAGGATATTGACGGCGTGATCGCAGATACAGCCGGCAGCGTCAAGGCATTTGACGCCATGAAGATCGCATCCGAGTGCGGAAGCACCAAGGCGGTCAACGTGGTGCTGCTGGGAGCTGCATCTGAGGCACTGCCTTTTGATAATGAAGATTGGATGAAAGTTATAGAGGAGAATGTTAAGCCTAAGTTTGTTGAGTTGAACAAGAATGCATTTATGATGGGTCAGCAGGCGTAAGCTTCTGGCCCGGAAATTCTTGTGGAAGTTATCAGGCCGGCAGGAGCCGGCATTCAAACGAAAGGAAGTTAACATGATTTGGAACAAAGAAATGGAATGTGCGGACCGCGAAACGATGCGGGCGCTGCAGCTTGAGAAACTTAAGTCCTCGGTAAAGTACGAGTATGAACATGTACCATACTATGCCGCCAAGATGGATGAAGCGGGAGTTAAACCGGAAGATATTCAGACCTTGGAGGACATTCAGTTTCTACCATTTTTGACGAAAGAAGATCTGGCAGCAAATTATCCGACAGGTCTGTTCGCCGCGCCGATGAAAGACATCATCAGGATCCAGTCATCATCGGGAACAACCGGCAAACCTAAGATTATGGGTTTTACCCAGGTGGATATGGATATATGGGGAGAAGCTGTCGCCAGAGGGCTTACCATGTGCGGTATAGGAGCCAATGACGTGGCGCATGTAGCATATGGTTACGGGCTGTTCACCGGAGGCCTCGGAGCGCACCTTGGCGCTGAGACTGTCGGAGCGACAGTTCTGCCGATGAGTTCAGGCAACACAGCCAGACAGGTCAGATTTATGCAGGATATGAAGAGCGATGTGCTTTGCTGTACTCCTTCATATGCGCTGACGATCGCCGAGGCAGTGGAGAAGGCAGGGATCAAGCCTGAGGACCTGCAGCTGAGAGCCGGACTGTTCGGAGCGGAACCGTGGACGCAGAGTATGCGTGATAAGATCGAGGCGGGGCTCGGCATCAAGGCGCATGACATATATGGTCTGACGGAGATCACTGGCCCGGGAGTTGCCACCAGCTGCGAGATGAACGACGGCATGCACATTCAGGAAGACCTTTTCTATCCTGAAATCGTCGATCCGGATACGCTGAAGCCTTTGCCTGACGGTGAAACCGGCGAACTGGTATTCACGACCCTGGGCAAGACAGGCACGCCGATGATTCGTTACAGAACGAGAGACATCTGTTATCTGAAGAGAGGCAAGTGCCTTTGCGGCAGAACCACAGTAAGAATGAGCCGCGTATTCGGCAGAACCGACGATATGCTCATCGTCAAGGGAGTCAACGTATTCCCATCGACGTTCGAAATATTCATTGACAAGTTCGAGGAACTGACGTTGAACTACAAGATCATCGTTGATCGAAAGCACAATTCGGACACGATTGAATTGCTCGTTGAACTTGCCGAAGGGCTTGAATTCGATGACATCGATTTCGTCGAAAACCTGAAGGAGCGTATCGAGCGGTCCCTGAGGGATGAACTGCAGATCGGATGTAAGGTAAGACTGCTCAACGCAGGATCACTGCCTAGAAGTGAAGGTAAAGCTGTAAGAGTTGAAGACAGAAGGAGGTTCGAGTAATGATAGTTAAACAGGTATCGGTTTTCGTTGAAAACGAAACGGGGAAACTTGCCAAGCTTATGCAGGTTCTTGAAGATAACGGTATTGACCTCAACGCTGCGACAATTGCAGAAACCGGAGAGTACGGCATCCTGAGATGCATTGTTCAGAACCCTGAGGAAACGGTGGATATTCTGAAGAAGAACAATTTCCTCGCCAGCATCACCAACGTGATTGCGGTCACCATAGAGAACAGACCGGGCGGGCTCAATGCGGTACTGAAGATTCTGGCGGCTGCCGGAATTGCCGTGAAGTATATTTACTCCACCATCCAGTCTCTCAGCGGAGAAGCCGTGATCATGATGAAGGTCGAGGATGCGGAGAAGGCTGCCAAGCTGCTCACATCAAAGGGCGTCAAGCTGTTCTGCCTGGAAGATCTGAAATAATAAGCGACATGTGATATAATATTGCCGCGGCCGGTTGTGGCCGCGGCTTTATCATAAAAAAGGGGTTTTCATAAGGAGGTTAGACCATTGATACGAAAAATACTGATCGTGATATGCCTCATTGTCTTCTGCGGGTCAGGGTACTACGTGCTGCAATATGTGCTTGACAATATGTCCGCCGAGAAGACCATGGATCAGGTTGCCGATGCCAGAGAGCGCGGTTTGGACGAGGTGTTTGCCGAAAACAACGACCTGGTGGGATGGGTAGAGATTGAGGGAACCAAGATCGACTATCCGGTGATGCAGACTGTTGCGGAGACCGAAGCGGACGATCCGGAATATTATCTTCATCGTGATTTTAACGGGGAGCATTCTGAGTCGGGAACGCCATTTGTCGATACGGGCAGCGTGATCGCCGGAGCGACCAGAACGCGGGACGCAGGAGACGCGGGCGCGGTGAAATTCGGGGATAAGTACGTCGCACCGTATTCCACCTGGAACTGGCTCATCTACGGCCATCATATGAAATTCGGCACCATGTTCCATGATCTGCTGAAGTTTGAGGATAAGGCGTTTTGGGAGGAACATAAGACGTTCCGCTTCGATAGGATCGATATCGCATCTGACGGCAAGATCACCGAGATCGATGAAGACTATGAGATTATAGCCGCCGGCTACTCGCAGATATTCCCTGAGAATTCAGATGCCTTCAAGTACTACGCCTACGCGGGGTATTACGATGAGGAATCCTTTGACGAGTACATTGACGGCGTCAAGGCTTTGTCCGCTTATGACACCGGCGTGACGGCCCGGTACGGAGATCAGCTGGTCACACTCTCCACCTGCGCGTATCAGGTAGAGGACGGCAGGTTCTTCGTGGTAGGGAAGAGAAAGTGAACAGGCAATTTTGAAATATGACAACTTTAAATCGGACATGTCTTAATGTGCACATCCATACAACGAATCATAACACCTTCTTTCGACACCGGGAGAGGGTGTTTTTCTTTTATATGTAACTTCCATGTAGGTAACTTCTATGTATGATGACCGCGTGCGCGCCATGATTTCGCTGGCGCATCCTGATTTCAGGGACCAGCTGTTCTCAGGCTCGGCCTTTGAGCATGGTCAGACTCTGAAAACCCCACTAACTGCTTCAAATTTCAACGTTTGCAAGATTTGAGTGGGGTACGACTCCTGGAAATGCGCATTTTTATCCCACTGTTCGCGCTCGTCGAGTGCCTCTGGTGGTTTTTTTGCTTTCAGAAAAAGAATTCTTACCCCACTTGAAATGATGCAGCCTTTGCAAAATAATCGTGGTAGTGGGGCTTTTGAGCACTTTATTACAATGTTTCCAGGGGCATCAGCCGCTTGGTAACGATTCGCTTGATCCCTTCCATGTCAATTTCGTTTTTAGTTAGACAATGGGCCGAAACTGCCGTATAGTAATACGCATGATTTTAGGTCAATTTTATTTTTTTTCGGATGTATTCCAAAGGATCCTGGTCAGATGAAACATTTATTTCAAATTACCCAAATATGGTTGCGATCTGGCGACATAATCGTGGCGCTTTTGTGACACGTCGATAATCCATTTGGTCAATACGAAATATAATTTGCTGTTGACCAAAAGTATTTGGTCAGGATGAAATATTTCCGCATTCTACCAAAGCAAAGCTCCCGAATTTGGTACAACGTAAATTTTATCATCAAATGACCAAATAATCGCTGGCAAAGGCTTTGCAGGACGCATGATTTTAGGTCAATTTGATATTTTTTCGAATGTATTCCAAAGGATCTTGGTCAGATGAAACATTTATTTCAAATTACCCAAACGCAGTTGCAATGCTGCACTATGGTTCGCGTGATTAGTTAGACAATGGGCCGAAACTGACGTATAGTATAACCGCGGCTAAAACTCCTGTAAGCATTGAAAGCAGGAAAGGGTTAGCCGCGCTCTTTTGTAATGTGATGACCATTATTGCTGTTTTAGGAGCATAATTCGGAAAAAATCAATAATTTAGAGCTGTTTATCTGGTATTTTAGACATTTTTCTTAAACTTGCGCAGCTAAACCAGTTCTATTTTCAACGGTTGAGAGCAACTTAGCCGCAAATGAGGAAAAAAACAAAAAAATGTTGACAGCTATAAGAGGTTAGACAATGGGCCGAAACTGCCGTATAGTATAACTGAATTGATAATCTGTTCGTTATAGAATTCGGAAAACAAAGGAGAGACAGCAATGCATTCAGACATGAACACCAAGGAAAAACTCATCGCTTTCAAAGACATCGATGAGGATATCCTTGTGACAGTGGCAGGACAGATACCGCCACAAAAAAGGGCAGGCCAGATCATGAGCGCCGGACCGAAGTTTTGGTCAGTTACGGATGAAGCAACGGAAGGAATGGTTGAGGCGAATTTCTATCTTTGTGTCACGAAGGATAATCTGCATTTCTGCATTCTGAATTCCTATAATCCCGATATCGTCAGACGCAGAGTCAGCTTCCCGCTAAGTGAAGTGGAAATGACAGTTACCAAAGAAGGTCATCCAAATCACGTTCTGCTTAAGATGTACTGGTCAAGTAAAATTGTAATAGAGTAACTCATTTTATGCTACTTTTGCT
>JAUMVD010000030.1 GCA_030530285.1 Bacillota bacterium | reverse complement strand
CGGTGATTATATCAAAATGAACGACCTAATTACAATTTTACTGTATCACGCCAGATTATGTTCATTAAGGTTAGATATGGTCTAACGAATGAAGATATTGGCAAAATCTTTTTTTGATATGACATTTTGTGTGTGAACTAGATGCTGTTGTTGGATTTCGGCAACAGAATTTGGACTTATGTGTCCATTTTTTTAAAATTAACCTTAATAAATATTAAAACAGGCTAGGGTTTTTATTTTCAAAACGTGCTTTTGCAGACGGTCGCTCATGAAGGTAAAGGTTCATAGTGTTGTTTTATTTGTTTATTATTACGTTGTTTATTATTATTCCTGCCATGTATGTGGCTGGAATCAGAAATTATATTATTTTATTTTAAGAAAGGAGTTGGAGCTGCTATGACAGAAACATCAAGACGAAACCGATTGACTATGATTTTGGCATTGATCATTCCAATGCTCATGGCGTTTTGGTCCATGCCTGCATTTTCGCATGCGGCTGGAATTGATTCGGCATCTGCATTGAATTCGGCAATAGCGGAAGCAGCGAATGGAGATGAAATTTCGTTGGATTCTGATATTACCGGCAATGTCGTAGTCCCTGCCGAAAAGAGCATTGTGCTCAATCTTAATGGGCACTCGGTCACTTCGGAATCAGGAGTTGTCATACTCAATAATGGAGAGTTGACAATTAAAGGTGAAGGGTCGGTAATAGCCAGTGATGGTTATGCCGTTTCCAATCATGGCTCAAAATTAACAATCAATGGAGGTAGTTTTAGTAAGAGCAATCCGGATAAAACTGCTTCTCTTATAGCGAACGGCTATTATACGCCGGGCGATAATACAAGTGGTGACCATTGCAGTATGGTCATCAATGGTGGAACCTTCAATGGCGGTTCTTACACCGCCGTCAAGAATGACAGCTTCGGTGAAATGAAAATTACCGGAGGCAAATTTGAGTCTACCATCTCTACAGGCGGCATCCATGAGTGCGGATCAGCATTGGAAATTACCGGAGGTACATTTGACTGTCCGGTAAGAGTTGAGAACTACGCGTCAACAGTGGGTGAAGCGAAAACGATCAAGCTGGACGGCGGTACGTTCAATGGCAAGGTTGAATTCGCATCAGGCAGCGCCAGTGATGTAGCGAAGGCAGAATCCGTTGGAATTAAAATAACGGATGCAAATACGTTTAACAGTTCACTGTCAATCACAAATTCGGGTGCTCCTGCAGGAACAAATCCGTTTGTTATCGAACAGTTCGATGCCAAGAAAGTTGGAGGAATGCTTACATTTGGTGGTAAGAGTGTAGATACTCCTTTACCGGCACTTGAATTGGATGGTATTGAATGCACGACTCTGACGTTGAGCTACGTTTCACCGTCAACGTTGAATAATATTAACGCAACTACAGCAATCAAGTGTGGAACCGTTGAACTGACAAATTGTACAACACCTTCGCTGACAAGCAACGCTAAAAACGCTACTATCACAGTTGGCGAGGGATGCAAAGTTACGACAGTCAAGGAAATGGCAAATACGGGTTCTTCAATAGTTGTAGATGGTGGTACGATTGGCACTCTTAATTCCAATGGTAAAACTGCAATATGGGGTTATGATTCCATCACTGTTAATAGCGGCAGTGTCGGCACCATCAACATGAGCAAGGGCAGCCTTGATGTTAAGGGCGGAACTGTAGAAAAAGTCGTTATAGAAAATAAATTCGTAACAGCAAACGCTATCAGCGTCAACGTCGCTGCCGGCGGTCAGGTAGGCACGATCGATAACCAGAGAGCAGGCAATGAAGCCGCCACAGCGGAGACAACCATCACCCTGCCGGAAGGCTATCAGCTCGCAGAAGACGGAACCGTGCAGCAGGATATTTCAACTGCGACGATTTCATCGGTATCAGCATATTATCCGTACTCCGGTGAAGCAATCGAACCGGTACCGACTGTCAAAATCAAGAAAAATATCGACGGCAAAACTAAGACAATTACTCTCGAGAAAGATACTGATTATACGGTAGAGTATGCGAATAACACCGCTAAGGGCACAGAAGCCAAAGTGATCGTCAAGGGAACAGGCGCATATTTTGGCACAGTCGAAAAAACATTTGGAATCAGAGATGCGGTATATGAGCACGACGGAGTTCCTTCAGCACTGAATTTCCCTACAAGCTTTACCTCTAATGGGACATATAAGCTGCTGCAGGATGTGGATCTGACCGTTTCTCGTCTCACATACTCAGTATTTACTAAAGACGTTACGATCGATCTCAATGGTCATAATTTGAATATTCCTGGTGGAGCAGGATACCCTGCTGTTTACGTCAGCAGAGCAGGAACTTCACTGCAGGTAATTGGTGAAGGTACCATTACCGATACCACTGGCAAGGCGATGTCAGTTGTCGGCGTTAACGCAGCAAATTGCTCCGTTTCGATTGGCGAGGATGTCAAACTCGTTGGAGATTTCGGCATCTCCGTTGATAAGAATGCAAAGGCTGCAGTAGTTGACTTTGATGGCACTATCGATGCCGCGTCAGTAGGCCTCTACGTAAACGGTAACATTACAGACAGCGCTAACCCGGTCATAGTCAATGTAAACGGCACAGTCAACTCGGGTGCAACCGGCATATACGGCGCCGGATATGCTGAGTGGACAGTAGCAGGTAAAATCGTTGGAGACGAGACGGGTATTGAAGTCAGAGCAGGTAAGCTCAACGTTGTTGATGGCGCGGAGATCACTTCCAATGCTTACGCAACGAAAGTAACGCCGAATGGCAACGGAACGACAGTCATCGGCGCCGGCGTTGCTATTGCACAGCACACGACAGCACTGCCGATCGATGTGAATATTTCAGGCGGCACGATCAGCGGTCCGGTTGCATTCCTCGAAGCCAACCCACAGGGCAACAGCGAGGAAGCGATTGCCGGCATCACCGCATCCATAACCAGCGGAACGTTCAATGGTTCATCCGAACCGGTACAGTCCGAAGACCTGACAGGATTTATCAGCGGCGGTACATTTAGCGACCTCATTGATGATAAGTATGTTGAAGAGGGAATGATCCCGGCAGAAAATCCAAATGGCACATTTGGAATCAAGGAAGGATCATTCGCCGCTAAGATCAACGGCATCGGATATGAGTCAGTAGACGAAGCATTAGAAGCGCTGACGGATGACAGCATTCTCGTAATTCTCGATAACGAAATCACAGAACTGACCATCGATGAAGCATTACAGAATGTCAAAGTAACGAATAATACAGAGAACACGATCAAATTAAACGGCACGGATCTCGAGGCCGGAAAATCCATGAATTCTGCAGTAGCTTCCATGCTGGCCAAGCTCGCTAAAATGGCAGAAGAAATCCAGAAAGCAGCTGAAGAAAAGGCAGCAGCAGAAGCAGAGCGTGATCAGGCGATAGCAGAAAGAGACGCAGCCATAGCGGCCAAGGAAGCGGCTGAAACTGCGAAGACAGAAGCCGAGACGGCAAGAGATGCAGCAATCGCAGCTAAGGAAGCGGCAGAAGCAGAAAAACAGGATGCCGTAGCAGCCAAGGAAGCGGCTGAGACCGCCAAGGCGCAGGCAGAAGCAGCTCAGGCAGCGGCAGAAACCGCCAAGGCCCAGGCAGAAGAAGCCAAGGCAGCCGCAGAAGCACAAAGAGATGACGCTTTAGCAGCGAAGACTGCAGCAGAAGAAGCCAAGGCAGCCGCTGAAACGGCTGAAGCGATATCAGAAGCGCTCGCACAGGATGCTAAGGCAGAAAGAGATGCCGCTATCACAGCGAAAGAACAGGCTGAAGTGGCCAGAGCACTGGCAGAAGAACGCCAGAGAGTAGCGGAAGCCGCAAAGACCGCAGCAGAAGAAGCAGAAGCCGCAGCGGTACAGGCTAAGGAAGCAGCAGAAGAAGCAGAAGCTGCAGCAGTACAGGCCAAGGAAGCAGCAGAAGCTGCTAAGACCGCAGCGGAAGCAGAACGTGACCAAGCGATCGCTGACAAGAACGCGGCTATAGCAGCCAAAGAAGCAGCAGAGGCGGCCAGAGATGAAGCCCTTGCGGCTAAGGCAACTGCAGAATCCGAGAAGGCAACTGCAGAAGAAGCAAAGGCAGCAGCAGAAACAGCAGCGACAGCAGCAAATACCGCTAAGGAACAGGCTGAAGCAGCTAAGACAGCAGCAGAACAGGAAAGAGATAACGCCGTTGCAGCCCAGACAGCCGCAGAAGAAGCAAAGGCTGCAGCAGAAGCGGCTCAGGCAACAGCAGAAGCACTGGCAAATGATGCCACTGCAGAAAGAGACGAAGCACTGGCAGCTAAGACAGCCGCAGAAGAAGCAAAGGCTCTGGCAGAACAGCGTCAGGCTGAGGCCGAAGCAGCTCAGGCCACTGCAGAAGCAGCACAGGCAGCAGCGGAAGCAGAACGTGATCAGGCAATCGCAGGTATGGGTGACTATGGTCCACTGCCAGTTGGAACTGTAGAAACAGTATCCGGCAGTGAATACGTTGTATCTGAGATCTACGTCAAGGGATCACAGGGCACCGTATACATGAAGACAGCTAAGGACGCGAAGACGGTTACATTACCGGCTACCGTTGTCATGTCGGACAACAGAGTTTATAAGGTTGTCGGAATCAGCGCTGATGCCTTTGCAAACAGCAAAGCCAAGACGCTGACAGTAAAGACCAAGCTTCTCACGAAGGAATCCGTAACGGGCAGCTTGACCGGATCAAAGGTCAAGACCGTCAAGGTAAAGGTTGGCAAGAAGTCGGTTAACAAGAAGTTTGTAACGACTTACAAGAAGATCTTCGCCAAGGCCAACTCCGGCAAGAAAGTCAGCGTGAAGAGATAAGCAACGCAAGTATTCTATGATATGCTTTGTATTTCAGAAGCAGAACCTTATATTTAAGGTTCTGCTTTTCTGTAGAACAATTATTTTATTTCTTCGCATGAAATGAGAGAGCTTTGATATAATAAAGCTGTAACTAAAAGCTGTAACTATAATATGATTCACTATGATTCTCTGAAAATATTCACTGAAAAAGCTTCAGGGAAGGAACTGGCAAAAAGGTGACAATTATGCTTGATAACTCCAGATTCAATGACTGCTCCTGGCTTCGCTGGGCGGCCGATGATATAAACGATGCGAAAATCTGTATTTTGGGCATCCCGTTTGATGGTGCTGTCAGTCTGAGCAAGGGCGCGGCAAAGGCTCCGCAGAGGATTCGCGAACTGTCTGTCGACCTTTCTGACACGACGGATGAATGGGTGCCGATCAAAGACGGACTGATCTATGATGCAGGGGATATGCATCCTGATTTGAATTGGGAGAGATATTACGCGGCGGTGGAAGCAGAGGCATACCGGCTGATGAAGACGGGCAGCTTTTGCTTGTTTATCGGCGGAGATCATTCCGTGACCATTCCGCTGCACAGAGCTTTTGGAACGTATCAGAGGGAACGCCCCATGAATCAAAAACCAAAGATCGGAATCATCCACTTCGATGCGCACTATGACCTTTGTGATGAGTATGATGGGCATAAGTGGTCCCATGCCTGCACGGAGGCCAGAGCGTTGGAAAACAGTATTATTGGGCCTGAGGATCTGGCGTTTATCGGCGTTCGCGTGGCGGAACTGGATGAGCTGGAACTGATCAGAAATAACCCCGGAATTACCACGATCACTGCCATGGATGTGCACGACAAAGGCGTAGCATACGTAACGGAGGTTTTGTCGGAGAAGTTTGCCGGCTACGATGCAATATACTTCACACTGGACATTGACGGACTGGATCCGGCCTTTGCACCGGGGACAGGTACGCCTGTCATGGGCGGCGTGACTGCGATACAGCTGATCAAGATTTTTCGGTGGATCATCCGGAACCTGCCGGTCAAGGCTATGGACATCGTGGAGGTTGCGCCGGACCTGGATGTGAACGACGTGACATCTTGGGCAGCACTGAAAATCATCCACGAGCTGTTTTCCGAGTTCAGCAAGTGATCGTCCTATTATCCTGAGGAAATGAGCCATGTTCTGCAGATTGCGGGGCATGGCTTTTGTTGTAGGGGCATTTCTATTGTTGTAAGGCCGTTGCTTTTGCTGTTTTATGAAATGGAAATCGAAATTAGCGATTCGCATAATTTTACTCTAGATAATAGCAGCATTGAAGCAATAACTATGAAATGCATTTTAGAAATTTAAATCCGCATAATAATCTGGCAATAATTGGAAGATTGTTATGCGGATCGGAGATAAAAAATTGCATTTCATAAAATGTATCAAAATCGTCGTGATGGGAATTATATTTTATGCGGATTGGCATGTAAAATCTGCATTTCATAATTTGGTGAATCAGCAGGCGATACGAAATTCATGGGTACAGTTGACATCTTATTTATTAGACACCCGATCAGTGCCTTCATTAGGTATAATTAAGGTGCTAGTTGTTTATGTGGTTTATATGAATGGGAAGGTTTGACATGAAGAAGTTAGTAGGGCTGGTTTTGATTTGCGTCATGGCCTTTTGCGGGATGAGCCAGGTTGCATTCGCGGCGAATGATGAAATTAACGTACCGCGAGATGAGGATAGGAATTACAGCTTGTATAACAGAATTGTTGACGAAGCGGCAGAGTGGGTAGCTGAGGCTCCGGACACAGAACTGGACAAGCTGCTCGCACTACACGAATATGTGTGTTTAAATTATAGCTACTATCAGGGATCCACTGCCAAGAACATGAATTATATGGCGCTTACAAAAACTGGCGTTTGTGCACATTACGCCAGATTGTATCACTATTTATGTGACGCTATGGATATCAATGAGCAGATGGTTACAGCATCCAGATCATATGACCATGAAGGACATGATTGGAATATTGTTCAACTGGGTGATCACTGGTATTTCAATGATACAACGTGGGATGGAGAGAAGAACTATATTGGGTATATGTCTTTCAGGTATTTCTTAAACAGTTCCAGCACCGTAGGGCACGATGAATTTACAGGCGGTAATTTTGAAGAAATGAAGCAGCTCTGTAAGGACACAACATATGATAACTACTGGTGGAGGTCTTCAGAAGCAAAAGCTCTGGCCTTAAATAGCGTCCCTATTGCACACGATGGTTACTGGTATTATATCGATAACAATTATGAAATAGTCCGAAGGTCATCCGCCGCAGAGGATGCGCCAGTAGAAGTGATACGAGATAGTAAGCAGGATGACATTTATTGTGGTACTTATATGGCCATCAAAGATGATGCAATTTATTTCATGGGGAATAAAACGGATGGTAATGGTCAAAAGTGCAGTGATATTTACAAGATGGATATCGAAAAGAATGCGCCTGCCACGTTAATCTATTCAGCACCAAGTAAGTTTCTGTACTTCGGGTTAAAAAACGGATCATTTTATTATAGCGAAACAGGCAGTGAAAATGTTCCGATTATCGTTCCGGAAGTGTCTGTGCCAGCAACAGAGATAACTATCAGTCCATCCAATCTTCAAGACGGTAAGTATTACGATCATATAGATTTCACAGCAACGGTGGGTCCGGAGAACACCACCGATGATACCACCATACAGTGGGGTGGACAATATCCGACGGCAATCGATAAAGATGGCCATTGGCACGCTCACGCCAGAGGAAGCAGCACTATATATGCATATATCCCTAAAAGTAATATTTATAGCACAATCACCGTAAATATTCCTGATGGCAATACTGGGATAATCAATTCATTAATGCGCGCAAGGACAAAAGCAGGAAATCAAAGATTGTATTGGGAACCTGTTGAAAATGCAGACAGATATGTTATTACTCGAACACGATATTATCCGTATAACAAAACCAATTATGATTTAGAAAGTGAATACGAGTGGTTAGGTGAAACATCAGAAAATTACTTTGATATTGATGGGCCTGCCAATTACTATTACAAATATAATGTCACTCCGGCGAACGATCAGGGCATGGGACAAATGACAACCTGTGGAGATTTATCGGATTGCGATACATTTCTTGGTGTTCCTGATAATTTAACTGCTGAACAACTTGACAGTAATTCCGTTAAGCTTACATGGGATGAAGTGGACGGCGCAAAGCAGTATGCAATCCGCATATTGGATCATGAAACCAAAAAAATGAAATATGCGCCAAGTGAAGCAACGACTACAGAAACAGTTCTTAATGGGCTCGAGCCCGGGAAAGATTATACCCTATTCGTATGTGCGAAGAATTTTTATTGGTTTGACTACACACCTGTAGATATCACTATGGATCCAAGTATTACGTGTGAAGGTCATCTGGAAAAAACTGAAGCAGAGGCTGCAACTTGCCGGTATAAAGGAAATGAGGAATATTATACCTGCAGCATATGCGGAAAGTATTATAGCGATGAACACGCAGTGAATGAAATTGAAAAAGACAGCTGGGTTACGGAAGCTCTGGGACATGACCCGGGAGAGAAGACAATCGAAAGCAGAGTCGAACCAACTTGTGAGCGATCTGGAAGCTATCGTGAAATCATCAGATGTAAACGTTGTGATACGATTTTAGAAAATACAAAGATCAATATCGATCCGAATGGACATACGTTGGTAGAAGTTCAGGGCACACCACCGACCTGTGTAGGCAGTGGAACAGCGGATCATTGGAAATGTACAGTCTGCGGAGATACATTCTCCGACAAACGCGCTGAAGATAATCCTTCAGAATACAGGTTTAATCCATATCTCAAACCCCTCGGTCATGAGATTGAGTACCACGAAGCAAAAGCTCCGACATGTACAGAGGATGGAAACAAAGAGCACTGGCTTTGCACGAGATGTAACATTGCATTTATTAATGAAAGTTTGAGTGCGGGGTATAATGCTTCTGACATGGTGATTAAGGCAACCGGCCATCAGTGGGATGAAAACTTCACCATCGACAAAGAACCGTCATGCACAGAAGAAGGCTCCAAGTCGAAGCACTGCTCAGCCTGCGAGGCAACCAAGGACGTGACAGCGATCGAAAAGACGCCGCACGCCTATGGCCCATGGGCAACAACCGAAGAACCATCATGCACGGAGCCTGGAAGCAGGGAAAAGATCTGTGCAGACTGCGAAGATAAGGTCCTCGAAGAGATCCCAGCCAAAGGCCATCAGTGGGATGAGGATTTCACCATCGACAAGCAGCCGTCATGCACAGAAGAAGGCTCCAAGTCGAAGCACTGTTCTGCTTGCGAGGCAACCAAGGATGTGACAGCAATCGAGGCGCCTGGTCATGATTACGAGGACATTATCGTTCCTCCGACATGTACCGAAGGCGGATATACGCTGCATACATGCAGCAGGTGTTCCGACAGTTTCAAGGACAGCGAAGTTGAGGCTGCAGGTCATGCCTGGGGCGACTGGGAAACTATCGATGCTGCCAGATGTGAAGCAGAGGGCCTCAAGCAGCGCGAGTGCGCCGTCTGCCACGTGAAAGAACAAAATATTGAAGATGCTCTCGGCCATGATTTTGCCGAAGAATTCACAGTCGACCAGAAGGCGACTGTCGGCGCGGACGGAAGCATGTCCAGACACTGCAGCAGATGTGATGCCGTTGCCGAAAGCACAGTGATCCCTGCAATCGAGGACAATATCTATTTTGCTGACGGTGAGTTCACATACAACGGATCCGAGCAAAAGCCGGAAGTTTCCGTGAAAGACGTGAACGGTGATGCCATCGATGAAGCCAACTACGCAGTCTCCTATGAGAACAATATCAACGCAGGAACAGCAAAAGCCATCGTGGCATTTGACAGCGAAGCATATGAAGGGACTTTGCAAAGAGAATTCATGATCAACAAAGCGGATCCGGTCATCGTTGCGGACAAGGAGATCAAGGTCAGAGTGAAGAAGACCAAGCAGATCGTTCTGACAGATGAAGACCTGGGAGATGTGACTTTCACATCCGCCAAGAAAAAGATCGCAACAGTGACATCTGCTGGAGTGGTCAAAGGCAAGAAAATCGGAACTACAACCATCACGGTAACGGCAACCGGCAGCGGAAACTACAATCCGGGTGAAGTCACCATTGATGTCATCGTACCGAAGATCATCAAAAAAGCAGCGTTGAGCAAAACCACATTCACCTACAACGGTCAGGTACAGATGCCAAAGATCAAGACTGTCAACAAGAGCAAAAAGCTGAAAGAGGGCGAAGCTTTTGAAGTCGTATGGCCTGAGGAACCGGTCAAAGCCGGCAAGTACAAAGTGACAATCAAAGGCATCGGCAAGTACGACGGATCAGTCACAAAGACCTACAAGATCGTGAAGGCGCCGCAGAAGATAAGCGTGACAGTTCCGAGTGTCAAAGTAGGGGAGACTGCGCAGCTGCAGCCTGAAGCCATCGGATCCGGCGCGTACACTTATGCCAGCGCAGCCAGGAAGATTGCGACCGTCGATGCAAACGGCGTGATCACCGGCAAGAAGGCTGGTACTGTTAAGATCACGATCACAAAGGCAGCCGATGAAAACTACAAGAAGGCAGTGAAAACCATCAAGGTCAAAGTTGTGAAGTAGACGTGCAATAAGTCGAATCAATTCTTATTAAAAACAATGTTAGAAAAGCCATGTTCTGTATACCACGGAGCATGGCTTTTGCTGTTTCATGAAATGGAGATCGCAAGTGGCTTATCCGAATGAAAATAGTGTGTTGGCAACAGATTTTCATTCGGATTGGACATGTTCATTCTGTATTTCATGAAACAGACCGCATTCGTTGTCATGATGATTATATTTCATTCGGAATGAGCCAATACAATCTGTATTTCATGATTTAGCGAGAGCAGCCTGTGGGGAGACGATAGCGGTAAGCAGTTCGTTACAACATATATGGTTTTTCATTACAATTAAACAATTAATGATTGACGGCTGACATGGACGGGGGGATAATGGGTTTACAAAAGGAAAGGAGATTAGTGATCATGTTAGATAACAACGACAAGCTTTGGCTCTGTAATGTATTGAATCAGCGATTCGAAGAGCAGGAGAAACGTATCGATCAGCGATTCGAAGAACAGGAGAAACGCATCGATCAGCGATTCGAAGAACAGAACAAAAAACTGAATAAGGTAATCGATAGCCGTTTCAAAGAGATGGTTCTGCAGGTCAACGAAACCATTGATGATCGAATGAATGAAGTGAGGCAGGAATTAAAACTGACCATTGAAAACGAAGTGATGCCTAATATCAATGAGCGGATGTAATAGAACAAGACAATCAAGAAGCCATGCTCTGTGAACTGCAGGGAATGGCTTTTGTTAGAGGTACGCAATGTCATTATTAGATAAATACATACAATTCAAAGCTACCGCCAGCCGGCCGGTGGACACGGTGACCAGGAGGTTTATCGATCCCAATTTCCTGACGCCTGACGAGTTCTTTATGATGGATGAGATCAAAGGCAGGCAGATCCTCAGGAAATACGATAAGGGAAATGGTATGCCGCTGTATTTGGGAACGTATATGATCATTTTCAAGACCGAAGATCTGGGTAAGTTCTGCCTGATTATGAAACGAATCAAGAATGAGTGGAGGGTGCCGGCAGAGTATGTCGATGAATCCGAGACGGGTGCGGACACGTTTATTGTGGCGGAGTATTATCCCGGGACCCACAGCCGTATTTATCTCAAAGGCCTTGGCGCTCCTGCAGTCCAGCGGATCGTTAAGAAATACGAGAGGAAGGCCCGGAAAAAGCTGACCGGTTGAAGTTTGACTTTAAAAGGCGTACAATTGGGGCGTACGATTGAAGCGTACAAATGGACAAAGGAGAGATCATGATGAGAAAAAATATTACAGGTAAATCGTTTTTATTTCCGATGCCGGTTCTGATCCTGGCAGCATATGATGAAGAAGGAAAGCCGCAGTGCATGAACGCGGCATGGGGCGCCGTGTCCGGAAGGACGCAGGTAAGCCTTTGCGTTGGCCCGAGACATAAGACCGTGGCAGCGGTAAAGCATTCCGGAGCGTTCACAGTCAGCATTGGCGACGCCGAGCATGAAATCGAATGTGATTATGTAGGAGTCGTATCCGGCAATGATGAGGCCGATAAGTTTGCAAAGGCCGGATTCCACGCCATCAAGAGCGAGAACGTCAATGCGCCGATCATTCAGGAACTTAAGATGGCGCTGGAATGCAAAGTCACAAGCTACGACGAAGAGTCCCACATCCTGATCGGTGAAGTCGTCAATATCAGCGTGGATGATGCCGCGCTGGATGCAGAGGGCAACATCGACGTCAGGAAGCTGGATCCGATCATTTACGATTCACCGAATAAGAAATACTACAGATTTGGGGAGTGCATTGGAAACGCTTACTCTGATGGCCATCTCCTGGGAACGGCCGAGGCCGAAAGGAGAAAGACGCATGGGCTGGCGGAATTCGTCAAAGAAATCGAAGACGCCACCGATACGATGCTGGGTCATAAGAAGTAACAGGCGATGAAGAGAGTTGTCATTTTTGGCGGCGGTACCGGGCTTTCCTGTGTACTCAGAGGCCTGAAATTATTCCCGGTAGACGTCACGGCTGTCATTGCCGTAAGCGACGACGGCAGCAGTACCGGAGTTCTTAAGGAAGAACTGGACATACCGGCTGTTGGAGATCTGGGCAAAGTACTCCTGGCTATGGCGAATGTAGACGAGGACTTTGTCAGGCTTTTGCGTTATCGTTTCGAGCAGGAGGGGTCCCTTCACAATCATCCCGTCAGGAACATCATGCTGGCGGCTTTGATCGATCTCAAGGGAGATCTGAAGAGCGCGACGAAATACATGAGTAAAGTCCTAAATATCAAAGGCACCGTGCTGCCGCTTTCCGAGGAAAAGATCGAACTCATCGGTCACGGTCATGACAGAGACTATATCGGCCAGAGTGAAGTCAGCCGTCATATCAGGGATATCGAGAAACTGGCCTATGACCATCCGATACACGTGACGCCGGAAATCATCAGAAAGATTTCCACTGCCGATCTGATCATTATGAGTCCGGGCAGCCTCTATACCAGCATTATTCCGCATCTCATCGCTCCGGATATCCGGGCAGCCATCGAAAAGACATCTGCCCCGATTATGTATATCTCAAATCTGGTGACCCAGCCGGGAGAGACAGATGACTATTCCGTGGCGGATCATGTCAGAGTACTGGATCAATATCTGGGCAACCGCAAGGTGGATGTCGTGATTGCCAACTGCGGCAAGGTGGATCTGGAGATTTCCGACGTATACAGAACCAAAGAACATAAATCCGTTGTCGAGCTCGATGAGGATTCCATAGAGGAACTGGATGCGGAGATCATTGCCGATGATATCGTTCACATCGACAATGGTAGCATCAGGCACGATGAGCTGAAAACGGCACATCTGGTGTTCTCTTATCTGATGAGGTAGTATGAAAATCAAGACGTCAACTATCATATACCGATGTCTCCTGGTGGGCAT
Organism: Bacillota bacterium; assembly: GCA_030530285.1. GTDB lineage: Bacteria > Bacillota > Clostridia > Peptostreptococcales > Anaerovoracaceae > Lentihominibacter. The sequence goes on along the minus strand of JAUMVD010000030.1, from coordinate 12,854 downwards.
AACAGCGCTTGTTATGCTGGTTCCCGGAGCCGGTCATAACGCTGTGTTTGCGGATGATAACGGCGGGTTCGAATTGACGGACTCGTCGCGGTTTTTTATTGCGACGGATGATGCTTCAGGTGACGCTGTTCCGGAGAAAACGTTAAAACGCATGGAAGAATCCGTTGGCACCATCAACGCGCAGTTTGCGGCGGCTGGGGTGCCGTCTGATCAGCCTTTGCCTATCATCGAAGGCAGGGCAAAGCGCGCGGAAGCAGGGGATATCGTGGTGCAATCAGATCCCGGATTTGGCCAGAAACTCGAGAAGCAGATCCGTTCCCAGGGGTACTGTATCAAACCGACGGATGCAGGAACCCTCACGGTGACCGCCGGGAACGACGATGGCTTATGGTACGGGATGACGGAGGTTTTGCAAAGGCTGATGGCGGGAGAGCCTGCGGACGCAGAGATCACGGACGCTCCGGAAAGCGCCGAGCGGACGCTGCTGCTGGACTGCGGCAGGAAATATTACTCCCGTGGGTGGATCGAAAACCTGATCAAGCGGATGTCGTGGCAGCGGTACACGTCACTGCATTTGCACTTTTCGGACTCTCAATCCATGCGGTTCGAATCGAAGCGGTATCCGTGGCTGAACGCGGATGAGTATCTGACCTACGAAGATCTGGAATCCATATGCGAGACCGCCGAAAAATATCATATCGAGATCATCCCCGAGCTGGACAACCCGGGTCATTTAGAGTACATCGTTCAGCGCTACGCGGCCCATGCGGCCGAGGATCCGGACTTTTCTTTCACGTACGACGGCACGACGTATACTGCAAAGGCTCTGCCAACCATCTCCAATTACTATATGAAAGGTGGCACGCGATACGCCTACAGCAACAAAGGCATCGATATCGCAAGTGATGGAGCAAAGGCATTTCTGTGGTCTTTGATCGATGAGTATGCGGAGTTTTTCGCTGAGCACGGATGCACGAAGTTCTGCATCGGCGGCGATGAGCTCTTTGGCTGGGACGGGGCCAATGTAGGGGGACAGATCCTGGGACCGGACTCTCTGTGGACTGCCCTGGAACATTGGGAAACATCAGGATCGGCGGCAGATCTGTTTATCGGATATCTGAATGATCTGGCGGAGCATCTGGCAGAGCAGGGGTATTCGTGCCGCGTCTGGAACGATGAGATCCACAGGACCGATGATCAGAAGGCAGAGCTCAATCAGGATATCGATATCATATACTGGACGAATAACTACACGCCAGTGGAAAAACTGGCGGAGAACGGAAATATGATCCACAGTAGCAATACGGACTGGATCTACTACGTGCTGCGCGAAGACCGCCATGGCGGAGACATTATGGACCGCACGCGAAGATGGTGCAGCGGCGAGAATATCTATGAAAACTGGGATCCGCTCAACTGTGCCAGTCCCACGCAGAACGTCCGGCTGATACCGGAGGAGAGCTTTGCAGGGGGATATTTCTGCATCTGGGCGGATAATCCGGAGTATAAGACCAGTGAAACGGTATGGGATGAAACGGGGATGCGGTCATGGGCAGTCGCTGCGAAACTGTGGAATCATGAGGCAAACAAAAACCTGCCATACGGCAAGTTTAAGAAGCGTGTTAATAAACTGGGAACCTTTCCGGGTTACAGTGGCAGCTGCGGCAAGGACAGCAGCCTGGGCAAAAGCAGCGACATAGAAGTATCCATGGGACTTTGGGACAGATTCAAGGCCTGGCTGGATCACCTGATATAGACGATTTCCGTAGGATTGTTGATTCTCGGGATCGGGCCTCCGGTGCTGGCAAGGCCCCTGGAAATTACCAGATTGTCATGCACGCCGGATGTCAGCTTAGGCAGCAGACCCTGTCCCGGCGCGAAGATACCGCGATCAAAAAACCTCCACTGGCCGCCGTGGGCGTGACCGGAAAGCATGAGGTCGATATCGCGGTTTTTGATGTATTTATCGTAGTATTCCGGGTGATGGCAGAGAAGGATCTTCGTTCCGGACAGATTCTCAAACGCATCCAGAAGCCGGTTGTAGCCGGCGGTCAGATCCAGCGGCCTGTATTTTTCTCCCCGGGATCTGCAGATTCTTGAACTCTGGGTGATCTCTGAAGTCAGACCGCAGAGATTCACAGGCGTCGTGCTTCCGCCGGAGTTTACATCTATCGTGGTAAATGCATTATCCAGTACGCAAACCCCCAGATTTCGGATCGTGTCAAATTCTTCACTGCTCAGAGGCCACTCGTGGTTGCCGATGGACAGGAATGACGGGGCGATTTCGGGGATTTTGCGCAAAAGCTCCAGGGAATGGTTCTGATTCGCCAGTGTAGATCTGCGGTTTCCCTTGACGATATCTCCGGCGATACAGATGATGTCCGGCTTATTTCGCTCTAAGGATTCGATGACCTCGTGGCACGGACTGTTGTGGATATCGGTCAGGAGCGCGATGCAGCAGGGAAGATTCAGTTGATAATTGGTTTCCTGCATTTCATGATTCCTTTCTCTCGCATCTATCATAGCATAGTTCTGTTTTTTTGAATTTAAATGATTATTAAGCCATGGTTAATGATGATTTAATGTTATGCCTTTATACTTGAGTCGAGGGGTTTAATATAATGTTCAAATCCAGAATCACAGGATATCAGGTCAAGATTGCGACGAACAGCAGCTTCACAAAGAACGTTAAGATCGTGACGAAGAAGGGGTACTCAAATATATCAAAAGATGTTACCGGTCTAAAGGCAAACAAAAAGTACTACGTACGTGTCAGAACCTATAAGACGGTAAATGGCAGCAAGTATTACTCGCCATGGTCGGCATATAAGACCAGATCAACTGATTAAGGCATTGATTGAAGTTATTGACGCAATACAGAAGGGAGACAATATGCAGTATGAAATCGTAGGTGGAAGTTTTCCGGCAGTAAAATGCACGCTCGCAAAGGGCGAAGTCATGAAGTGTGAAGGCGGTTCCATGAGCTGGATGGACAGCGGCATCACCATGTCCACAGAAGGGGGCGGCGGCCTTGGCCGGGCACTTGGCAGAGCATTTTCCGGAGAATCTGTTTTCTTTAACCATTTCGTAAGCGCGGCAGATGGAAATGAAATCGTATTTTCATCCTCATTTCCGGGAAGTATTATTCCTATCGAGCTGGGCGAAGGGCAGAGCATCATCGCGCAGAAAGGCTCATTTCTGGCATGTGAAAAGAGCGTGGATGTCTCGATTCACATCCACGAAAAATTAGGCTCCGGCGTATTTGGAGGAATGGGTTTTGTCATGCAGAAATTCACAGGTCCGGGCACGGTATTCCTCGAAATCGACGGCAGCCTGCAGAAGTATGAACTCGCCGCCGGCGAAGTGAAGGTAATCGATGGGCCGCATCTGGCGATCATGGGTAACGGAGTATCATATAAAATCGAACGAATCAAAGGCGCCAAGAATTTGATTTTCGGCGGCGAAGGGATCTTCAATACCGTCGTCCAGGGACCGGGAAGTGTGTGGCTGCAGACCATGCCGATGCAAAACGTTGCCATGCAATTATACAAATACATGCCGCATTCCGAATAGGTCCGGCAATATAATAAATAAAACGGTGAGCAACAGCATTGCTGATCACCGTTTTTTTCGTATATGAGTCAATGGAATTTTAGATTGTTTTTCTAGATGGTTTTCAGGAAATCCGCGAACAGATTCAGGCCTTCCTGCAGGACCTTGGAATCAAACGCATATCCGATGCGGACGGAACCTTCCATCTCAAAGCATTCGCCCGGAGTGAACAGTACGCCGGTCTCCTTGATCAGTTTATCGCAAAGCTCTCTGGACGGCATGTCTTTTTTATAGTATACGAGGGCTGTCGTTCCTGCGACAGGTCTCTGATAGTAGACGTCCGGTGTGGCATTGACCCAGTCATCCAGAATCTGACGGTTTGTGTTCAGAATCGCACGGTTGCGGGCGATGATCTTATCCTTATTTGCCAGAGCCAATGCTGCCAGCTTATCATCGATGACGGCGCAGCTGATGGTATCGTAGTCTCTGCGTTCGTGACAGCGGTGGATCAGATCCATATCTCTGGTGACGATCCAGCCAAGTCTCACGCCGGCCATGGACCAGCATTTGGACATACTGCCGACGGAAATGCCTTTGTCATAGAGATCGGCAACGGAATACATGTAACTGCCGTCTTCGGAAATGCCGCGGTATACTTCATCGCAAAGAACGTAAGCATCGACGCTCTTTGCCACTTCGATGACCTGTTCCATCACGTCTTTAGGAATCAGCGATCCGGATGGATTATTCGGGCTGTTCATCGTGATCATCTTGGTGTTTTCATCAACAAGTGCTTTCAGCTTCTCGATGTCCGGCAGGAAGTGATTTTCCAGATTCAGATTCAGGATCCTTACTTCCGCGCCGATGGATTCCGGGATGGAGTAGTGCTGCTGATAGGTCGGCATGACGGAAACCATGTTGTCGCTCGGATCGATAAGTGTCATCAGGATGTGATGGTTCGCGCCAATGGCACCATGCATCGGAATGACGTGTTCCGGCTTTATCACATCGCTGTAAAGGCTGGCGATTCCCTTCAGGAGTTCAGGGGAGCCGCCGATATGGCTGTAAGTCAGTCTGGTGTCAGCCAGTTCGTTCATATATTCCGCAACATCCAGTCCGGCCATCTCAATGATCTCACGCACGGTCAGCGAGTCGATGCAGGTCTCAGCCAGGTTGTATTTGCATTTGGTTTCATAATCGTCCATCCAACGTTCTACTTTGAAAGTTCTGATATCCATAGAGTTCTCCTTCCTACACGTTCATTTTGTTTCTGTTTGGTTATATTATAATTCGACGATGGTTCCAAGATTCTTTTCTTCTGCCAGCTTCAGCGCCACATTGGCGGCCGCGATGTCGAGCAGAGCCATGCCTGCCGGATCGTAGATCGTAATATCTTCGTCTGAAGTTCTGCCTGCACAGTTTCCGGCGATCAGGCAGCCGATCTCGTTGATATCTGATTCTATTCCTGTGTTCGATATCAGTATAGCAAAAGCTTCACGTGTAATATTTGGAGATTATAAAAATATATGGATGATATTTTGTGCAATCGACAATCATTGCCGTTATTTCATGTTGATAAAGATAAGTCCCACGACACAGATGCCCACACCGATCAGTTTATTCCAGGTAATCGGTTCGTGATAAATCATGAATCCCACGAAAATAAGCGCAACTGCCAGAAATGCGGATTGAACGATGGCGGCGGTGTTGACCTGCCATCCTGCTTTGTACGCATAGATGAAACCGACCTCCAAGCCCACCAGCACTAAGCCGAATACAAACGGCACCCAATTCAGTTTACTATATTCCGCGATCAGATTCGCAGATCCCCTGTTTAAGGCAAAGTAAAGTATGCCGCTGGACAGCAAAGCCACCATGTACGTTACAGTAAGCGCTGCCAAAGGGTTGATATCTCCCGGCATGGATTTCGCGCAGACTTGGTACATGACATTAGCGAATACGACTAAAGCGATCGGCCATATATATGCAATCATTTTGAACCTCCCATAATGCTAAGTTTTGTTCACGTTTTATCGTTTATGTTTGCAGCTATCTGTAGTATAATGGGCTTAACCATACAAGTAAAACGGTAGTTTCTTTTATAAAACTCAAGGATTTCTTGATGCAAAGGAGAGACAGCAGATGGACAAATTAAACTGTGACGTATTGCTTACCGTTGTGGAAACGGGCAGTTTCAAAAAAGCGGCAGATGTTTTAGGATACACCCAGGCGGGGATCAGCTACATCATCAACGCCTTGGAAGAGGAAGTAGGATTAAGGCTGTTTTACCGTGAGCACGGCGGGGTAAAGCTGACTTCAGAGGGGGCGACACTGTTGCCTTTGATTCAGCAGATCCATACTGCTGAACGGAATTTTAAGGATAAGGTCAATGATATGAAGGGCTTGGATGCCGGTAAGGTGCGCGTTTCCGCATTTAACAGCGCATATATTCACTTGCTTCCTAAAATCATACGCTCCTTCAAAGAAGAGTATCCGGGGATCGATGTGGAAGTCGTAAGCTGTGAAGATAATAAGGCGAATGAACAGCTGATATTCAGCAGAGACGTGGACTGCGGTTTTCTGCCGGAAGTGCCGGCTCTGGACATTGATTTTTATGATCTGATGGACGACCCCTATATGGTGGCCGTTTCAAAAGATCATGCCTTTGCGGATCGCGATACATATCCTGTCAAAAAGATATACGATGAATCGTATATCATGATCGCATTTGATAAGGCCGACTTTTATGACAAGCTATTCCCGGATGGGAAGAGGCCTAAACCGTCATTTGTTGCGGATAATGAGCTCGCCGCGTTATCCATGATCAGCGAAAATCTGGGTGTGGGGATATTCTCGCATCTTCTGAAAGAGAACGCGCCGTATCCGGTCAGATTCATTCCTCTCGATCCACCGGTCACGCGTACGGTAGGGATCGGTGTCAGATCGATGAAAACCTGTACAAATGCCGCCAGACGATTCATTGAACACGTCAGGAACAGTATGCATAATATAAGTTATTGATAATAGGGAGAAGATTATGACTACAGCAACATCAAATCAATCAGTACCCGACAGACTGGCCGCTCTGCGGGAGTTCATGCGCGCAAAGGCAATTGATGCGTGTATTGTCCCGACAGGTGATCCGCACATGTCGGAGTATACGAGCGATCATTATAAAACGAGAGAATTCATTACAGGCTTTACCGGTTCCGCAGGCACAGCGGTCATCACCATGGATGACGCCGGGCTCTGGACGGACAGCCGCTACTTCCTGCAGGCGGCAGATCAGCTTGAAGGAAGCGGTATCACCCTGTATAAACAGGGACTGCCGGATACGATAAAAATCCCTGCCTATCTGCTGCAGAAGCTGCCACCGGGCAGCGCCATCTGCGTCGACGGCCGCCTGGTCAGCAGCGCCTGGGCAGATAAACTGCGCAAGGATACTTCTGCAAGGAGCTTTGATTGGCGTACGGACCTGGATGCAGTAGGGGAGATCTGGGCCGACCGGCCGGCTGCGGAATTCAATCCGGTCTTGGAATATCCAATTCAATATGCCGGCGTACCGCGCACGGAGAAGGTCTCCCTGATCCGTGAAGATATGAATCAGATAGGCGCAAAAACGCTGATCTTATCCCAGCTCAGTGACATCGCCTGGTTGACGAACCTGCGGGGAAGCGATGTCATGTGCAACCCGGTGTTCTTTGCCTTTGTGATTCTGACGAAAGAAAGCGTGAAACTCTATGCGGATGCCGGTGCCTTTGCCCCTGAACTCAAGGCGGTATTGGACGGCGACGGGATGACACTGCTTCCATATGCGTCTTTCTATGAAGACCTGAAATCAATCGATGGTCCTGTTCTTCTGGACAGGGAAACCTGCAGCGAACTGATTCTCCGGTCACTGCCGCAAGACATCAAAGTGATCAACGACTACAGTCCTGTCATGAAGAGAAAGGCTGTGAAAAACCCCGTTGAAATGGAAGGAATCCATTCGGCGCACCTGAAGGATGGTGTGGCGATGTGCAAGTTCCTCTATTGGCTTAAGACGAATGCCGCAAAGGCAGCTGAGAAGCAGTCCGGGATGGGCATTACTGAGATCTCTGCAGCGGAGAAGCTTCACGCATTCCGCGCGCAGCAGGAGCTGTTTATGGGAGACAGTTTCGAGGCCATCGTGGGATATGGCCCGCATGCCGCCATCGTACACTACAGCGCCACACCGGAAAGTGACGCTGGTTTGCAGCCTCACGGCATGGTGCTCATCGATTCCGGCGGGCAGTATCTGGATGGTACGACAGACATCACGCGCACCATCGTGCTGGGGCCTTTGCATGAGCGTGAAAAGACGCTGTTTACCGCCGTTCTGCGCGGACATATCAATCTGGCACGCGCCAGATTCCCGGAAGGACTGAGCGGAGCTAATCTGGATTATCTGGCCCACGAACCGCTCTGGCAGATGGGACTGGACTACCGGCACGGCACCGGACACGGCGTCGGCCACTATCTCAATGTCCATGAGGATCCCAATAGGTTTTACTGGGGTGGAAGGGATACGATTCCGCCATTCGAAATCGGTATGCTGACATCGGATGAACCCGGGTATTACGAAGACGGAGCCTTTGGAATCCGTCACGAAAGTCTGCTTCTGTGCGTCGCCGCAGAGGAAACAGACTATGGTAAATTCCTGGAATTTGAAGAGGTGACGCTGGTGCCGTTCGATTTGGATGGCATAGATGCAGCGCAGATGCAGCCGGATGAGATCGATTATCTGAACGCGTATCACGAGAGGGTGTATTCTCAGATCGCTCCGTATTTGAACGAAGAGGAGCGGGCTTGGCTGCGCTCTGCTACGGCAAGTATCTAAAATTCTACGTCAAACAATGAACAATACAAGAAGTGCGGAGGTGTTGTAATAGCGCGCAAAAACCCCACTTGTACGATTATTTTGCAAAGGCTCCAGCGTTTCAAGTGGGGTAAGAAAGCTTTTTCTTCAGGCAAAAACCCCACCAAGTGCACTCAGCAAGCGCGAATAGTGGGATAAAGTTGATCATTTCCAGAAGTTTGACCCCACTCAGATTCTTCAAACGTTGAAATTTGAAGGAGTTAGTGGGGTTTTTGGACATGTTTATGACCTTCGGGTTCACACAGCTGTGCTCGGTTGCTGCGTACTGGACTTCGCTTCGCGTTTTGGTGGAGCATTGCAGTCGGGCGCCACGGAGCGAAGCTCCTGCGTCTTTATGGTGGAGCATAGGAGAATCGAATCGCGACGCTCAGCCTGCAAGATTAGTTCTGTCGGAAGCGGTTTGTCGTATGGTACTCGGATCGTTCCTTTGCTTACACTGTACTCTGAGAGTTCCTCTGCAAATGCAACTATTCTCCATAAGCATTGGCTGTATTCCTTCATCCTGCGCAGCAATATATTCATCTATGCTCTGAGGTTTGACACAATAATGGTCCTGATTTCGTCTGGCGAATTCTCTTCCGCATTTTGGGCACTTCCACATTATTTTCACATTTGCTGCTTACGATACAGCATGTAGCTGCACACTCCAATAGCTGCATTCACAGCGGTCAGCAATATCTTTACTCGCAAGCCCATGCATATGACAGAAGCTTTTTCAAAGGACATTGTTTGGTTTCTTCGCTATCTCCTCTAAAAACGATGCTGCCTCTGTGGCACCACCGCAGGCTCGGAAGCTTTCCGATATTTTAGCTGCATTATCTTTATATGCGGATTCATAAATGATCTGCCTCAATGCGTGCAAAACATCCTCCCCGGAGATCGACTTCAGCCTTACACCAGCGCCAAGCTCCTCCACACGTTTTGCAACGGCGTCCTGTTCAGGTGTCTGCGGGAATAATACTAGCGGCACCTGAAAGTATAAGCCTTCTGAGGCGGAGTTCATTCCGCAATGAGTGATGAACACATCTGCAATTGAAAGAACCGCCATCTGATCCACGGATTCGTAGATATGTATATTATCCGGGAGCTGGTCATAATGCTCCGGATTGGTTCCCATAGAAATGATTACTTGCCAGTCCGTCTGCCCCAGAGCATGGATGCAGTTTCGATAGAATTCCCTGTTCTGGTTGACCGTTCCCATGGAGATATAGACCAGCTTGTCGGCAGTCTTTTCCATAGGTTTGGTGACTGGCCTGATCGATGGCCCAATGAAATGATATCTGTCTGAAAACGTTTCTGAACACGGCTGGAAGTATTTCGACGTGTAGACGATCGTATTTGTATCATTATCATTCTGAACTATATCGAGCAGGCTCTTTACGGGGTATCCCTTGTCGCGGAGGCGTTTCAGCTGCTTATTGATGCGCGGCAATGCCACCAGCATCCTGGCGATATCCCACACGCTCTCTTGCATATATTTTGCAGAATACTTATTGAAGGCAAAAGTCGTGGTCGATGAGACGTATGGCAGACCGTGTTTCATGGCTGCGAGTTTGCCCCAGAATGCCACGGAATCTGAAACGACAAGATCCGGCCTGATTTCCCCGAGGACACAGGTTGTCACTTCGTCCAGCGCGAGTGTCGATGAAACGAGAAGCTCGGTTGCATAGACTTTGTCCTTGCCTACGCGGTCCGCATTACCCTTATCTTCCATTTCAAAATCATAACCGTCACAACCGATGAACGTTGCTCCGGCATTTTCGATCTTCTCTCTGAATTCCTCAAAGGAAAAATACCAAACCTGATGCCCGGCCTCAGTCAGTGCCTTAACGAGTCCAAGTGTGGGATTGGTATGTCCATGTGCCGGAATGCAAAACCATGCGATCTTCACTCTTCCTCACCCCCTTTATTTTCTGAAAAGGCTGCAGAAAAGAGTTCCGAAAAAGCGCCTTTATTAGGGATCGCGATTCCGCGTTCTTCATCACCGAGAATCAGCAGAGTGTCTCCGGGCTTTATGTCAAAAATATCCCGTGCCTGTTTTGGGATCACGATCTGCCCCTTCTCTCCGACTGTGGCAGTCCACGCGTATTTCCCTTTTGGTGTTGTCATATTGATCTTTTTCCCCCAGGTTCGCACAATGGTATGATTTGTATAACTAATCATACTTCTGGATTGGCAACAGGTCAACAGTATTCTCACACGGACTTTACAAATCTGATCCGAAGGCGCTTATGAATGAGGTGATATCTTTTATAACTTCCCCTCCGATATGTCTCTCCGTGCTGTATTCCTTAGCATCCGTAAACTTTAATCCAGGCAAATGAGAATTTGTGAGTCTCTTTCTATAGTAGCCCTCTCACCAAACGCCGATTAATTCATCTCTCAAAAAGTATAGCATAAAGAAAGACCCGCTGGAATTCCAACGGGTCTGAACTTTATGGTGGAGCATAGGGGGATTACGCGTATCGCTTCGCGATCCGCCGTCCTGCGCGCGGCCAAGCCGTGCTCGGACCGTGACAGTCCACAGGACTGTCACGCCCGTTCGGGTTCGATCCCCCTATGTACAGTCAAAAAAGCCACAAGAGACGGGATAAACCCGTCTCTTGCGTCTTTATGGTGGAGCATAGGGGGATCGAACCCCTGACCTCCAGATTGCGAACCTGGCGCTCTCCCAGCTGAGCTAATGCCCCACAACGAAACTCATTGTACACCATTTCTCGAAAGAAGACAAGTGTGCAGTTTACAAACTTATATTTCAGTTTAATATTTCAGTTGCTTGAAATTTACTTCAGCACTTTGCTTCACTTGTGATATAATACTCTACATTCTAATATAAGTGAAAGTTGAGAGTGGGTTATGACGTACTATAATGAATATCAAAGCAAGCTCAGAACAGCCGATGAAGCTGTCATGGCAGTAAAGGACGGGGATTGGATCGACTATACGATTTCCCAGGGCCAGCCGGTGCTTTTGGATGCGGCGCTGGCCAAACGCAAAGGACAGATCAAGGACGTGAACTGCAGGGGATATTTCATGTTCGAGCCTTTGCAGATCGTGGAGCAGGATCCGGAGCATGAGAGTTTCTGGTATCACAGCTGGTACACCGCCGGTATTGAGAGGAAATACTGGAATCAGGGTCTGATCAGCCACATCCCGATGATTTACAGAAACCAGAGCAGTTATTACAGGCTCGGTTACTGCAAAGTCAACGTTGCCATGATCTGCGTGTCGCCGATGGATGACGAGGGCTATTTCAATCTGCATTTTACCTGCGCCACTTCGAAACCTGTTCTGGACGCGGCGGATATCATAATCGTAGAGGTCAACGAACATCTGCCGAGGGTCAAAGGCCTTAAGGAACGTCTGGCAGAAGGCATCGATGCCACCAGAATCCACATCAGCGAGGTGGATTATATCGTCGAAGGCGAACATCATCCGATGGTTGAAATCTAGTCGCCGCCACCGACACCTGAAGAGGTGGCCATCGCGAACTTCATCGCTCCGGAGATTCCGGACCGCGCGGTGCTGCAGCTTGGCGTAGGCGGCATGCCGAATATTCTGGGTGAGCATCTGGCGAAGTCCGACATAAAGGATCTGGGGTGTCACAGTGAGCTGATCACAGACGCGTTCTTTAACTTATATGAACAAGGCAAATTGACAAATGCCCATAAAGAGGTATATAAGGGCCGCAGTGTATTTGGTATCTGCGCGGGAAGCCAGAGTCTCTATGACTGGATCAACGATAATCCGGAATGCGGAGGCGATATGGTAAGCCACGTCAATGACCCGTATGTGATCGGGCAGCTCAGCAATGTCATTGCCATCAACGGCTGCGTCAGCGCAGATCTATACGGTCAGGTCTGCTCCGAGAGCGTTGGCACCAGACAGATATCGGGAACGGGCGGACAGATCGACTTCGTCACCGGAGCATATATGTCAAAGGGCGGCAAGGCGTTTCTGTGCATGAACAGCGCGTATAAGGACAAGAACGGGAAACTGCACAGCAATATTCTGCCGAAATTCACAAACGGCGATATCATCACGACTCCAAGGAGCCAGACCCATTATCTGGTTACCGATCAGGGAATCGTGAATCTGGCCGGCAGGACTACGTGGGAGAGGGCGGAGCTCATGATATCCATAGCGCACCCTGACTTCAGAGATGATCTCATCAAAGCTGCCGAAGAGCAGGGAATATGGAAAGGCTCCAACAAGCGATAAAGTGTCAAAGGGAACCGTCCCCTTTGACACAAATAAGTGTTGACAAAAACTGATCTAACATCTAAAATAATAAAGTGCCTGTGAGACAGGCATTTAATATGCGGCCTTGGCGGAATAGGCAGACGCGCACGTTTGAGGGGCGTGTGGGAGACCGTGCCGGTTCAAGTCCGGCAGGCCGCACCAT
>JAUMVD010000081.1 GCA_030530285.1 Bacillota bacterium | reverse complement strand
CAGTTTTTGCATATTGAGCTTCGAAACTGCAAAAAAGAGCAGGCATCATTGCCTGCCGGTCACCTGATGTGCCAATATGGCGGCGCCAGGACGAGATACTTTCATGCGACTGCGGCCGATGGGAAGTATGAGCATCCTGCGAGAAAGACGATTCCGGAAGATGGGCTGATGATTCGTCAGCTGGCGAGGAAGCGGTTGCTGCAGCAGATTGAAAGGCATTTAATCCGGGAAATACAGCAGCTGTCCAAGTTACATGAAAGCGTGGACAATTACAGTTTCAAGTCGCTGCTGCATGAATTGCCCCGCGCGTACAGGCAGCTGCCAGAGGACTATTTCGAGAAGAATGTGGGCGGCTGGAAACAGACGAAGTCAGGAATCGTAGTTCCGGCGCGACTGAAGCAGGCAGCCTTGGAGGGCAGCCTCACCGAGAAGCAGATTGAAGAAATCAGGGAGATCCAGAGAGAATGGGCGGCGCAGCCCTATGAAATCAATACGAAAAAGCGCCAACAAAAGAAGGTCATTACATCAACAGGCCTTTGGGTCAGGTCTAAATCCGAAGGATCGATCGCCGAGAAACTGGACATACATGATGTTCCGTTCAGACATGACCAGCTGATCCGTGTTGGACAGAAAACAATTTCCCCGGACTTTACTTTTTTTAGTATAATCAGAGGAGAAGTTTACTGGGAACACAGCGGTAAGACCAATGATCCGGGGTACATCGATCATCGCAGGTATAAGCAAAGGCTCTATGAAAACGCAGGTATAGTGCCGTGGCGAAATTTCATAGAGACATTTGATGAAGAGGAAGGTTACTTCGATAACAGAATCATCGAAGCGGAGATAAATAATAAGCTATTGAGATGGCTTTGCCTCAAGTAGGTATCTGAAACCGCAGGTATCTGAGGCCGGCCAGAGAACGAGAAGGAAAGGGTAAAATATGAAAGTCGATGTATTAGTAGCTGAAATAGGCTCAACGACAACAGTCGTAAATGCGTTTAAGGATATCGATTCGGACAATCCTGTATTCTGGGCGCAGGGACAGGCGCCGACATCCGTACTGGAAGGTGATGTCAGAGTAGGATTGCAGGGCGCCATTGATGACCTTTGCGCGAAGCAGGGCATCGACAAGCTGGAGTACGACGAGATGCTGGCCACATCATCGGCTGCCGGCGGCCTCAAGATGACAGTCCACGGTCTGGTGTACGACATGACAGCCAGAGCGGCGAAAGAAGCGGCGCTGGGCGCAGGCGGAATCATCCACTTCGTCACAGCAGGCAAGCTCAGGAGAACAGATCTGGCTAAAATCAAAGAAATCAAGCCGAACCTCATCCTCATCGCCGGCGGCGTCGATTACGGCGAGAGAGACACGGCTATCGACAACGCTGAGAAAATCAGAAGTCTGGGTCTCAAAACACCGGTCATTTACGCCGGGAACATCGAAAATCAGGAAGAAATGGAACTGATATTCGATGAGGAGTCCGGTCAGAAATTATACAATGTAGAGAACGTTTATCCTAAGATCGACGACATGAATGTAGAGCCTTGCCGCAAGGTCATACAGGACGCATTCGAAGATCACATCACCAACGCGCCCGGCATGGAGCATGTCAGGGATATGGTAAACGGGCCGATTATCCCGACACCTGGCGCGGTCATGCAGTGTACGAAGCTTTTGCATGATTGTCTGGGAGAAGTCATGGTCATCGATGTAGGCGGCGCGACGACGGACGTGCACTCGGTATGTAAGGAATCGGACAATGTGGCTCGTATCATGACGGCGCCGGAACCGCTGGCCAAGCGTACGGTAGAAGGCGATCTGGGCGTTTACGTCAACAGGATGAAGGTCATCGAGTCCATTGGAGAAGAAGAGTTCAGAGCAAAGGCCGCGGAGGCGGGTTTTGACCCGGATAAAACGCTGGAAACATACGTGGCCATACCGAAGAATGAAGATGAAATCAAGATGGTGGAAATGCTGACGGAGGAAGCCGTGATGAAAGCGGTTGAGCGTCATGCAGGCCAGATCAGATACATCTATGGACCGAGCGGCAGAAGCACCGTCGCGGAGGGCAAGGACCTGACTCCGGTCAAGTACATCGTAGGCACGGGCGGCGCTCTGACGAGACTTCCGCACAGAGAAGAGATCATGGGCAGGATCTGCGAATATGATGAGACCGGCACCAGACTGTTCCCTACGAGCCACGCAAAGATCGCCGTAGACAATGACTACATCATGGCGTCTCTGGGCGTGCTCAGCGTCAAGCACAGAGAAGGCGCTATCAAGCTTTTGGAAAAATCACTGGGATTCAAATTTGTCAAGCTGGAAGAGAACGAATTCGGCATCAAGTCGACGGCGGCCCAGGCTGCAGCGGCGGATGGCCCGGCAATTCTGGCGGACGTGGCCAGTGAGCTGGCGGAGAAGGACGCCAAGCGCGAAGAACTGATCAAGCACATTTATGAATGTGAGGAACAGGGCTACGATATGACGGCGTACAAGCTGGATCTGGGGCTGATCACCGAAGAAGAGGCGGAGGCGGCAGAAGCCGCAAAGGCCAAGGAGGAAGCCGAGAGGATCAAGCGTGAAGCGGTGATGAAAGACCGCAAGATGGGACAGGAATGCGGCACCATGGAAATGGCAGAAGACGGCAGGCCTAAGTGCAACCGCGAATGCCATATCTGTACGCATACACATTGCCCGTTCAGGAACAAAGACCGTTAGTTGGATAGTGGGGCAGTCCCAAAGATACACCCAAATCCCGTTCGGATGATAATAATAAAGCCGCTGCGATGCAGCGGCTTTTGTATTATTTTATGTCATGCATTGCCGTCGTTATTTGCCGTCCCGCATGAGACCGAGTCCCAGAAGAAGAAATCCAAAGACAAAGAATCCGATGCAAGGCAGAGCAGGCAGATGGGATACGGTGATGTGCATGGCCATGAAGTAGCCAACGCCCCAAAGTATAAACATAAACCCTACGTATTTCATTTACAGGTCCTTTCGTATTGATCAATAAGATATCGGGTATTTTTAATAAATGACTATGTATTAGATTATAAAGAAGGAACGGAGAAATATCAAGCACATGCCAAAAATTTGTCACATTACGATGAGATGTGATAAAATATAGAGGTACATTATTATATATAAGATACGCAACGTAGATATCATGGCATATGACAGGAAGGATGAAAAGTGATGAAAAATAGGGATTACCTGGCTGTGCTGGAAAGTCTGTCCGAGCTTATCGATGAGGGGATTCAGTGTGTTGATTCAGATGGCGTCACTTTTTTTTATAACAAAAAAATGGCCCAGCTGGAAGATACAGATGCAGACAGCGTGATCGGGAAAGGGTTTGCGGACATTTATCCGGCCTTTCCGGAAAGCGAAAGTACGCTGCTGAAGGCAATACGCGAGAATGAACCCACATTGAACAAACAGCAGACATATTTCAATATAGCGGGCAAGGAGATAACCACAATAAACACTACCGTACCGATCAAAAGCGGCGGCAAAGTGATCGGGGCGCTGGAAGTCGCCAAGGACATCACGCAGCTGCGGGAGATGACCGATAAGATCATCGAATATCAGGGCGGCGCCATAAGAAGGCAGCCAAGGAACAAGGGAAATGGCGTCAGGAACTATACCTATGACGATATCATAGGCCATGATGAGAAGATCTCGAAGTTAAAACGCGAAACGCTGAGAGTCGCTGACAATCCGTATCCCGTACTGATTACCGGGGAGACCGGAACGGGCAAAGAGCTCTTTGCCCAGAGCATACACTTCGCCAGCAGCAGAGCGGATAAGCCGTTTCTGGCGCAGAACTGCGCGGCGCTGCCATCCAGCCTTCTGGAGAGCATATTGTTCGGAACGGTCAAGGGAGGATTTACAGGAGCAACGGACAGACCGGGCATGTTCGAACAGGCTTCCGGCGGAACGCTTTTGCTGGACGAAATCAACGCGATGCCGTATTCTCTGCAGAGTAAGCTGCTGAGAGTGCTTCAGGAAAACTATGTCAGGCGGATCGGCGGCAGCAAAGACATCCCCATCGATGTCAGAGTCATCGCAATCAGCAATGAACCTATCGAAAATCTGATCAAAGAAGGGTCTTTCCGTAAGGACCTGTACTACAGATTAAATACGATAACCTTTGAGATACCGCCGCTGAGAGAACGCCGGGACGACATACCGGATCTGGTGAGCGAGTTTATCGATAAACATAATGACATGCTGGGGACGTCGATCAAAGGCATATCAGAGGAAGCGATGCAGCGCCTGATGGATTATGATTATTACGGCAACGTCCGGGAACTGGAAAATATCATCGTAGCAGCCATGTCAAGCAACGATGACGGTGAAATCATACAGGCGGAGGACATTTACTTCAACAGACTCAATGAAGTCACGAACAATCCGCTGAAAGGCAGCGGGGTCGCCGGGAAGTTCAATCTGTCAGATATGGATGGTATGACACTGCCGGAGAAAATGAAGCAGATCGAAAACGAAATTATCGATCAGGTGATCGAAAGCAATAACGGCAACATATCGAGATCCGCGAAGCAGTTAGGCATAAAGAGGCAAAGGCTGCAGTAT
>JAUMVD010000029.1 GCA_030530285.1 Bacillota bacterium | reverse complement strand
CAAAAGTAGCATAAAATGAGTTACTCTATTACAATTTTACTTGACCAGTACATAGATAGCGAAATCAAACGTCTTGACTATAAATAACGTAGAGATGTATAATCAAATCTGTATTAAAATCAACTGGAGGTCAGTATATATGAAAAGAAAACCAAATATTGCAGTAGTAGGAGCGACGGGAGTTGTAGGTTCAACATTCCTTAAAGTCCTCGAAGAAAGAGATTTCCCTTTTGAAAACATCTATATGATGGCATCAGCCAAGTCAGCAGGAAAGAAACTGACATTCAAGGGAAAGGAATACACCGTTGAAGAACTGACCGAACACTCCTTTGACAAGCCTATCGACATCGCCCTCTTCTCAGCAGGCGGCGGCACAAGCGCTAAATATGCACCGATCGCGGCTGCTCACGGAGTGACAGTAGTGGATAACAGCAGCCAGTGGAGAATGGATAAGGAAGTTCCTCTCGTGGTTCCCGAAGTCAATCCGCAGGACATCAAATGGAACAAGGGAATCATCGCCAACCCGAACTGCTCCACCATTCAGGCAATGGTAGCGCTGAAGCCTTTGCAGGATAAATACGGCATCAAGAGAGTCGTTTACTCCACATATCAGGCCGTATCCGGCTCCGGCGTCAAGGGCATCAACGATCTGAAAAACGGACTGGCAGGCAAGGACGATGATCTGCAGGCATATGCTCACCCGATCGCAGGCAACTGTCTCCCTCATATCGATGTATTCACCGAAAACGGATACACCAAGGAAGAGATGAAAATGATCAATGAAACCCATAAGATCCTGGGAGACGATGACATTAAAGTTACAGCTACAACCGTAAGAGTTCCTGTATTCGATTCCCACAGTGAGTCCATCAACATCGAACTCGAAAAACCGTTTGACCTGGACGACGTGAGAAAGCTCTTTGAAGAAGCGCCGGGCGTCATTGTGCAGGATGATGTAGAACACAACGTTTACCCTCTCGCCAGAGATGCCGCGGGAACAGACGAAGTATACATCGGCAGAATCAGACGTGACTTCTCCGTAGAGAACGGATTGAACATCTGGGTCGTTGCGGACAACATCCGAAAAGGCGCGGCAACAAACGCCATCCAGATCGCGGAAAAGCTTCTGGAAGACATGCCGGACTAATCATAACCGCCGAAAAAAACCGCTGAACATGAAATGTTCAGCGGTCTTTATTTCTTCAATCAACTTGCTAACAGAGATTACGCTTCTTCTCCAACTATATTTCTACCATCGTAGTAGTTACAGTTCGGACATACTCTATGTGGAAGCTTTGGTTCGTGGCACTGTGGGCAAATTGAAACGCCAGGTGCCTTCTTCTTCATATTAGCTGCTTTTCTCTGGTGAGTCTTAGCTTTTGAAGTTTTTCTCTTAGGTACTGCCATACTTTACACCTCCTTCGTGCCAGTTCGTTGAATCGCAACATTGAAAGTATACACGTGTTTTGCCATGTTTGTCAACTATTATTTCATCTTTCCTGTTACGATATTATAAGTATCTCTGGCAATCATCAGCTCTTCGTTTGTCGGTATCATGATGAGCTTGATCTTGGAATCGTCTCTGGAGATAATGGTTTCCTTACCTCTGACTCTGTTCTTGACAACGTCAAGCTTGATTCCCAGGTTGCCCAGGTCATTGCAGATGATGTCTCTCATGCCGATATCGTTTTCACCAACGCCTGCGGTAAATACGATGGCGTCGCATCCGTTCATCTCAGCAATATAAGCGCCGATGTAGAATCTTACTTTGTGCGCGAACACCTTCAGTGCCAGCTGCGCTCTCTCGTTTCCTTCTTCTGCGGCTCTTTCCAGATCTCTGAAGTCGCTGGATACGCCTGAGATACCCAGTACGCCGGACTTCTTGTTGAGGATCTCGTTCGCAACACCCGTGTCCAGATGTTCAACCTGTCTCATGTAAGTGACGATAGCCGGGTCGATATCGCCCGATCTGGTACCCATGACCAGTCCTTCCAGCGGAGTGAATCCCATGGAAGTGTCGATGCACTTGCCTCTCTTAATGGCGGATACTGACGCGCCGTTGCCCAGGTGGCATGTGATGAGCTTCAGGTCATCCAGGTTTACATTCAGAATGTCAGCTGCTCTCTCAGCTACATACTTATGTGAAGTTCCGTGGAAGCCGTATCTTCTGATGCCATGCTTTGTATAGAACTCATAAGGGATCGCATAAATGAATGATTCAGGAGGCATCGTCTGATGGAACGCTGTATCGAATACGCCTACCATAGGTGTACCAGGCATGAGTTCCTGACAAGCCGCGATACCCAGAAGGTTTGGCGGATTGTGGAGAGGCGCCAGTGGAATACACTCTTCAAGAGCCTTGATAACATCATCAGTAATGAGGACTGATTTGGCAAACTTTTCGCCTGCGTGAACGACTCTGTGGCCTACAGCTCCGATCTCGCTCATATCTTTAACTACACCGTGCTCCTCATCCTGGATAGCATCGAGAACGTGACCGATAGCGTCCTTATGATTCTCCATCGGAGTGATCAGATGGAACTTTTCCTGTCCGATCTTCTCATGAGTGATCTCTGATCCTTCCATACCGATTCTTTCAACTAAGCCTTTGCATTCAAGCACTTCATTCGTCATGTCCAGAACCTGGTACTTTAATGAAGAACTGCCGCAGTTGATTACTAAAACTTTCATTTACGCTTCCTCCTGTTTTAATATTCTTATCCTAGCGGTTCCTAACGAGCCGCCAATCTATTATAAACCTGCAAAATACCTTTTTCAAGGTTCAATATACGGTCTGACCACCTTATCCGAATAATCGTAGAGAGATCTGCCGGAAATCACGTTATACATATCAGAAGCCTTGATATCCAGATCCAGCAAAAGCCCCGCCAGATGTTCCACAGGCCGCTGTTTGTTGACATTGGTGATAACCGGAACATCCTGCTCCTTCAGAGATTTGATGTGACTTCGTCCCGCGTCGCTGGCGGCGAGCACTCTGAGATAAGGCATGCCCGTATGCAGCGTGTCCGTCAGCATGTCGCCTTCGCGCCTGTCGATTCCCATGAGGATGTAAACCATCAGCCGTCTCACCGCGGCGGCGGTGTATCGCTTTGACACCATCCAGTCCATAAAGGTCTGCAGATCATTGGCCTTGATGATCTCTCCCACCATCTTGTTCTCGATTCCTTCACCGACGCAATAGATTTGCGCAAGTTCCTTCGGTGTGCTTCTCACAAGCAAAGCCTTCAGGATCTGATAGTACCGCTCATCGGTTTGCCCAGGGCTGCCGCAGGCTTCCTTCGCCGTGTCTTGATCACACATCCAGCCGGCGACTTCTGCAGGGACCAGGGTCTTGAAAAGCTCCAGCGAGCCTTCATCCCCCTCCATGTACGCTCTGAAGATCTCCCGTATGGCTGATGCTCCGGCATATCCGCCGTCTGCGTTGACATCATGGTAACCGGAGCCTTTGCGGGTCACGGGCAGCGGAACCACATCCACGCCTTTCTCCCGCCAGTGGTCCATGCGCTTCAAATATTCTACCGCCAGAATGTTGTTCGGCTTTCGCAAAAGCGCGGCGGTGTCTTTGCCGATGACGTACTCTACCGCCGCATCGTAAGCTCTGGCATGGGACAGACCATCCATCATGTATCTGGTCGTATATACATTAAGTTTAGCCTCTTCATGGCAAAGGCGGCGGGCTGCCTCAGAAAGCTCTGCAGGCTCCTTGCTCTCGCATCCAAAGGAGATGTGCGTCGCCCCTGCCCTGATTAAAGCATCGACGCCGCCGGCTGCGAATACGGGAGCTCTGTTGCACGCAAAAATAAAGGGCAGCTCAAATACCACATCCACGCCGCATTTTACGGCATCTCTGCTCCTGATCCACTTGTCCGCCATGGCGGGCTCCCCCCGCTGGGTGAAATTCCCGCTCATCACCGCTACGGAAATATCCGCTGACGCCAGCTCTTTGCTCTTCTCCAGATGGTAAGCGTGCCCATTGTGAAATGGATTATATTCTGCTGTTATTCCTAATACATTCATCGTGAAAAAAAACCATGACCTGTCTCATGACAAGTCATGGATATGATCAAATTCAACTACTCTTCCTCACCCATGTCCGGCAACGGCGCTTCCTCTGCAGGAGCTTCGCCTCCGTTCTCCAGATGCGCTCTGTAGGCCATGTCCTTCAGCTCATCTCTGTTGGCTGCCAGGGCGGAATTGATATCATCAAAAGCCTTCTCAATGCTGGTAAACATCTCGCCGAAATAAATCGAACTCAGATGCTCCATCTTGCCCTGGAAGTTATAGAGGATTCCATCCAGATACTCATATGTTCCGATCTTAAGCTGCTTCGCGGTTTCCTCGGTGACCTTCATGAGTTCATCTGCTCTGAGCTTGGATCTTACGGTAATGTCATTGTTTTCTACCAATGTATCCGCCTGCTTCTGCGCGTCCTCGATGACGGCTTCATACTGCGTCTTGGCCTCAGCAATGATTCTTTCTCTCTCGTTCTTGATCCACTGCGCCTGCTGGATCTCATCAGGCAACTCCGCTCTGATCTCGCGAACGATTTCGAGCAGTTCTTCTGAATCGATCATGATCTTACCTGTAAGTGGAAATCCCGCAGCTGTATCAACGATTTCTTCAATTTCTTCCAGCAGTTCTAATACTCTCATCTTATCCTCCTATTTATCAACAGATATTTTATTCTTCATGTGATCCAGTATCGCATCCGGGACGAGGCCTTCAACGGAGCCTCCCAGAAGGAATACCTCTTTAATCGTGCTCGAACTGATAAATGAATACCTGGGATCAGTCACAAGGAAAACCGTCTCGATACCTTCATTAAAGAGTGTCGCGTTCATCTGCGCCATCTGTATCTCGTAATCAAAATCCGCTGACGTTCTCAAACCCCTGACGATGACGTCGTAGCCGTTTCGGTTGACAAAGTCAGCCAGAAGTCCCGAGAAGTGGTCAACATTCACATTGCCCAAAGGCTCCACGGCTTCCCGTATCATCTCTTCACGTTCATCCAACGTGAACATCGAGTGTTTCTGCGGATTCGAGATGATGCCTACAGTAAGCTCATCATACATTCCGGCGGCTCTCTGTATAATATCCATATGTCCGCTCGTCAGAGGATCAAATGATCCGGTATATAGAGCTCGTGTCTTCACCTGCGCACCTCCCCATCATGTACGGTGTAATTTTATCACACTTAAAAGTCCGTATCAACCTATCTGTTGTATATTATCTGTAAATTGAGAGCTTTACAATACCATATCTGCGTTCTTTTTCTTTGTTGAATCGCCCGATTTCTTCCGGCAGTTCTTCTTCCTTTCGATGTTCCGCCACAATGACGCCATCCTCGGCCAGAATATCCCCTTCGGATATCATTCGAATGGCCTCCGGGAGCATTCCCTTGTTATACGGCGGATCCAGCAGAATGATGTCGAATTTCTCCTCAAGACCATCTTCGATCCTGGAAGCCAGATTCATGAGGGTCTTTCTGAAGTCTCCGGCGATCACCTTCGTTTCTTCTTCGACATTGCAGTGCTGCAGGTTGGACTTGATGAGTCCGACTCCCGTCCGGGAGGAATCGCCAAACACGCAGTACTCCGCGCCTCTGCTCAACGCTTCGATGCCCAGGCTGCCGGTACCGGCAAACAGATCCAGCACACGGCTTCCATATATTTCGGCCGTGAGAATGCTGAACAGCGCCTCTTTGGCCTTGTCCGTAGTCGGTCTTATATCGTAATTCTCCGGGGAATTGAGTTTCCTGCCTTTGTATTTGCCTGTGATTACTCTCATCTTCGCCTCCTATAGATTCAGTGTCATATCTTCTCCGAACAGTCCGGTAACTCTCCTTCTCAATGCGGAATTCTCCGGGAGCGCAAGCTCCGGATCCTCTTCCAGTATAGCCAGGGCTTCATCCCTTGCCTTTGCCAGCACATCCATATGCCTCGCCATATCGGCGATCTTAAGATCAGGCAGTCCGTGCTGTCTGGTGCCAAAAATCTCACCGGGGCCTCTCAGTTTCAGGTCTTCCTCGGCAATAAAGAAACCGTCCGATGACTGTTCCATGATGCTGCCCCTCTTACGCGCCAGCTCTGAATCGTGGCCGATGAGCAGGAAGCAGTACGATTGATGCGGGCCTCTGCCCACACGGCCTCTCAGCTGATGCAGCTGGGCCAGCCCGAAGCGCTCGGCGTTTTCGATTACCATGACCGCGGCATTGGGAACGTTGATGCCGACTTCTATCACTACGGTGGACACCAACACATCGATCAGCCCGTCGCTGAATTGTTCCATGATGGCGTCTTTCTCCGCCTGCTTCATTCCTCCATGCAAAAGCGCCGTCCTCGGAAACATGGCCGACAGCTCTTCAAACACCTGATTCACCGATTTGGCGTCGATGGCGTCGGATTCCTCGATCAACGGCGTTACCACATAGGCCTGACGCCCAGCCTGAATCTGTTTGTTGACGAACTCGTAGCACCTGCTTCTCAATTGCTTGCCCTTGGCGGTCTCATCCGTCAGCGCGCATCTGGTGATGATCTCCTGCCGTCCGGGAGGCAGTTCGTCGATCAGAGACACGTCCAGATCTCCATACAGCACGACGGCCAGAGTCCTCGGAATCGGCGTCGCTGTCATGACCAGAACATTCAGATTGTTTCCTTTATCCTTGAGCAGCATCCTCTGGTTGACTCCGAACCTGTGCTGTTCATCGGTGATGACCAGTCCCAGACGGGAGAAAACAACATCGGACTGGATGACGGCATGAGTCCCGATCAAAATATCGATATCGCCGGCTTCCAGTGCCGCCAGGGTCTGCTTTTTTTCAGAAGCCTTCATGGACCCGGACAGAAATCCCACGCTGACGCCATGTCTGGCGAAGCTTTTGCTTAATCCTTCGTAATGCTGCCTTGCCAGAATTTCCGTAGGAGCCATCATTACGGCCTGATATCCGTTCTTCACGGCCTTATACATGGATATTTCCGCCACCGCGGTTTTGCCGGAGCCCACATCGCCCTGCACCAGTCTGTTCATGGCGATGTCGCTTTCGAGATCCCGTTTGATCTCCGCAACGCATCTGGCCTGGGCGCAGGTCAAGGCATACGGCAGCGATTCTATGTACTCCCGCTCCACGTCGCTTGAGGCAAACGCAATGCCCTTCCTGCCGCCGGTTCGCTTCCTGGCGGAAAGAAGCCCTGTCTCCAGTGTCAGAAATTCATCGAACACCAGTCTGTATCTGGCTTCCCTCAGCTTCTGACGATCTTCGGGGAAGTGGATATTGCGGAAGGCATAGGAGATATCGCAGAGATTATGATTTCTCAGCGTCTTCTCCCGGAGAAATTCCTCCATGTCCTCATACGATCCCGCCGCTTCCGTCTGCAGCCGGCGTATTTCTTTCTGGGTGATTCCCTTGGTCAGCGGATAGATAGGAATGATCCCCTGGACGAAATCGGTCCTTTTGCTGAAGTCCGGATGGATGACCTGTTTTCTGCCTCTGTTCATGGAGAGCTTTCCGTAGAATATGTATTCGCTTCCCATGGCAAAGGCTTTCTTCAGATATGTGGCATTAAAAAATACAACCTCAACAGAGCCTGTATCGTCAGAAACAAGCAGCTTGAGCACCTGACCTCTCCTGCCCCTGAAGTTTCCCGGGGCAATGATGTCGACCGTGCCGGCAAAGACTGCGGTTTCTCCCTCTTTGAGCTTGTCTATTTCCGTTATCTCGCGCCTGTCTTCATACTGCCTGGGCGTGAAGAGGATGAGATCCTCTACCGTACTGATTCCAAGCCGTGACAGAGCCTCGGCTTTTTTAGGGCCTACGCCTTTTATCATCGTGATGTTATCATGAAGGTTCATTTATCGCACCCAGCATTCTGGCTTCTCTGCTGTATTCCAGATCACGCCTCGCAATTTCATTGGACTCAACCCCTGTGACTATGACCTTTACGATCTCAGGTTCTTCTCCCATGACGCTTTTCACGTTGTCAAAGATATAATTGAGGATATCGATGCAGGAAGACCTGATGCTGACGCCGAATTTCACCACAAGATATACGGTGATCCTGAGTCCCGTATCCGTATCATCGACTTCGATGCTGCCCGGATCCCCTTTGTCTCCATTATAGAGGGACATGCGTGAGCCGATGCCATTCATAGCGTTTTTGTACCTGCCTCTGTAATGGTAAATGTAGGCCTTGCCGTCCATCTGATGCACAGCGTCTGTTGCGATCCTCTTTATGACGTTTTTTGAAAAACGTATATCTCCTGTTTCCGTTTTTATCTCAAGCATAGGTGAATTATAACATAAAAAAAACACCTGCTCAACGGAGGCTCTCAGCTTCCTGCGCAGGTGTAGTGAACTGTATGCTAGATAGCACGGTTTACTTTGCCAGATCTAAGGCATCTTGTGCAAACCTTAGCTTTTCTGACTGTACCGTTCTCTTCGATTCTTACAGTCTGAATATTAGCATCCCACTTTCTTCTAGTGTGTCTATTTGAATGAGATACATTATTTCCGGAAACCTGTCCCTTTCCGCAAATTTCACATTTTCTTGACATTACTGCACCTCCTTACTTTCTTACGCTCGAACATCAAAGATTATAGCATACCTAAAAATCCATTACAAGAAGTTTTTTTAGGAATTTTCCCAGAGGCAGATTTTGCCCGTTTCCCTCGTTTTATTCATGTCGATGACTCTCTGATTGCTGCTGCCTCTGAACTGCAGCGTGAGGTCGCGTTTGGCCGCGACATACGGTCCGTCTATGAGTATATCCGCCATCAGCAAAAGCTCCGCAGTGGCTATTCTCTCCTCTTTAGAAAGATCCTTTCCGGAGCCTTTGCCCCTGGCTCTGTCCAGAAGCTGCTGCAGGGTGTACCCAGAAAAGATCGTAATGGTCTTTCCCCGCTCTTTCACGGCCTTGCCCAGGGCGCTGAAGGCAACCGGCTGGCACATAGGCTCTCCTCCGGAGAAAGTCACCCCCGAAAGCATCGGGTCTTTATCTATTTCTTCCAGCAGCTTGTCTATGCTGCAGTCATATCCGCCGGCGAAATCATGAGTTTCGGGATTGTGGCATCCCGGGCAATCATGAGGACAGCCCTGGCAAAAGATTGCAAATCTGATGCCCGGGCCGTCAACGATGGATTCTCTCATAATACCGGCTAATCGTATCGATTCAGCCATGATTACATTTCTCCGTTTTCGAGACTGTGTTTCACTCTGTCTCGTTCTTCTGCTGTCTTGGCGTCATTCCAGTTATCCATGGTGCCTACCAGATATCCGGTGATCCTTCTGATTCTCTCAAACCCTACATCTCCGGCTTCTTCCGATCTGCCGCAGCACGGACATTCGTTATCGATGATGCCTGTATAGCCGCATATCGGGTCTCTGTCTACCGGATGGTTGATGGAACCGTATCCGATGCCGCTTTCCTTCATGCATCTGACGACCTGTTCAAAGGCGTCGAGATTCTTCGTCGGATCGCCATCCAGCTCGATGTAGCTGATGTGACCCGCGTTGGTCAGCATGTGGTAAGGCGCTTCCAGCTTGATCTTATCAAAAGCATTGATATTGAAGTATACAGGGATGTGGAAGGAGTTGGTGTAATATTCTCTGTCCGTAACGCCCTCGATCTCTCCGTATCTTTCCTTGTCGATCCTGACGAACCTGCCGCTGAGACCTTCTGCCGGAGTGGCCAGCAGTGTATAGTTGAAGCCGGTCTTCTTTGACTGTTCGTCCAGTTTCTTTCTCATGTAACCGATGATTTCCAGTCCCAGAGCCTGGGCCTCAGGGCTTTCGCCGTGGTGCTTGCCGATGAGCGCTTTGAGCGTCTCCGCAAGACCGATGAAGCCGACGCTGAGGGTACCGTGTTTGAGGACTTCGCCTACCGTATCGTCTTCTTTGAGCTTATCGGAATCCAGCCATACGCCCTGACCCATGAGGAATGGGTAGTTGCGTACTTTCTTCTGGGCCTGGATCTTATATCTCTCCATGAGCTGGTCTATGACCAGATCCATTTTTCTGTCCAGTTCCTCGAAGAACCAGTCTAAATCTCCGTGGGCTTTGATGGCGATTCTCGGCAGATTGATGGAAGTGAAGCTGAGATTACCTCTGCCTCCGACAACCTGTCTGCTCGGGTCATAAACGTTGCCGATAACTCTGGTTCTGCATCCCATATAAGCGATTTCCGTGTTCGGGTCGCCTTCTTTATAGAACTGCAGATTGAACGGCGCGTCGATAAACGCGAAGTTCGGGAACAGTCTCTTGGCGGATACCTTCATGGCCAGTTTGAACAGGTCATAGTTAGGATCTCCCGGATTGTAGTTGATGCCTTCCTTTACCTTGAAGATACTTACCGGGAATATGGCCGTTTCGCCATTGCCCAGACCTGCTTCGATGGAAAGCAGGATATTCTTCGTCACCAGACGGCCTTCCGGAGAAGTATCCGTACCGAAGTTGATGGATGAGAACGGCACCTGCGCTCCCGCTCTGGAGTGCATCGTATTCAGATTGTGTACGAATGCTTCCATGGCCTGATAGGTAGCCCTGTCGATTTCCTCAACCGCGTACTTGGTAGCCTTTTTCTGGAGTGTCGGGATATATTTCTCGTCGATCAGCTTCTTCAACTGCTCTGTTTCCAGCGCTTTGTAGTCATTATCATCAGCAAGAATCGGATAAATGTCCTTTTCGTCCATGATGTTCTTGCCGATCTCCTTCATCTTCTCCACGCCATCCTCAATGTCAAAGAGAAGATTCAGCATTTTGCCCATGTTCGTCCAGTACAGCTTCCTGTAGGTCTTGACAACGCCGTTGGCCATGCCGTAGTCAAAATCAGCGATACTCTGGCCGCCGTGCTGGTCGTTCTGGTTGGACTGGATCGCGATACAGGCCAGCGCCGCGTAGCTCTGGATATCATTCGGTTCGCGAAGGTGGCCGTGTCCCGTGGAAAAACCGCCTTTGAAAAGCTTCTCTATATCTATCTGACAGCATGTTGTGGTGAGTGTAAGGAAATCCATATCATGGATATGTATGTCGCCTTCCCTGTGCGCTTTAGCGTGTTCAGGCTTAAGAACGAACATCTCATAGAACTGCTTCGCGCCTTCGGAACCGTACTTGAGCATGGTTCCCATAGCGGTATCACCATCTATATTGGCGTTCTCTCTCTTCGTATCGTTATCCTTAGCGTCATTAAATGTAAGATCTTCATAGGTCTTCATCAGACGCGTATTCATATCCCTGATCCTGGTTCTCTCTGCCCTGTAAAGAATGAATTCCTTGGCCGTTCTGGCGTGTCCATTCTCAATAAGAATCTTCTCTACTGCATCCTGAATCTGTTCAACAGTAGGAACATCATTATGACATACCTCTACAAGGTACAACTCAACCTGACGGGCAAGATAATTAGAAGTATCTCTGTCCTGACCGCCAAGAACCTCCGCAGCCTTATATATAGCGTCGGAGATCTTAGAACTGTCGAAGTCAACAATTCTGCCATCTCTTTTGATTATCTGTTTAATTCCATCCATAATCCTCACCTCTACATCTTGTGGTTATTTTGCGTTCATTGAAAATTATACACCAAATATTCTACTCGTCAATATCATCCGGCACATTTAAAATTATTTTTTTTTAAGACTTTCACTAGCCTGAAAAGAAGATAAAACCCCTGTAATCGTTGCAATAAAAGAGCTCTGCCATATAAGCAAAGCCCTTACCCAATGTATAGATTTACATAATATATGCTGAAGTAAACCACCTATTCAGCAAAGAATTCGCTCCTCAAGATGGACATCAAATTGAGATCGTAGTATTTTCCGTCTTTTCTCGTGGCATTTCTGGCCACGCCTTCGTTCTGAAAGCCCAATTTCTTATACAATCCCGCGGCCTTGACATTGCCGGAATAATAATCCAGGGTGACTCTCTCCATTCTCAGCATGGTGAAACAGTATCTGAGCAGTTCCTGCATCACTTCCTTGGCAACGCCTTTGCCTCTGTATTCACCGTTTCCTATGTAGATCTTGGTGATATCCAGTGAATCTGAATGTCTGTCGATCCTGGAGATGCATATTCTTCCGATGGGCTCCATGGTATTCTTATCCACGATGGTATAATCTATCTTCGTGTCATCTGATTTCGTGGCGTAGGCTTCAGAAACGACATCTTCATAGGTCCTGCCCTCATCAAAGGAAAGAAACTCGGTTACGGCCGGATCCACTTCCCATCTGGCGAAATACTCATAATCATTGAATTCCGATTCTCTGATAATATAATTTTTTGTTTCCATTTTAGCTTCACCTTCACTTAATCTTTACATTTCTTATTTTTATTGTAGTATAATAGCCTTGATTTCATTATAAATCATTTGAGTCATTTAACAAGGAGAAATCATTCATGATGAAACATATACTGCCTTTGATCATAGCTTTCGTATTTGCCTTTGCCACCTTTATGTCGGGCTGCACCGACGGAACCGTGAACCGCAGTGAAGAACTGAAGGAAGTTCTGGAAACCGCGCAGGCCAATCTCAATGACGCGTTCAGCGAAGAGTCCTGTGATTACGCCCTGATTTCGGAATTCCTCAAGTCCTGGGCAGAAGGCTGCAACGTCGAAGTCGAAAAGGCAGCTTCCCATTATACCGTTCTGTACAACCCGGCTACCGAAGACGGAACCGATAAAAAAGTCACTACCCTTCAATGCGCTCTGCATACAGATGACATACAGGGTGATCTTAACGCGCTTTCCACCGCGCTGGCTTGTCTGCTGGGGCCAACTGAACACAACGGCATCAGACTGATCGTAACGGACATCTATCATCGCGAGCTTCTGGGCGCCGCTGCCGTAGATAAGAAATATCTTAATTGCGACGGCTTTATCAACCTGTCGAACTCCAGCGATTATTCTCTCCATGTCGCAGGCGCGGATACGGCGAGGGCCGTCATTCAGACTTCAGCGAAGAAAAAGGCTCCTGCTTACGGCTCCGCATTTGAAATCACCATGAGTTTCAATAAATTCGCTGATCCTTTCAGATTTGATAAAAAAAACAATTATCCTGATCCTATCCGCACCATCGGTGATCTGCTGGCAGGCGCCAAAAGTTCCGGCAAGTTATTTGAGATCGCTTCCTTTACCAGTGAAGCCGATCCGGGATATTTGCCTCACAAAGTCAAGGCTGTCGTCGTTCTGGATGCCAACAGTGTCGAAAGCCTGAACAGCAGGTTCGAAAAATCCTATAAGTCTGTAGAAAATAAATTCGATAACGTCGACAGCGATTTCGTTTACACCATAAATGAGACGGAAGTCCCTTCTTCCGTTCTCTCCGAAAAGGCTTCCAACGAGCTGATCAGTCTCATGTACACCCTCAAGACGGGAATCTGCGAACAGGATGAGGAGACGGGACTGATTTACTCCGCCTCATACCTGAGTTCCATATCCACGAAAGACAAGGTCAAGGTCACGGTCGACATCCGCACCCGGGGCACGGATTACATGAATGCGCTGTCCAATGACTACGAAACGACGTCAGGACTTTGCAATATGAAATACTCCATCTCGGACTCACATCCTGCATGGACCTCCAGCGATGACAGTGAGCTGGCCGGGTATTTCTCCAATCTCGTTCCGCTGGCTGAAGGCACCTCGGATATCATGCTGCCGATGAACGAACTTGATCTCTTCGCCAAAAAGAATACGAAGCTGAACGCTATCGCGTACAGCTTCGCTAAAGACGGTTCTAAAAACGTCATGAGGAATATCACCAACTATCTGGATGCATCCGAAGAGGAATAACCGCTATTCCCCTATCCTATTCCTCTATCCTCATGATATTGGCTCCCAGAGCTTTGAGCTTATCGACGAAATGCTCGTATCCTCTGTCGATATGATAGATCTGGGAGACTTCTGTCGTCCCTTCTGCCACCAGTCCGGTAAGGACAACGGCAGCGCCGGCTCTTAAGTCAGTCGCCACTACCTGAGCGCCTTTCAGTTTCTTGCCGCCCGGTATGATGGCGCACTTTCCTTCTGTTTTAATGTTGGCTCCCATTCTGTTGAATTCGGCCACGTGCATAAATCGGTTCTCAAATACGGTCTCGATCACCGCGCTCGGCCCATCCGCTACGGTGAGCAGCGCCATGAACGGAGACTGCATGTCCGTCGGAAATCCCGGATACGGCAACGTCTTGATATCCGTAGAGATGATCTTATGCTTGCTTCCGTCCACGATCACGCCTTCATCTGTTGCTTCAATTTCCACGCCGCATTCTCTGAGCTTCGCGATGACCGCCTTCAGGTGATCCGGAAGCATGTTTTTGATCAGGATCCTGCCATGGGTTATGGCTGCGCTGACCATAAATGTTCCGGCTTCGATCCTGTCAGGAATGACGTTATGAGATACTCCGTGGAGTTTTTCTACGCCTTCGATTTTAATGGTATCGGTCCCTGCGCCTTTGATCCTGGCTCCCATTTTATTGAGGAAGCTGGCCAGGTCTACGATTTCCGGCTCCTGCGCGGCATTTTCCAGTATTGTGGTTCCTTCTGCCAGGGAAGCCGCCATAATGATGACTTCGGTAGCGCCTACGCTCGGGAAATCCAGATAGATGGTATTGCCCTTAAGTTTGCCTGCCGTCGCGTCTACGATGCCCTTGGCAAGCTGCGCCTGATCAATGGTGGCGCCTAACGCCTTGAGGCCCTTAAGATGAAGTTCTACAGGCCTTTCTCCGATCGCGCAGCCTCCCGGCAGGTGAATCACAGCTCTGCCGGTTCTCAACAGCAGCGCGCCCAGTACCAGAATCGATGCTCTCATCATCTTGACCAGATCAAACGGAGCTTCTGAATTGATTTCACCGCTTGCGGTTACGTCCACGGTGTTTTCTTCGAGTTTTTTATCTACATCGGCGCCCAGACTTCTCAGCAGATCGCACATCACGTCAACATCTCTGAGTGCCGGGACATCCAGTATCGTGCATTTTTCATCTGTAAGCAGTGTTGCCGCCAGAATAGGCAGGACTGCGTTTTTGGATCCGCTTATGGATACTTCTCCATGCAGCGGCTCGCTCTTCTGTACGAGAAATTTAGCCACTTTGAAACCTCCACTCATTTCTAGCTATTCAGTCCAGCTATTCATTCTATGCGTAAAAAAAGGGCAATAAATTGCACCTTTTTGTTTTTCTTATAATTTCTGAAGTTCTTTAATGCATTTGGCGCATACGTTCTTGCCGTGCACCTGCTTGATGTCATCAGAACTGCCGCAGAATATACATGCCGGCTGGTATTTCTTCAGCATAATGGATTCTCCATCAACATATATTTCCAACGGATCTCTTATTTCTATGTTCAGTGTTCTTCTCAGCTCTATGGGAAGCACTATTCTGCCAAGTTCATCAACTTTCCTAACGATACCTGTCGCCTTCATGTGCGGTTCAACTCCTTTCCTCTAGTCCTCTTTTTTATTTTTATCGATGGCGCCTTTAAGAGACGCAACGGATTTTGCAAACCCCATAACAGCGCTGATCGTACTCTGATTGCCCTTTATCGCTCCCGATATCTCTGATACAGAGCCGGAAACGTTCTCTACGATCCCGTCGATATCCTTGCTCCTGGCTGCGGCAATCTCTGAAACGACCTCAATATCTTCGAGTATCTTGTTCGCATGATCCAGCGTTATCAACAGTTTCCTGACTGCGAGTATGGCAAATACGATCAGTACCACCAACGCAACCAGAACCAATATGATCAACAGTAATTTAGCATCAACCATATCAAAACCTCCGATTATACAAACATATTATTACATAAACTGGAAAATTTTTCAACAGGTTTTTTCTCTCTATCAGTGGTATTCAAGCATTTTGGCGATTTTTAGCGCCGCTTCACGCGGTCTGTCGGCATCGTTCAAATAGGTAAGATCATTCCAGCTCTCATAAGCGTCTTTGCGTTCATCAAATAACGTTCTGACTCCCCTGTCCTCCGTCAGCGGTCTTCCGGCAGTATCCAGTTTCTCCAAATCTCTCTTGATATATACGACAGGTCCGTTCTGGCGCAACAAATGTTTGTTTTCTTCCCGTGTAACAATGCCGCCTCCCGCTGCGATCACCAGCCCGGTTGATTTCGAAACCGCAAACAGCAGATCTGTTTCCACCATCCTGAAGGCGTCCTCTCCGTCTTCACGAATGATCTGCTCCGGCGTTCTGCCGGTTCTTTCGGTGATATAATCATCCAGATCAATGAAGCGTTTTTCCGTGATGTCCGCCAGTTCCTTGCCGACAGCAGATTTGCCGCATCCGGGCATGCCGATCAGGGATATGGTCTGCGCCATCCTGATGATCCGGTTGCAGGCATCGGCCGTCTCCTCCGCGCTGACCGGATCTGCCGTAAAGAGTTCACAGGCTCTGGCGGCCTGAGCCACCAGCATTTTGATCCCTCCCGCGGCTTTGATTCCGGCGTCTTCCGCCTCGAGGATCAGTTCCGTCTTCAGCGGATTATAAATCAGATCGATGACACCGCGGCATTGACGGAACATCTTCACATCCACTGCCTTGCCGCCGTTTTCCGGGAACATGCCCAGCGGCGTGGCATTGACGATAATATCGGCGTCGTAATGCCTGGATATGTTTTCGTAATTGTTCTCCTCACTCTTTCGGGATACCGTCACCACCGACTCCGCGCCCATATCCTCCAGGACTTTGCGAACGGTTCCCGCCACGCCTCCGTTGCCAAGGACCAGCGCCTTTGCGCCTGCGATATCGAATCCCTCGCTTTCGATGAGATACTTCAGTCCGTGATAATCGGTATTGTGCCCGTGGAGCTTATTGTGCTCATCTCTGACGATGGTGTTCACGCTCCCGGCGGAATGCGCCGTGTAGGATATATCCGCGCAGTAAGGGATTACCGCCTTTTTGTACGGCATGGTGATGGTGATGCCTTTGAATGAGCCTTTGTTGAGAAAGTCATCCAGTTCCTCTGCTTCCACATCGTATAATCCGAAGTCATATCTGCCAAAGGCTCCGTGCACCTGCGGCGAGAAACTGTGTCCCAGAGGATGCCCCAGCAATCCGTATTCAAACTTCCTGTCCTCCTGGAACTTCCTGCTCTGGGTGATGATTTCCTTCATCGCCGTATCGATATACTGTCTGGTTTCTTCGCGGGCCATATCTTTGATCTCACGAAGCTTGGCGCTTTCGCGGACGGGATCATATATGTCCTTTCCGGCCTTTGCCTTCTCGTTGCCGATGGCCGCGGCAGTCTTGAGACGCTGCTCCAGCAGTTTTATGATTTCCTTATCGATCCTGTCGATCTCTTTCCTGTATTCATCCAGTTTCATGACTTAAACTCCAAATACGCGTCGAGTATAGCGATGGCAGCCGCGGCTTCTATGCACGGCAAAGCTCTTGGCACGATACATGGATCATGCCGCCCGTGGATCACCAGATCGGCATCTTCCATCCGGGACATGCTGACGCTTTCCTGTGTCAGGGCGATGGATGGCGTTGGTTTGATGGCGACGCGGAAAACCACCGGCATGCCGGAGGAGATCCCGCCCAGTATTCCGCCGTGATCGTTCTTGGCAGTCACGATCCTGCCTTCCTGCACTCTGAAGGGATCATTATGCTCTGAGCCCTTCATGGAAGCGGCCGCAAATCCCGCTCCGAATTCGATTCCTCTGACTGCCGGAACGCCGAATACCGCGCATGAGATCCTGTTTTCGAGTCCTCCGAACATGGGGTCTCCAATCCCGGCAGGCATCCCCTCTATGACGCATTCGATGATGCCTCCGAGAGAATCTCCCTGTGCTTTTGCATCGGCGATGGCCTGCTTCATCTCAGCGCCCTTTGCGTCATCGATGACAGGAAACGCTTTGCTTGAGATCTGGGAGATCCAGCCGGTTTCTGCCGCGCTGTCAGAAGCCCGGTCCGCGATGGATCCGATCTGCATAATGCGGGATCCGATCTTGATGCCCTTCTCTTCCAGGACCTGTATGCAAATGCCTCCCGCGACGCATAACGGAGCGGTGAGCCTTCCTGAGAAGTGGCCGCCGCCGCTTGCATCCTCGAAGCCTTTGTACTTGATTCGGGCGGTATAATCCGCATGGGAAGGCCTCGGGATATCGCGGATGTTATCATAATCCTTGCTCCTGTGATCGCCGTTTCGTATGATCGCGGCAAGTGGCGCTCCGCAGGTCACGCCTCCCGCGAGTCCGGAAATGATCTCCGGTATGTCGGCTTCCTTTCTGGCCGTGGAATACTCATTTCTTCCGGGAGCTCTCCTGTCCATAAATTGCTGCAGCCGATCCGTGTCGATGTGAATGCCCGCCGGCAGACCGTCGACCGATACGCCTATGGCAGGCGAATGGGATTGGCCGAATATCGATACGATAATGTTTTTTCCATAGGTAGATGACATGTTCAAATCTCCTCTGTGATGCCCCCGAGACTCTGGTAATCGTCAAAAAATCCCGGGTATGATTTCCTTACCGCTTCGCTTCCTTCTATGATCACCGGCTCCCGGCATATGGCGGCCGCAACGGCTGCCATCATGGCAATCCGATGATCTCCCGCAGAACTGATCCTGCCGCCTTTAAGGCTGCCCGTGCCGTGAATGATCAGGCCGTCCTCAGTCTCCACGATATCGGCGCCGAGTCCTGCCAGCGCCTGACGTGTGGTGACGAGCCTGTCGCTTTCTTTGATCCTGAGCCTGCCGGCATTGATGATCCTGCTGGTCCCCCAGCTAAAGGCCGCTGCCGCAGCCAGTACCGGTACCAGATCCGGGATGTCTTCTGCGTCAATGACAGCAGGATCAAGCCTCTGCCCTGTTACGGTGATCTGTCCTTGGTCTCCGTATGTGATGCCTGCGCCCATGCGCTCCAGCACCCTGAGCACCGCCTTGTCTCCCTGGGCGGATTCCGTGTCCAGCCCCCGCACGGTAACAGGGCCTCTTCCCATCGCCCCCAGGCAAAGCCAGAACGCCGCGTTGGACCAGTCGCCCTCCACGTCGATATCGCCCTGAAGCCGGTAGCGCTGTCCCCCGGAGATATGTATCACCGTGCTCTCGTCGGTTGAAACTTCAGTGGTTTTGATTCCGGACATCTTAAGAACTCTCAGCGTCATGTCCACATACGGTCTTGACTGCAGTCTGCCGCGGATGGATATTGCGCTGTCTTCCGCAAGCAAAGGCAGCGCCATCAAAAGCCCCGTCACATACTGGGATGAAACGTTGCCCGGCAGGTTGTACTCCCCGCCGGAAAGCTTCCCTTCCATATGGATCGTATTCTCTGACGGTCTCGTGATGGTGCAGCCATGCCGGATCAGTTCCCTGTCCAAAGGCGCGATGGGCCGCTGAGGAAGCCTTCCTTCCATCACGAAGTCCGAACATGTTCCCAGGGCTCCTGCCAGAGGAAGCATGAATCGGAGCGTCGATCCGCTCTCGCCGCACATGAGCTGTCCTCCGTTTTTCAGCGCCGCCAGACATCCTTTGGTAGCTTTGATGTCCGCTGAGTGGTTGTTTATCTTTACGTTGCAGCTGCACTCTGACAGACTTTCCGCGATCAGCAGCCTGTGGGCCATGGATTTGGAATCTATAGCGTCTATCGTCCCGGCAGCTGCCGGTTTTACTATTTTCGTTATCATAACAATTCGTACATATCACTGAAGGATATTCGTTGGATCCTGCACTTGCCTATTCCTTCGGGCAGGACGATGTCGATCCCGTCTCCTGCCGCTTTCTTATCTGATTT
The DNA here is from genome assembly GCA_030530285.1 of Bacillota bacterium. Lineage (GTDB taxonomy): Bacteria > Bacillota > Clostridia > Peptostreptococcales > Anaerovoracaceae > Lentihominibacter. The sequence goes on along the minus strand of JAUMVD010000029.1, from coordinate 7,302 downwards.
GATCGCATCAAAGAGCGCGTCCTTATCATATTCCGCAGATACCGGAAGACCCGCGCAGCTCACTGTCTTGGTCAATATCTCCAGGGTTTCTTCGCTGCAAAGTCCCATCCGCAGGGCGGCCTTCGTCATGCTGACCATGCCGATCGCCACAGCTTCCCCGTGAAGCAGGCTGTAGCCGGAAACCTTTTCTACGGCGTGTCCTATGGTGTGCCCGAAATTCAGCAATTTCCTGCAGCCGCTTTCGAATTCATCCTGCTGAACGATGTCTCTCTTGATACTGACACAGGTCTCGATGAGACGCTCCATGCTCTCTCGGTCAGAAGTCTGCGGCACCTGATCCAGAAGACCCGCCTCCGCCAGCATGCCGTACTTGATGACTTCTCCCATGCCGCTTCGTTTTTCTCTTTCCGGCAGCGTGTCCAGCGTTTCGATATCGCAGATCACAATGTCCGGCTGATAAAACGCTCCCGCCAGATTTTTGCCCGCCTCCAGATCCACCGCGGTTTTGCCGCCGACTGACGAATCGACTGCGGCGAGCAGAGACGTGGGTACCTGAATGTATCCTGTCCCCCTCATGTATGTGGCTGCCGCAAATCCTGCCATATCGCCCGTGACACCTCCGCCAAGAGCCAGCACGGCGTCTGTCCTGTCCAGTTTTGACAACGCCAGATAATCCAGTATGCGGCCGTATGTGCTCAGATTCTTATTTCGTTCTCCGGCCTGAAATTCGAACTTGCCGGCTTCCAGTCCGCAGTCCGTGAGGCTCTTAATCACCCTGCTGCCATACAGCCTTCCCGTGTTGGTGTCTGCGATCACCGCGACTTTGCGGGGTTTTTTGATGTATTTTCCGATGCCCTCCAAAAGCCCGGTGCCGATGATCACATCGTAGGCTTTGGAGGCGTTGACTCTTACTGTTCTCATACTCTGACCTCGCCTATATGCCGTCCGTTTCCTTCTTCTTACGGCTTCCCTCCGCCAGGATCCGCTCAAGCCTTTCATCATCACACTCTGCCAGGGCGTCCCGGTATTCCTTCAGATGATCCATGATGGTATCGATTTCATCGATCAGGTGATCCCGGTTTTCCATAAAGAGCGGCGTCCACATTTTTTCGTTGAGCCAGGCCACTCTGGTCAGATCCTTGTAGCTTCCCGCCGAAAAACCCTTGTGCGCTCCCGCTCTCGGGCTCTTGATATACGCATTGGACACCACATGGGCCAGCTGGGAAGTAAAGGCGATCATTTCGTCATGTTGATCCGGTGAGGTAACGCTGATGCCTCCGAACTGCGCCGGAGCCAGCAGATCCTTCGCTTCTTCCAAAAGCTCTATATCATTTCTGTCTTGCGGGATCAGCACCATGGGAGCGCCGCGAAATAGCTTCTCCGTGCTGTATTTATATCCGCTGAAATGACGTCCCGCCATAGGATGCCCGCCCAGATACTTCAGTCCGTTTTCACCGGCGATCCTGAAGCAGGCCTCGCAGACCTTTCTCTTGGTGCCGCAGCAATCTATGACCACCGTCTGATCTGAGATCCTCCCGGCATTTGCCTCAAAAAATTCTATGGCGGCATCGGGATAAAGCGCGATCAGAATCAGGTCGCACTGTCCTATATTGCCGGCGTTCAGCTCCTCTTCGATATCACCGGAAAGCTGAGCCAGCTGCGTGATCTTATGATCGATATCATATCCCAAAATGCGCCAGTCATCGCTCTCGGCGTAAGCCTTTGCAAATGAACCGCCGATCAGGCCCAGACCGGCTATGCCCAGTGTTTTCATCATTCATCCTCCTGAAACTGTCTGATGGCTCCCAGTACGGCGTTTACGTTTTTGCAGACTTTGGCGAACTCCTCGGGCTTTAAGGACTGCGCCCCGTCGCAAAGCGCATTCTGCGGGTCGTTATGGACCTCTATCATCAGACCGTCAGCTCCGGCGGCTGCCGCAGCCAGCGCCATGGACGGAACGAGAGACGCATGCCCTGTGGCGTGGCTTGGATCCACCACGATAGGAAGATGCGTCAGTTCTTTCAGAACAGGCACCGCAGAAAGATCCAGCGTGTTTCTGGTGTACGTTTCGAAGGTCCTGATTCCCCGCTCGCACAGGATAATATTCTCATTGCCCTCTGACATGATGTATTCTGCGCTCATGAGCAGTTCTTTCAGTGTATTAGCCAGACCTCTTTTCAGGAGGACCGGCTTTCTGGTCTTGCCCACATCCTTCAGCAGCTCGAAATTCTGCATGTTTCTGGCGCCGATCTGGATCACATCCACATCCTCAAACAGAGGCAGATGGTTGGAATTCATGATCTCCGTCACGATGGGCATGCCGGTTTCTTTTTTTGCTTCCAGCAAAAGCTCCAGCCCCTCTGCGCGCATGCCCTGAAAATCATACGGCGATGTCCTCGGCTTGAAGGCGCCGCCTCTGAGGAGATTTGCCCCGGCTGCCTTTACGCTCTTTGCGATATCCAGAATCTGATCCCTGGATTCTACAGAGCATGGACCCGCGATGAACTGGAAATGCCCTCCGCCTATTTTTAAGCCTTCAATATCTACGATCGTATCATCGGGATGAAATTTTCTGTTGGCGCTCTTAAACGGCTCGCTGATTCGTTTGACGCTCTGCACGATCTCCAGCGACTCTACAAGACCGTCATCTATTCTGGTGGTATCGCCCACAAGGCCCAGCACCGTCTGATATCTTCCCTCGGAGATATGCACGGATAAGCCATGGGATTCAAACCACTGTATTAATTTCTCCCGTTGTTCTTTGGTGACTCCCTCTTTCAGTACTGTAATCATTTCAGTCCTCCATATCATCTATCGCTGTGAACACATCATATCGTTTCGGTGTAACTTCCCAGATATTCAAATTTCTCGCAGAAATTCTCCAGATCCATTATAACATCTGTGAACTTTTCGTCGTAAACCGAAGCTTCGAAATCGAAGTAAAACATGAATTCGAAGTCTCTGTCCGGAATCGGTCTGCTCTCGAGTTTGCTGAGGTTGAATCCGACTTCGGAGACTTTGTTGAGTACCATGCAAAGGCTTCCCGGTCTGTGGGGCAGCACGGCCATGATACTGGATCTGTCAGCCCCCGGATACACCTCCGGTTTCTTGCTGATGCAGATAAAAAACGGTGTCTGCTGTGCAAACACCGTCGTTTCCTGTACTTCCAACAGAGAATCAGACCCCACGCTTGCAGCAGCACAAATATCCAGCGCAAAAATAATAGCTCTGGAACGCAAATCCGTAAAATGCTTTGTTGTTCAGTGAGAGATTCATGTTCGATTCCTCTGTTGTTTGTTCTTTGTTTTGTTGATATTAACAATATATCATTACAACATTTGTTTGTCAACGACAATATTTATCGTTCGTAAATCGCATTGATTTCATCCGTGTATCTTCCGTCTCTGCTGCGTACCACAAGTTCCTTCATCACCTTCAGCTCTTTGCCCGCGCCCTGCACGGCATGAAGCAAAACGATATTCGGCTCTTCCCCCTGATACGGGCTGACCAGCCGCATGTGTTTGGGCTCCAGTCCGTTTTCTCTGCACAGATACATGATATCAGGCAGCCTGGAGGGCCTTTGCACGATGAAAAAATCACCTCTCGGTCTCAGCATCAGCGACGCCGTTTGGATGAAACACTTAAGATCCGCGGTCGTCTCATGTCTGGCGATGTATTTGGCGTCTGCGCTGCTGGCGATCCCGCTGCCGGCTTCCACGTAAGGAGGGTTCGTCACCACCGCGTCAAACTGCCGGTGAAGCTCCCGGTGTCCCTCCGCGATCTCGCTGATATCCATGGCGATGAATTCCAGTCTGTCCTGCAGCCCGTTCATGACTTTGCCTTTGTTGGCCAGATCGATGGACTCCTGCTGGACATCGATCCCGGTCACATGACAGTTTGCGTTCTTATGACAGATCACCGTGGCGATGATGCCGTTTCCCGTGCCCAGATCCGCGATTGTCTTTGCATTGGGACTTAGAGATGCGGCAAAGTCGCTGATCAGGATCGCGTCGATCCCGAATCTGAAGCTTTGGCTGTCCTGGACGATTTGAAAGTTTCCAAACCCTATGCTTTCGATCGTTTCCATCGGATCAGTCCTTCATCAGTTCTTCAATCTCTTTCAGCAGCTCCTTATCCAGTTTCCCGTATTCGTCCTGCTGATTATTGTCCTTTTTCTTATTGTTCTTATTTTTCTTGCCGAGGCGTTTGATTTCTTCCTTGCCGTAGGTGTAAAACTCCGTGCTCAGTTTTTCTTCATCGCCGTTTTTTTCGGATGCTTCTTCCAGGATCAGTCTGGTCTTGATCAGATTTTCCAGTATGTTGACATCCGTAACAACGCCGATGCCGTCTGGAGTCTTGATCCTCTCGCCTGTATTCGGCATGCCCTTCTTAAGCTCGGTATAGATATCGTTTTCATATTTCAGGCAGCACATGAGTCTGCCGCAGATACCGGAAATCTTTGACGGATTGAGGGAGAGATTCTGCACTTTAGCCATCTTGATGGATACCGGCTCGAAGTCCGTGAGCCACGTATTACAGCAAAGCCCTCTGCCGCAGTTTCCGACGCCGCCGATCATCTTCGCCTCGTCTCTGACGCCGATCTGTCTGAGTTCTATCCTCATTCTGAATACGGCCGCCAGGTCTTTGACCAGTTCTCTGAAGTCCACTCTGCCATCAGCGGTAAAATAGAATACGACCTTGCTGTTATCGAATGTATATTCAACGTCGATCAGCTTCATTTCCAGCCCATGGGCATCGATTTTCTCCTGGCAGAGCCTGAGGGCTTCTTCTTTTTTGGCCAGGTTGGCTTCGTGCTTTTTTTCGTCCTCAGGGGTTGCCACCCTGATGATGTTTTTGAGGGGAGCCACCAGCGTGGAATCGCTGACTTCCGTTTCCTCCATGGTGACCTTGCCGAACTCTATTCCTCTGGCAGTTTCGACGATCACGTTTTCACCGGCATTGACTTTAATGTTGCCGGGACTGAAATAGTACATCTTGCCAGCGTCTTTGAATTTTATACCTACAACTTTTGCCATTTTTATCCTCCGATTTTCAGTAGTAGATTTTTGATCGCGTAAGAAGCGGAAACATTCATTCTGATCTGTTTTCTTGCTTCCTCGATCTCATATATCCCATGATAGGCCCCGTCAAAATCATAATACGGGTCGCCTTTTTTATCGTTGTCAATAATCTTATTTCTGTAAACTAACTCCATTTCATCCAGTAAAAGATTGGCTTCATCGTCCGTAATGGATTTCATGTTCAAAATGCCCCGAAGCTTGTAATACGGTTCCTTTCGGGCTGCCGCATCGATCAGTTCTGCGGCCTTTGTTCTTCTGGCTTCGGCCTTTTTGCCTCCTGTCTTGCTGTCTGAGCCGTTGATTCTGTATTTCACACATCTGGACAGCACCGTTGACGTCAGGTTTTCCATATTCTCGGACAGCAGTATCAGAATCGTATCCCCCAGAGGTTCTTCCAGTGTCTTCAGCAGCCTGTTCTGCGCCCTGTCAGTCATCAGGTCGCTGTCGCATATGACCGCGATATTCCTGCCGCCCAAAGGCTTGACTTTGAGTCTCTCCTGCATCTGTATGATCGCCGCGTCCTTGACAGACTTGCCGTCCCGGCGGATGTACATGATGTCTTCATGATTATCATGATCCACCTTATCGCACAGCTCGCATTTTCCGCAGTTTACACCCCTTTTATCCGGGCAGATGATGCCTTTTATCAAAGACCTGCAAAAACCCTCCTTATCGACGGTTTCAGGGCCTTCAAACAGATATGCATGGGAAACACGACCCGACTTCACGGCTTCTTCCAGCCTCTGTATCAATCTGTAGTTTTCCTGCGTGTTTTCGAATCTCATGCTATGCTGTTTATACGGTCCTCGACATCAGGTCGTCGACCATATCCTTGATCTCCTTAAAAATATCCTCTATATCCCTTGAGGCGTCTATGCCCTTGATTCTCTGCGGGAACCTTTGCTCCAATGCCAGATATCCTTCGTATACTTTCCTGTGAAAATCCGATGAGGCCTGTTCTATTCTGTCCTGCTGCCTGTTGCTGATCCTGTTTTTCCCCTGATCCGGATCCAGCTTCAGCAGTATCGTGAGATCGGGCATGCAGTTTCCTATGGCCTTTTGGTTCACTTCCCATACCATATCGCCAAGTCCTCTGCCGTAAGCCTGATACGCCATGCTGGAATCTACGAATCTGTCGCAGATCACGCTTTTGCCGCTATTCAGGACAGGTTCGATCACTTCGTTCACCAGCTGCGCTCTGGCAGCGGCATACAGCATCATTTCTGTCTGATCGGACATCTCGGCGTTGTCGGGATCGAGAATGATCTCTCTGATCTTCTCGCTTATGGCTGTTCCTCCCGGTTCTCTGGTGAGAATGACATCCATGCCTTTACTCTGCAGATATTCCTTTAGCTTCTGGATCTGCGTGGACTTGCCGGAACCGTCACCGCCTTCAAATGTGATGAAAAATCCTCTGTTCATGATTTACCCCTTCTTCGGCCGGATTTCTTCCCGGTATTCGCCCGGGAATGTTTCTTTGATGGCTTGTTGGATGACTTGTTTGGCACATTTGTCTTATCTGATCTGCCGGCGCCATCTCCATAGAGCATATCGAATTCCGAGCCGGCATAGCGTCTGCCCGCATGTCTGGAGTTGTTTTCTATCTCCGCTCTCTTTCGGTTGTACTCTTCTATGTATTGCCTGCTGTTGTCCTGCAGCGGCGGACTGATCGGTTTAGGAGCAGGTCTTCCGGAAGGCTGTCTGGCAGCGGCGGGTTCTCTCCTCTTGGTCTTTTGTCTGCCGGAAGTAGGCTTGCTGCGCTTCTTAACCGGCTCAGAGGCTTGTTTCTTCTTGGCTTTGCCTTTTGATTTATTTTTTGCCGCATTGCCGAGAAGATCTTTCAAGGCAGGTTTAGCGGTCCTCGACCTGGATCTTCTGACCTCTTCAAAGTCAACAGTATTGTCCTTAGCCCGTTTCGCTTCCTTAGAAAGATTATCTATGATATACATCATTATGATCGCAATCGGGATCAGAATGAGAAGAACAAATAGTATTTTTAATAGTGTCATTCAGAGTCCTCCAATAACCACAAAAACTCAAAATATATTATACCATAAACACCGCCGAAAATGAGATGTAAGCGCATAAAAAAAGAGCGATAATTATCACAATCATTGTCATCATGATTACGCTCCTGTTACGATCCTTTATGATCATCAAAAAAACAAATAAGCGGCAACGTCTTGCTTTCCCAGGCAGTCTCCCACCAAGTATCATCAGC
>JAUMVD010000028.1 GCA_030530285.1 Bacillota bacterium | reverse complement strand
ACCTATAGTCAAGAACCGCTGGGCAGGCGGGGATAGCCTGTGGATACTTGGCCCGGTAGGACCATTGAGCAGGAAGCCCCCACTCCTACAAGTGGTGGGAGCATGTCACTTTGTCGTAATCTCCTGCTTCTTCTTCGCCCCGCAGGACTCTTAATACTCCCTTGGCTAAAGCCAGCATTTCATCCTCGCCCGGATATACACTCACCGGCGCGATCCAGTCCACCATGGCGCTGATTGCGCCCGTGACCACCTGGCTGTTGGCGATGCCGCCAGTCAGGATGATCTGATCGACCTGGCCGTTCATGGCGACGGACATGGCGGCGATTTCTTTCGCCACTTGATAGTAAAACGCGTCCAGAGCATTGACCGCGATCTCATCCCCGCTTTCGGCGGCGGCAAGGATCTGTCTCATATTGTTTGAACCCGTGTACGCCAGCAGCCCGCTGCCTCTGGTCATCAGATCCCTCACCTCGGTCTCTGTGTATTTCCCGCTGAAGCAAAGACTTATGACCCCGTTCACCGGCATGCTGCCGGCTCTCTCTGGTGAAAACGGGCCCTCACCGCTGACGGCATCCTCGGTGTCCACCACCTTGCCTTTGACGTGCGCGCCTACGGATACGCCTCCGCCCATATGACAAACCAGCAGATTCAGGTCTTCATACCTGCAGCCGTGATCTGCCGCGTACTGACGTGCTACGGCCTTTTGATTCAGCGCATGAAACACGCATCTGCGCTCTATGGCAGGATGCCCGGAATATTTGGCCCTTGGCGAAAGCTCGTTCACCACAGGCGGGTCCACGATATACGCGGGGATCCCTGTTTCGAGTTCCAGCTCATGACCGATCAAAGCCCCCAGATTCGAGGCGTGTTGTCCGCTGACACCCACCTCCGAGTCGTGAACGATGCTCGGGGTGATCCGGTAGGTCCCGCTGGGCATCTGTTTGATCAGTCCGCCCCTGCAGGCGATCGCGGTGAACTCTTTGAGCTCGAATCCGTTTTGATTTAGCGTATCCGCTACAAGCTGCCTGCGGTACTCCAGCTGACCGGATATGGATCCCAGTTCTTTCAGCTTACCGGATTCATGTCTTATATTGGTTTCAAATATCGGTTTCTCATCCAGGTACACCGCCAGCTTCGTCGTGGTGGAGCCCGGATTGATCACTAAAATCTTATTGGTCATCTGTCTTATTCGCCTGATTCATCGGAGGACGAGCTGTCTTCACTGCCGCCATCACCGCCGTCGTCTTCCGTGGCGGGTTCAGGCTGCGGTCTGTCGATCAGCTGCAGATCGGTGAGAATCATGGAATTCTTTTCGTATTTGATCTTCACCTTATCACCTGCCTCCGGGAAGTATCCGCTGGCTACCGTGGCGTGCTCTGCGTCCAGTGTCAGCTCTGATCCGGAATCAACCTTGATCTTACAGGTCTGTCCCCAGGAAACGATCACGCCGGTGGCATCAACGTATACCTGTTCAGGCTCCGTTGGCTCGGTCGGTTCCGTTTCGGTTGGCTCAGTCTGGGTCGGTCCAGTAGGCTCAGTCTGTGTCGGGTCTGTAGGATCGGTCGGATTCGTTGGCTTTGTCGGTTCCGTCGGTTTCTTCGGATCCTTCTTCTTATAGCAATATATCGATATGGCTACCAGCTTGCCGTCCTTGACATCGCCCTTATATGTGATCGTGGCCTTTGTTCCCTTCGTGATAAAGGATCTGCCCTTAACTGCAGTGTCGCCGTTCATGACAACCGTGTAGGTTTTTTTGCCTGTGGTAAGTATGATGGTCGCTCCGGAAACCTTCTTGATGGTGCCATCGATGACGTGGACGGTTTCGTCCTTTGCCTTTTGCTGGATCGTAATTCTCCTGATGGTCGGCTTGTCGTCCAGATCGCCGGTATAGGCGATGGTGACCCTGTCACCCAGTGCGATGTTGACTTTTTCTGTATTCGTCAGCTCATCCAGGTTCAGTTTGAATCTGTGGGCTCCTGCCGAATCCATACTGATCAGCAAACTGTCTTTATTGATTTCAGATACGGTTCCGGTAACGGTGTGGATCGACTCGTCTGTCCGGTCTTGCAGGACTTTGATGCCAACCGCGTACGGGCTTTCACTGATGTCGCCCATATAGGTGACCTCAACCTCGTCTTTCTCGGTGAGTTTGCCGTCGATCTTTGTTCTGGAATCGTACGCGAAAGATACGGTCAGACTGCCTGAATGCACCGTAATCACCGTATCATCCAGGTCGGAAACATCCCCCTTAAGGATCAGCGTCTGGTCTGCTTCATGCTTTTTTACCACCACCTGATCTGCGATAAAATCGGTGCCTTCAACATGATATCCTACCTGCAGTTCATCTCCCAAAGAAATGCTCTTTTCTCCATCATAGATGTATTCGGTTTCCGCCGTGGTGTTGAACTCCTTGACGTCGGCATCATTGCTGACAACGATCGCATCGCCAAAAGCATCCTGCAATATACCGTTAAACGTTTCCTCGCTGTAAGCCTGATCTGCCGCATCCTGCTCTGACGATGCCGACATATTGCATGCCGAAACCGACAGCGCCATGATGATTACCATAAGCGATGTGACAAAAACTTTGAGCTTCTTCATTCCCTCTCCTCCAATACTTGCTTGTTAATGACTCGTTATTTCATATTTTTTTAATTATATTATATTTTCTTATCCTCAGCAATGACCATGTTGTGCCCGAGGAGACTTCTAATAGGCTCCGCCGTATTTTTGTACCAGGTACATATCCACCTCCGATAGTTCTTCTTCTTCGTTGTGACGTCCTTATCCTTCTCTGTGACGTGTAAATCTGACGATATACGAGCCCAACACCTGCCTGCAGGGTATCGCAGCGGCGTTTGCGGCTGTCAAATCGCATCGATCATACGTATGCACCTGCTCCGTATCAAAAGCCGGGATCGTCTTGCCGGCGCTTACGCCATGGGCGTCGCCTTTATGAAACATCCACCGGAACGCACAATCGCAGAATTCCTTATTTGCATCGATCCTCTCCGCAGGGCGAAACTCAATATCATGTCCGATGTAATAACATCCCTCGTTATCCTTCTCCGCGGAGCATCCGCCTTCGATGCCGACTCCCGTATAGGACAGCCTGAGAAATGGTGCTTCGATCTTCACCGTATTTCCGTTTCTGGTGAATGTCACGTCTGCGGATGTGCTCTTCCAGTTATCGATATTCAGCCATCCTCTCCTGCCGGCAGCTTCTACCGGAGTGTTGAACTCCACATAGACCACTTCTTCATCGCGGATCTCTGTATTGATCCTGAGCACAGGTCTGAGGGAGCGGTATCCGTCGGGCAGCATGGCCCGGATCCGGTCCTGCTCGATGCCGTAGGCCATCACGAACTGTTCCACCTGTACATCCGTCAGCCGGCTGTCATCCGGCGCCAGCGTCATCCATTCCCGCTTAAATACATACTTGTCCATCAGAACCATTTCATCGAAGCCCCAGTCGCTCAGAATATCGGTATACTTCCTGACGAATCCGGTTTTTTCCAGGACCCTCCGGGAAGCCGCATTCTCCTTCATCACGTGAGCCGTGATGGTCCTGACATCAGAATGATCAAAAATATATGCTCTGAGCATGGTGACTACCGCAGCAGCGATGCCCATCCCCCAGCTTTTTTGCAGCAGTCTGCATCCGATGGATACCTTGGCTTTTGCTTCACTGTAATTATAGAGTTCGCAGATGCCGGCCATTTCCTGAGGAGGGTCTTTAAAATAGATTCCCATCAGGATCGAATCTTCATCCGGCGCAGCGCCCCTGTCCATATCCGCGATGAATGCGGGCAGGTATTCCTGAACCGCCGGATCGTCTGCCATCTCCCTGATGGTATCCGCATCCTGATCTGACAGTCCTCTGATTATCATTCTATCTCCATTTATGTATGGGCAATCCTTAAACAGTCTCATCTTCTCTCCAGATAAATTTGGCATTCCCGGCTTCACCGCCATCGATCAGCAAATTCTGTCCCGTCATGAAACGATTGGTCACACCGACGAAATACACCCACTCCGCAATCTCTTCCGGTTCCGCCCATCTCTTGAGGGGCGTCAGTTCCATGATCTGATTCCAAAGCGCCTCATCCTCTATGACGCAGCGATTGAGATCCGTCATGACTCCGCCCGGATCAATGCTGTTGCAGATGGCCTGGGGCGCCAGCCTCAGGGCAAGGGTCTTGGTGTAAGTCAATAATCCGCCTTTGCTGGCCGCGTACTCAGGAAACTCTGAGCCTGTATGGGCGCTGGCCGATCCGATATTCACCACAGACCTGAGCTGATCATTTCCTATGGCGTAGCGCTCCGAAATATTGATGGCGCCCTTGAGATTGACATCAATATCATGTCCCGTATTCTGCACTCCCGCGCAGTTGATGACCACTTCCGGCTCTATCCCCTCCGGGAAACTGTCCGGATCTCTCACATCCGCAATGTAGTGACGATATCGGCTGTCCATGATGACGGCGGGCGCTGTGTCCAGACCGCAGACATCCCAGCCTTGTCTGAGAAAATACTTCGCGATGGCGCTGCCGATTCCGCCGGATGTTCCTGTGATTAATGCTAACATATAAAATTCTCCAGTGTCTCAAACAGATTGTCAGGCTCTACAGGCTTGGTCAGATGCGCGTTGAGCCCTGCCTGCAGGCTTCTCTGCACGTCTTCATCAAAGGCATTGGCGGTGAGCGCTATGATCGGTATAGTCTGGGCATCCGCTCTGTCCAGAGCCCTGATCTTCGCCGTCGCCGTCAGGCCGTCCATTTCCGGCATGCGCATATCCATCAGGATCGCGTCGTAATGGTTTTCTTCGCTTTCCGCGAATTTTTCCAGAGCGATCCTGCCATTGTCCGCCAGATCCACGACCATTTCTCTCATATTGAGCAGCATCATAATGATCTCAGCGTTGACGGCCACGTCTTCTGCCAGCAGTATATGCTTGCCCTTCAGGTCGGTTTTGCTCTGCTTGCCGCGGTACAGCAATTTCTTTTTCTGAAGCGCCTGCTGGAATTCGTCCATCAGATTGGATGCGAACAAAGGCTTGGAAACGAAACTGTCAACGCCTGCCTCCGTCGCTTCATCGAATATTTCTTCCCACCTGTATGCCGTCAGTATGATGATCGCCGATTCATCCCCAACGATTTCTCTGATTTTGCGGGTCGTCTCGATGCCGTCCATCTCCGGCATTTTCCAATCCACCAGGATCAGGTTATATGATTCTCTTCTGGCATGACGCAGTCTGACCATTTCCAGAGCTTCCTGCCCCGACAGCGCGGTCTCGGATGCGATGCCCGCCTTTTCTAAAACCAGTCTGGCGTGTTCGCATGCTACCGGATCGTCGTCAATGATCAGGACGCTCAATTCTTTTGGATCCACAGATTCGTTATCGCTGTCCATCATCTCTCTCTCGGAATCAAGTAGTGTGACGGTAACCGTGAATTCCGATCCTTTGCCCTTTTCACTTTTTACCTCTATGTCGCCGCTCATCATATCGACGATATTCTTAGTGATCGCCATTCCCAGCCCGGAACTGCCGTATTTGTTCGTCGCCGATGAGTCTTCCTGCGTAAATGGTTCAAAGATCTTCTTCAGGAAGCCCTGATCCATACCGATGCCCGTATCGGCTACGCTAAATCGCAGCGTTGACTTATTATCGAATGTGGCGACGCGCTTGACTGTAAAGTCCACCCTGCCACCTTCCGGTGTGAATTTGATGGCATTGCTGAGAATGTTAAGCAGCACCTGCCTCAGCTTCATGTCATCTCCGATATAGTAGTCATCGATATCCCCTTCGATTTGACAGTTATATTCCAGGTTCCTGTCGGAACACTGACCGCTTACCAGTGTATTGATCTGCTCCAGAAGCTTTGGCAGTGAAAACTCCTCGTTCCTGATGACCATCTTGCCGGATTCGATTCTGGACATGTCCAGAATGTCGTTGATCAGCCCCAGCAAGTGCTTGGCGGAGTTGTCGATCTTCTGCAGATATCCTCTGACCTTATCCGTTGTTTCCGGATCGTTCATTGCGATATTATCCAGCCCGATAATCGCATTCATCGGCGTCCTGATCTCATGCGACATGTTGGACAGGAATGCGGTCTTGGCCTTATTTGCTTCCTCAGCTGCAGCCAGTGCATCACTCAGTGCCTGGCTTTTGGCCAGTTCGTCCCGTGTTGCCGTATCGACATCAGCAAAGGCCGCGCTGATGATATTGACGCCATCTTCCTGCTGTCCTTCAATGCTGACATTTGCCATGCGAAGCATCTCATAATATTCCTTGCCGTTCCTCTGGACAAGATATCTCATGGTAACGGAAGGTTCCTTTTCCAAGGCCCTTCTCAAGTGATCCGGATCAACAAAATTCCTATAATCTTCTTTATAAGCATCGGTTACGTACTCGTCACCATATTTGCCAAACCCTTCCGTGTATGAGAAATGTTCACCCATTTCGTAAGCCTTTGACATCATCGGATCTGATCGGTAACAGATACTTTCATCGGCATTTAGATCCACGTAGTATACACTCCTGTAGTCCGATGCCAGCGCAGTAATCATGTCATCCTGCTCTGCTCTGACCTTTTCCTGTTCCAGCAATTTTTCCTGGAGGGTAAGGCGTTGCTCGAGTTCCTGCTGCTTGATTCTGTTCTCAGCCTCGGATGTCTCCTTCTCGATCTCCAGCTGTGCGGATCGTCTCGTCTGCCTTACAACAACGACAAACATCAGGCAGAGAATCAGCGCCGTCAAAATCGTCTGTATTAGACTCCTGACAATCACGCCTTGCGATATCGGTCTGATTTTCTCACTGATGAGGCTTTGTCTGATGAGGTAAGTAAGGATCAGATCTGTACCGTCCACCGGCACGTAATACAGCGTCTCATTAACATTGCCGTATGTGAAAGAAGCGACACCTTCTTCACCGCTTTTGAAACTCTCCGCAAAGGCATCATAACTGTACCCTGCATCAAATTCAGCGTGCTTCATGGCACTCAGCAGATTGTTCTCGCTGGCCATTCCTGCCAGGACTTTGTTGCTTAACGCGATGCCGTCCTTCGTATACAGATTGCAGAACGTGGTTTCGTTATCGTCTGCCTGCAGGGAGACACCTTTGAGCATGACATCCATATCCTGTTCCATGAACGCAACCACCAAATCTTTGCCTTCGAATTCTACGTTATCGATTGGTACAGCGATAACGACTTTTTTGTCATCACTGTTAATATCCTTGATGGATATGTCGGGTTCTGTGATTTTCTTATAGTTAAAATCATACTCCGCAAGGTTGTCCTGATATCCCTTAGATGTATAAATCAGCCCGTCTTCATCTATAAATGCAAATTTCTCCAAATCATAAATCTTTTTCATTCTGGCCTGAAATGCTCTGAAGTGGTCGATATCGCTCAGGTCTTCGTCATCCATCAGACCGACAGTTACTTTGATATCGCTGATACTGTCTTCGAAGTTGGATTCTACGACCTGTTCTCTCCTGCCGGCCAGCTCATCCAAATAGAACAGGCTGACCGATCTTACAGCCTCTTCTGTAGATTCTGCAGCGCTGCGGCCCATCCAAATGGTGCCGATTACCAAGATGATTGCAACAACTGCCAGACCTAATGCCGTGATTTGTGTGCCGCGTTTTTTCATGTCGTTTCCCTCTTTACAAATACTTTTCCATATAAACACAGGTGAAGGGCTCGCTGTAGATCGTCTTGCTCTTGTCTCCCGCATACCCCATGCTTTCATAGAAGGCCGTCTTATTCTCACGGGCTTCCAGGATGATTTTCTCATATCCCATCTCTGCCGCCCAGGCTTCAAGGGCCTTGACCACCATGGTTCCCAGCCCTTTGCGCCGGTATTCGGGCAGTACCACGATACGGCCCATCTGCGCCGCGCCGTCTGCGGCAGGAAATATCCTGCCCGTTGCCACCGGCAGCACGTCGTCCAGAACGATGACGTGTTTCGCGTCGGTCTCATCGTGATGGTCGATTTCCATCTCCAGCGGTATATGGTGTTTTACCGCCATGGCATGGATCCGCACATAATACGCTCCAGCCCTTTGCGCGGCCGTTACGGCCCTTACAGCTTCCATTTATTACTCCCTGACCCAGTGATAAGCGACTCTGGCGGACCCGTCTTCGACATAGATCACGCCGCAGTTTACGAACCCGTTCTTCTCGATCTGTCTCTGCATCACCAGATTGTTGTGGTGAGTGTCGATCCTCACATTGTCGTAAATGCTTTTGCAGTAATCCGATGCGGCGGCGACGATGCCGTGACACCCCTCTTTGCCGGCGATCCTGTGTATGGTGATATACGGTTCGTCATTGAGCCATCCGCCCTCATAGATCTGCTGATATGTCGGTTCTGCTCCCTCACACAGCGCGCAGGCGCCGCAGATCGCCTCCCCGTCGCATATCACATATCCGATGCCCGTTCTGATATCTTCTCTGACCATTTCTTCCGTGGGATAAAAATGTCCCCACTGATCAGGGTTGCCGCTGGCGATCATAAATTCCTGAGCGCTCCTGTATATGTCCATGATCTGTCCGAAGTCTTCCGGACGGGATTTTCTCACTTCCAGCATGTGCTGATTCCTTTCCGCAAGTTACTGTCTTTTCACTTTACCGAATTATACGTACATTATATCATCAACTCCTTTGATGTGGTATGATATACTCATGTCAAAGAAATCAAAAATCAAAAAAACAAATGCCATGCGACTTCTTGACCAGGCAAAAATCGAATATACCGCCCATACCTACGCGGACACGGAGGCCATAAGCGGCGTTGAAGTCGCCGAAATCCTGGGGCTGGACGCTGCCCGAGTCTTCAAGACACTGGTAACCGAGGGACCTGCCAGCAGCAAGACCGGCGAGTACTTTGTCTTCATGGTCCCCGTCGCAGAAGAACTGGATCTTAAGAAAGCCGCGGCAGCGGTAGGCGAGAAAAACATATCCATGATCAAATCCAAAGAGCTTTTGCCTCTCACCGGATACATCCACGGCGGATGCTCTCCTTTGGGCATGAAAAAGCAGTTCCGTACAGTAATACACGAAACTGCCTTTGATTTAGATGTCTGCCCGACTATTTTTTTCAGTGCCGGCAAGATCGGATATCAGATCGAGTGCAAGGCTTCCGATCTGGCAGAGGTGATTTTTCTCGAGCCTGCCGATATCGTTGTCTGATCGCAGTCGGGTTCTTATTTAAGTTTTTTTGACATCCTTATTTTCGGGACCTCGATATTGATACCCGTCAGTAGTTTCACCAGCCAGAGGAAGAACACCACCACGGCGATCGGTATGGCGCAGGATGTCACGATCAGTACCGCGATGGACTCCGTAATGCGGTTCAGCGTGTTTTCGAACTTGTCTACCTGCCCTTCGACTCCGCCTTTAACTTTACTCAGCAGCCTTTCTATGGCGCTGTCGTCCTTTTCGTTTCCAACGGTATTCTTTAATTGCTTCGTATCGTTTTCCGTATCCTCAATGGTCTGCTGCATCGAAGCCTGATAACTGGCATCGATCTTTTCCGTCACCACCACGCTGGCGGGCACGATGGCGAACATCATGAGAGCGAAGCATACGAGCTTGATTCCCACGGTTTTCCAGGTGTTGTTTCTGATGATCTGCGCGATGATCAAAACGCCGCAGCTTGCCGGGATCAGTATTTTGAATGCCAGCATCCCGGTGATGGTAACCATCCACTTCTCCAGATATATGGCTGCCAGGATGAACATGAAGTACCCGCTGAGATCAGCCAGCTGGTCGGCGATCGGTGTACCCGCGTCTCCCGGGAGAAGTGATATCGCCGTAGACGACGCTGCCGCCGCTCCCATCAGTTCCGTCACATTCGTCCGTTTCTCTTCCAGGGAACTGTATGTGCCCGTAAAACTGTCTTCTGAAGAAGCAACACTCGCGATCATAAAGAACGATACCGCCGCGATCACGATCAGCGCACCGATAATGATCCAATCTTTTCTCTCGATTCTTTCTAACATAGCACACCCCCTTTCCGGTTGAATGCCTTTGCGCTAAAAATCCCGTTCCATCTTGATGTACTCCGGATCCCTGTCCCTGTTAAATGTTGTCGCGAAGGTATACGCCGCACTTCCGAGGAAGACAATCGCGTCATCTATCGGTCCGTAAAACAGATCCGGTGCTACACAATAACATATCACGCCTATGATGATCAGTAACTTTTTCATTGTCTTCACCTCCTCCAAAATCAACATTTCATCCTTATTGGTTGTATATATGATATAATTCCGGTAGGGAATCAAACATCGCAGGATCTGCAGACAACCTGCGATTTATACCGCAAAAATCGCGAAACGAGGTGACATCATGACCGATACGGATATCAAAACTTCGATCTACAGGTTCAAGCGGGAAGCTCTGGGCTGGTCAAGGGAACATGCCGCGGAGCAGCTCGGCATGTCCGACGATAAACTGGAGAGAATCGAAAACGGCAAGCAGCGCCCGAATCCCCAGGACGTTCTGATCATGTCTGACGTCTATAAGGCTCCGGAGCTTTGCAATTACTACTGCAGCAAGGATTGCGAGATCGGACAGCAGTATGTTCCTGAAGTCCCTGACGCGGAGCTGCCGAGGATCATCCTGCGTCTGCTCAATTCCGTATATGACGTGCAGGACATCGAGAAAATCCTGGTCAAAATCACCGCCGACGATACGATCGATGATTCCGAAGTCGAGAGTCTGGCTCACGCCCAGTATACGCTGGAACAGCTGTCCATCATGATCGAAGCGCTGCAGCTCTGCGTTGAGCGAAAGATAGATAACGGAGAAATCTCAAAGAAATTGTATGACGCAGCCTATGAAAAAGCTTCAAAAAAGAAATAAGTACCGCGCTGTCATATTTGACATGGACGGCACCATACTGGACACTATTGAAGACCTCACGGATTCACTCAATCACTGCCTTGCCCGCTTCGGCTGCAAGGCGGATTTTAATGAGGGTGAGGTCTGCTCGTTTTTTGGCAGCGGCGCTGAGGTCGCCATCACCCGCGCGCTGGCCGCTGGATCTGCTGAGGACCTGGCGTCCTGCAGCGAATCCCTGATTCCTGAAATTCTGGATTATTTCAAATCCTACTACGCGGTCCACTGCGATATCAAGACCGGTCCGTTTGCCGGCATCCCGGAGCTTCTTTCTGCACTGACTGCCGGCGGCATCAAGACCGCTGTGATCTCCAACAAGCCCGACGTCGCCGTGCAAAGGCTTTGCCGCGACCATTTCCCGGGACTTTTCGCATATTACGCAGGCGAAAGGGACGGCATTCCGAAGAAACCGTCCCCTGTGATGATCCATCAAGCCCTTCACCATCTGGACGTGTGTCCTGAAGAGGCTGTCTATGTGGGTGATTCTGAAGTTGACATCCGCACTGCGGCAAATTCCGGGCTCGACCTCATCTGCGTCGACTGGGGATTCCGATCCCGAAATGATCTGTTGAGCCACGGCGCCGGCCGTATCGTATCCGACTGCGATCAGCTCATGTCCGCCCTCGGTATATCGTTCTAAGCGCACAGCACCTGATTCGTGAAATCAAACAGGATGCAGTTGACTTGATATATGTCGTAGATTCCGTGTACGATACAGTATCTGATGATCAGATCAAACGGCTTGCTGGTAGAGAGTGTGTATCCCGCTCTGCTCAGCAGATCCTGCGTTTCCTCTAAATCCAGTTCCAGAGCGATGGCCAGAGCGATAGCGGTTTTCTTTGATGGCTCGTAATCCACATTGCTCCTGATTTTAGAAAACAGCTTCCTGTCAATGTTTGCTTTTTTATAGACATCCGGATCCTTGAGGCCTTGGGTATCTATGATCCGAAACAGCATCTGCTGGAATGTCTCATCCTTGTCTTCGAAAGGTTCAAAAGACTCCGGTGGTTCCCACGATATCGAGGCGGATGTGCTCGGGCTTGAAAAATCGTCAAAGCCGCCTGCATCATAGCTGCCTATTCCATAACTGCTGAGAGTATCGATCCTGCTGCCGTGAACTCCGCGTCTTATCATCCTCTTCCTGACTTCGTTATCCCTGATAAATGATTTTACGCCGGCGTAGAGCTGCGTGGAAATCACAAAGGATTCCTTGTCATAGACAACCAGCGTCACATCCATATCATGATCTTCCAGGAATGATTTGATTTCATCCATGGCGATATCCAACGCCAGATCCTTCGGGAACTCGTATGTTCCTGTAGAAATGAGCGGAAACGCGATAGATTGACACCCCAGCTCATCTGCGATCTCTAAGGAATTCCGGTAACATGATGCGACGGCTTCCTGCTCGCCATGAGTGCCGCCTTCCCATACCGGCCCGATGGTATGTATGATGTACTTCGCATCCAGACCAAAGGCTCCTGTCGCCGCAGCCTGACCCGGTGTCATGGGTCCGATCTTGGCTCTTTCCGCCAAAAGCTCATCAAAACCGGCCGCCTCATATATGGCGCTGTCCACGCCGCTGCCTACCTGCACCAGGGGATTTGCCGTGTTGACGATAGCGTCTGCTTTAACTTTCGTAATATCGTTTCTTATAATATTCAGTGGCATTGTTTACCTCACGATCCGGTAAGTTGCGATGTATTCCGTGCCTTCCGGCGCAGCGATCTGCGGATCCTTTGGCTCAAAGGAAGTCTCAATCCCCATCTCCTCTGCGGCAAGCTCGAAATGACACAGGGCGATTCCCATGTCGATTTTCTGCATATCACCGACGGATTCACTGACAAAGTTTTTACCTTTTTTCTCATAAAAATGGACCAGATTATCCGAAACCAGGATCCTCCAAGGCTGCTTGTTTACCGCAGACGGGGCCAGCCTTACCATTTCCAGCGGTTTCAGCAGCTGTGAAGCTTTTGCTTCTGTCAGGGGGCTGTCGAAATCCCTATCAAAAAACAGTTCGCGAAATGCCTTGCGGCGATCTGCTCCAACGCCCTTTCGCATGGCGACTTCCAGCAGCGACATGCGCTTTGCCGCATGTCCGATGGGGCTTACGCATGGCATGATCTCATGTTCCGACAGATCCATGGCGCGTTCAAAGGCCGCCCTGTCCATGGTCCCACCGATCCACGTCGTCCCGATGCCTATGGACCAGGCGTCCAGAACGAATTTCTCCATGGAGTATCCCAGAGCCACCTCGAAGTTTGGCGCCTTCTCCAGTTTTACCGCCACGAAATCGTCGGTGCCGGAGATAACCTGCGATTTCAGATTGTGTGCCTTTGCGCTGAGGAATCGAAATTCCATGGAAATCCCATAAGGATTCGGGCAGTCCCCGGCAAATGCCGGGAGCTTTGCCCGCGTTTTCTCATCGATGCCCTGACCGTCAAAGGTCCTGACGCTCCTTCTCTCGCATATTAAATCCGAATACTTCTTTGTCTCCAAAGCCATCCCTCCCTTGTAACACTTTACTACATTATATTCCTCAAAAAAAATGTGTCAATGAGAACCGTTCCATTGACACACTTACAAAATTAATTCATCAGGTTCGACGTGGCAAGTGAGGAATAGGATTTTGACCCCTGCCGCCTTTGCTTCTTCTAAAGCTTCTCCGAACTGCGGGTGGGTTTCGATATTCGGCCGGACTTCCTTCACCCCGTCCATCTGTATCACAAAGGCCAGAGACGCATCATATCCTTCCTTGCGGGCTTTGATCAGCTCCCGCAGATGTTTGACGCCCCGCTCAGTAGGCGCGTCCGGGAAGTATCCGATGCCGCCGACTTCCAGGGTGCAGCCCTTGACCTCCATCAAGAACCGCCGGCAGTCACCGCCTGCCGTCTGCCGCTCCATATAGAAGTCGATGCGGGATTCGCCGTAGGTATATTCAGGAACGATTCGGTCGTAGCCCTGGGTCTGCAGCCATTCTTTCACCACTTTATTCGGCGCCTGAGAGTCGATGTTGATCAGAAGACCGTTGCTCTTTCTCACCGCCACCAGATCATATTTGGTTTTCCTGCCGGGGGTTCCGGGAGCCGTGAGCCAGACTTCGCATCCGGGAATCAAAAGCTCCTTGCACCTGCCGGTGTTTTTGACGTGGACGGTTTCCTGGTGGCCATCGATCTCAACTTCCGCGATAAATCGGTTCGGCCGTTTCAGAAACGTCGCCCGTGTGATATTGTCGTATTTCAAATCATCACTCCTCTATGGATTTGCATTGATTATATCATAACATTTCTTATTCTCATGACACGGTCTCCCGAATGTGGTATTCTGTATTAAAAGAAGCAACCGTAACACCATCGGGCTGCAGATTACTGACGAAGGGCTCCTCGTCCGGGCTCCCTATCAAGCTTCTGACGCCGACATCCGGAATGTCGTATCCAGGCACAGCCGCTGGATCGATTCCCATCTGGCCAGACATCAGCAGGCCAAGGACGCGGCGCAGGCCAAAGGGCTTTTGACCCCTGCGGATATCCGCCGACTGGCGGATGAGGCGCGAGACTACATTCCGGGCAGAGTCCATCATTATGCCGCCCTTCTGGGCGTTACCCCCGGCAGGATCACGATCCGTCATCAAAAGACCCTGTGGGGAAGCTGCAGCGCCAGAGGAAATCTGAACTTCAACTGTCTGCTCATGCTGACGCCGCCGGACGTCATCGACAGTGTCGTCGTTCACGAACTCTGCCATCTGCTGGAACTGAACCATTCACAGCGGTTTTACGGGCACGTTCTGCGCGTTTTCCCGGACTATTACCGCTGCCATGCCTGGCTCAGGCAGCACGGACCGGAAATCATGGCCAGGGCTAATCCCACATGATTTCTTCGTGAACGTAATCACATGGTTTACCACACCTCGGGCACTTAAGCTCGGGGTGCTTTTGTAATGATTCCGCGTGCATGATGTGACCGCATCGATCGCACATATGTCTGTGCGTATATAATCGTTTGGTCAGGCCGGGCTCTTCGAACAATTCCGGTTCATCACCCAGGGAAATATAATAGGACAGCTTGGGTTCCATATGCCAGTTGCCGCATTCACTGCAGACATATAGAACATTTTCACCGTTGATCCTTCTTAAATTCTCCTTTTCCCTACCTCGTTCAAGTGGTAAACTATTTCTATCAAAGGGTGTGCATGCTCAACCTTTCGACGTTGTAAAGATCATTCTTTTAGAGAACGTCCACTTCGTGTTTACACCCTTTTTTCGTGCTTGTATTTTTTCGTGTTTCCACCGAATAAAATCTATTTACTTGGTTGCAGACGTTTTTGGTGTAGTCCAGGAAGGCGGACTGCCGTAAATCCGCAGCAAAGCCCACCTAAAATGCTATATTCAGCTGCCAGCGGTGTAAATTTAAGATTTTACTACACCGGAGCCTTTGCTTGAGGGCAAAATCGGTGGAATTCGGCCTCTACAAGCTATATCGGCGATATGCGTTGGGCTGCGTCGGCGATGTGCGTTGGGCTGCATCTGCTAAAGAAACAGCTCCATCTGCACATGCGGGATATCGTCTTTCATGAACTCACCGGAGATGCCGGTAAATCCTGCTTTTTCATAATATCCCACCACATCCGATTCGGCCTCGATAAAGATCCGGTCTGCCTGCATGACATCACGGGCGACCCGGATTCCATCGGCAAGGAGCCTTCCGCCCAGGCCTTCGCCATGCCGAATCGTCAGGACGCGTCCCATCTGCACGGTCTTCATATCCGCCTGCCGCCAGTCGTCCGTTCCCCTCCGTATCGGTTCAGCCTGCCTTCTCTGTTCTGCCGACAGGTTATTGGCCCAGATTGCCTGTCCGTTGTAGATCACGACCTCCGGTTCCTCGCTGATTTCATAGATTCTCATGTACGCGTGGACTTTGCCGGCTTCATCCGCATAGAATACGTGATATCCGTAGTCGCAGTCATCGCAGTCCTGATAAATGCATTCCTGTTCTATCACGAATATTTCATTGCGGGCTCTCATGATTTCGTAAAGTTCCGCCGCTGTCAACTCATCAAATTTCTTTACTGCCAGTTTCATTACTCTATCTCCGTATAAATCATCCCGTTTTTGCCTCTGTCTGAACGCATGAGGCTGATTCGGTCTACGATCATTTCAGATTTCAGTGCATGTTGAAGTACTGCCGCGGGAATCCTGCCGTCTGGACTGATCGGCCGTCTGACCAGTGTAATATGGGGAGTGAATTTCTTTCTGTCAAAGGGTATCCCCGCCTCTGCGAGTCCATGCCGCAGACTTTTCGCCAGTGGTTTTAAAGCCTCCTGTCCTCTGATTCCGGCCCACCACAGATTTCCGAAGGATCCCATCCCGTCAAGGCCGATCGCAAAAGGCTCGAACCGGATTTCATTTATAACATCCAGTATGTCTTCCGGGCCTGGATACTCACCGATAAAGGCCAGCGTCAGGTGCATATTCTCCGGTTTGGTGAAGTTTCCCCGTATCCCGAGCCTTTGCATATGCCGCTGCGTTTCCACCAGTTCGGCCTTCATCCGATCATTTAGTTTTATTGCAATAAAAAGTCTCATGGTTCTTCCGGGTTATCGTACTGGTCCCGGTACATTTCGTTGATCTTTGACTGGGAATGCTCCAGAATGTGCTTTTGGGCGATCCTGTCTCTGTCGCTGATGATGGCCAGCATTTCATCTGCCACTTCTTCCAGCGGCAGCTTGTCAAATTTATTCAGGTATCCGATCATCCGGTTTGCGGTGAACTCGGTGTGCAGTTCATTGGCCACGATGGCCGCAAACTCCTGCGGATACCCCTTGCCGAGCATCACTTCATAAAGCTCGGCGCTGGCTTTTGTAACGTATTCTTTACCCATTATATAAATTCCACTCGGCCATCTTCTACGTGATAGATGGCGCCTATGACTTCTAATCCCTTCTCGTCCCTGATCGGGTGAATCTCCAGTTCGTGCCGTATTCGTTCTACTCCGTGCTCCACGTTCATGCAGCTGGCTTTGAAGTCGTCGGTTTCATCTCCTATGGCAAGGGTGATGTCCTTGACGATGTAGTCTATGAATCCTCCCGTGTGTCCCGCTATGGCGGCTCCCACTGCGCCGCACCGCGTATGGCCCAGCATGACGATCAGTTTGGTCCCCAGATGCTCCGCCGCGTATTCTATGCTGCCCAGCTGATGGTTATCGAGAACGTTTCCCGCCACGCGGATCACAAACAGTTCTCCTATGCCTGCGGAGAAGATATGCTCCGGGATGACGCGGGAGTCCGAACACGTGATGATGATGGCGTATGGTTTTTGGCCTTCCTGCGCGGTCTTTGCGCGCAAAGCCCCGGAGATATCGGCCGGACTGGTTTTTGACGACAGGTATTGATTGTTTCCGTCTATGAGCTTTTGCTTTGCTTCGGTTGCAGTTAGCATCGTCCCCTCCTTACATGAGAACCGTCCCCTTTGACACAATATTGGTCCGTGAGGCGGCGGGCGGCGTTTTGCATTTTTTTGACCACGTCTTCCGGCGCGGTGATTTTCACGTCTTCGCCCAGGGCGATGATCCATCCCAGGAACTGATCGCTCACGGCGACGTTTACCGTCACCTGGAAGTGGCCGTCATCAACGGGTATGATGAATATGTCTTTGCCGAAGCGGTCGATCATGACGCCTACCATATCGTTTGCCGCTTCAATGGTGACTTTCTTTTCCTCTCCGCCGAACATGCCGAAGAGGCTCCTGGTGTACCGCGGCAGATCGAATTCCTTAAATTGCTGCTTTCCCTCCCGGGGCTCATCGATCATTTCGATATGCAGCATTTTGTCCACACGGTAGTGCCTGATGGTATCGTCTCCTGAGTTATACGCTACCAGATAGTAGTTCTCATCATCCCACATGAGCCCCCACGGGCTGGTCTGATACCACTGGCCGTCGCGCTTCAGCTCCATCTCCTTATTGACGTTCCACTGATAGTATTTGAAACGGATCTGACTATCGGAGCCGATCGCGTCATGAAGCCGGTCTACGTTATAGTAGATGCTCTCATTCATGGTCTTCACACGGCCGGAGATATAGACCTGTCTGTGAAGCTGTTTCGCCTCATGTTTACTGGCAAGAGACTCGATCTTTCGTATGAGTTCATCGGATTTTTTGTCCGTTATGAATTTCGCGGACTGCACGGAATCCACCAAAAGCTTCAGTTCCGGCAGTTCGAAATCACGGCCGCCGATGTAGTAATACCACTTCCGTCCGATCTGCTCGCTGATGATATCCAGACCGAAATGCCTCAGCTCTTCGATGTCCATGTAAATCGTCTTGCGGTCCGCGTTCACATCATAACTCTTTAACCTGGATATGATCTCCGGCATCGTCAGGCCGTGCTGATCGTCTGTCTCGCTCAGAATAATCCGGGCCAGATAAAGCATTTTAAGCTTTTGGTTCGTTCCCTTTGCCATCTGCAACCTTCCTTCCACTTATCAACATCGCGATCAGAGCCCCCACCATGGCGAACAGTATCATCATCGCCAGGTAGTCGAGAAAGAAAAAGATCTTCGGCTCGCTAAAATCAAACAACGCAAAAGGCACTTGCCCGAACATGTACAGCGGCAGCTGCCTTTTGACGAATGCGATGCAGCCATAAAGCGAGATCAGAGCCAGCGCTCCGCAGACGAGAGGTCCCGTCTTCCCGCCGCGTTTTCTCAGCCTCCTGATCGGTGAGACGAGATGCGTCCCCGCGTGCACGCACAGGAGCGCAAAGCCCCAATACGCCAGCACCATATGGATCTGACGCGCGTAAACCGCCGCCCCCGGTATACTGATAAAGGTATATAAATGCTTTGACATCAGTATGCCGCTTACAGGCTGCGCAATCATGAATATCAGCAAAAGCCCGTCAATTACGGCGGGCAGTGTTTTCTTTGGCAGATGTCTGTTCATGGCGTGATGCGCGATAAACAGAGCAAACATCAGTGTTCCCACCACTTCGTGGAACAGTTCCCCAATCAGGGAATAGGCCATCAGCAAAGGCAGTATCACCACCATTGCGATGTCTATCGTCATTCGGATTTGTTTTTTGCTCATAGACTTTGAAGCCAGTTCTTCACTTCACTCCTGACGCTGTCCTGCTGGTTTTGCGCATCGCTGCCCTGAATGGCCAGTCCTTCGGCAATGTCGCTGTCAGGACAGACCTCCGCCAGTTTCGTATCGAATCCCGAAAGCCCGGATCCCTCATGGGTCGAGAACGGGACTAAAGTTTTACCTGCCAGGGCTTCCGCGTTATCCTCGAAGAATGTGTACATGATCATCGGCCAGTCTCCCCACCATACAGGGGCGCCGATAAAGACGGTGTCATATCCGCTGAGGTCAGGCACGTTATCTTTTTGATACGCGGGCCGCGCGTTTTCTTCCTGTTCTTTTTTGGCTACATCCGTAAGCTCATCATATGTGTATGGGTAGTAATCCTCCTCCGGCATCACTTCGAACAGATCCGCATCCATTTCTTCCGCGATCATCTCAGCGACGATCGCCGTGTTGCCTTTGTTGATTTCTCCTACCTCGTACTGCTCACCTGTTCTGGAAAAATATACCACCAGAGCATTGTGCTCTCCGGCATCCTGTGTTTCCGCCGCTTCCGTCTGCTGCGGCTCTTCCTCCGCCTTCTGATCCTCTCCGCATCCGGCCAATCCAAAGGCCATGGTCAGGACCAAAAGAATCATGCATATCCATTTCGTTTTTTTCATAGTCATCCTCATTATTGAATTACTGCTGCTGTCCGTTATACTTGATGCAGAGCATCGTTGTCCCTATCAACGCCATGATGATAAATGTTTTCGCTGTGAGGGAATGAATCTTTCGCTGGAAAGGGCTCATTTCCACAATTGATTTCTTTATTTCGTAATATTAACCTCCCCACGCAGATCCTGTTCCATAGACTTTCGTATGCTTTCGCGATCCAAGCCGATGCTGAACAGATAATAAAGCTTGGCAACCGTCGCCTCTGTCGTCATGTTGTATCCGCTTACCGCGCCGGCTCTTGCCAGCGCAGAGCTGGTTTCATAGGCCCCAAGTCTGACCGTCCCCTGGGCGCACTGCGTGCAGACGCATACAATCGTCCCGTTTGCTGCGGCGCGTTCAATGAGGGATATCAGCGAGCCGTCGTAGTCAGGAATATTTCCGGTCCCGAAGGTTTCCAGTACGATGGCGTCCAGTTCTCTGGTGAAAATAGGCTGAAACAAATCGAAGTTGATCCCCGGAAACACCTTGATGACACCGATTCCGGAAGCCTTGACTTTAACTGCTCTGAAGTCCGCAGCCGTCTCGTTTCTCAAAAGCTCATCATGATATCTGATGTCGATTCCGGCAGCGGCCAGCGGCGGATAATTCGGTGATTCGAAAGCGATCAGGTTATCTGCCGACGCTTTCACGGCTCTGTTTCCGCGCAAAAGCCGTCCGCCAAAGTACAGGCACACTTCACGAACCTTTCCCTGGCCCGCGATGAATACCGATGTAACCAGATTATCCATACCGTCGCTGCGCAGCTCGCAAAGCGGTATTTGTGACCCGGTGAAGATGACCGGTTTATTCAGACCTTCCAGCATAAAGGACAGCGCGGACGCGCTGTAGGCCATCGTGTCCGTGCCGTGCAGCACAACAAAGCCATCATACGCATCATATCGGGTCTCTATCGCAGCCGCAATCTCGTTCCACTGCTCATAGGCAATGTTCGAAGAGTCGAGCAAAGGGCTGAATTCAACAAAATCCCATGCGGGCATGTCGGCACTGCCCAGATCTCTGATACTTCTCAGCTGATTTCCGAAGTATCCCGATTTCGGCGCGAATCCGTTTTCTGTAGGCACCATGCCGATGGTGCCGCCTGTATAAATAATACATATCTTTTTCATGGCAATATTATACCATTATTACGGTATGATAAAAGAAAAGTGGGAAAAATTTCTCTCACAAAAAAACGGGTGTTCCTGCCGCCCCGGGCCGGAACACTCATATCATCGATTCATCTTTATTTTACGGTGATTTGAACTCGTTTATATACACTATTCTGCGCGTAAACATAGATGTAGCTGCACGTTCGCCACATGCAATATTAACGCATCTCCATCATCAGCGTCTGCTTCATCTCATCCACGCTCAGGGCGCCGACGATTTCGTGTTCGCCGACAACGAAGAACGGCACCATGTGGACACCATGCAGGAAAGCTTCCCTCTCGTCTTCTTTGACTTCCCGGCGGTATTTGTCCGAATCCAGCACTTCATCCACTTCAGCTGCGTCAAGGCCGCAGTTTACCGCAATTCTCTGGAGCAAATCCCGGTCCGCAAGCAGCTCATGTTCAGAGAAATATGCCTGGAACAATTCCTCGATCAGCCTATTGGCCAGATCAGGATCACCCTTTGACTGGGCCAGCTTGGTCAGTCTGTGAGCATCCAGCGTGTTCCCCAATCTGACGGATTCGTAATTCATGTCCAGACCGTCCGCTTGGCCCATCTGCGTAATACGCTCCACCTGTCTGGCCGCTTCTTCCGGAGGCATTCCATACTTTTGGGCGAGCAATTCTATGGAGCTTCCTTCGATGCAGTCCGGCGCGGATGGATCCAGTTCGAATGACTTCATCTCCAGCTGGACTTCTCCAAGCTGCGGCAGCTCTGCGATCGCTTTCTCCATTCTTTTTTCGCCAATATAGCAGAAGGGGCAGGCATAGTCTGACCAATACGTTATTTTCACGATATTCTCTCCTCTCCACTCATCGCTGTTTCATTTCTCTAGTTCTGCAGGAGATCATCCAGAGTCTGTCTGTACAGTGTCACATCAGCCCCCAGGACCGGCTCCCCGACCAGTTTGCCGCTGCTGTCCACGAAGTATGTCATCGGAACGCCCGGTGCAGGCAGCTGATCTTCGAATCCATCCCAGCCCTTCAGGCTTGGATAGGTCACGCCGGTATCCTCTATGATTTCCTGAGCATCCGGCAGCATGGAATCATCTGATTCGGTAACGTCCACCAGCAGGCCGACAATCGCGACGCCTTGATCTGCGTACTCCCTGTTGATCTCCTCCAGCTCGGGCATCTCATTGATGCACGGTCCGCAGAACGTCCCCCATATGTTGATCATGGTGATCTCGTTCTTTGCAAACAGATCCTCAGACTGAACCGTATTCCCCTCCAGATCCGTCGTCTGGAAAGAGACGCTGCTTCCGGCAGCCGGTGTGGACTGGGCATCGGATCCCGATGTCTCATTGCTTCCTCCGCAAGCCGTCATGGCAAACACCAGACCCATCACCAGCAGTATTATTAAAACTGTTTTCTTTTTCATATTATTCCCCTATTCCTTTTGCTCCTGCATTTGCTCCCGCATCCGGACCTCTCCCGGTCCGATATTCATCAAAAGCGCATGCATCGGACATGCCCGGATGCACTCGCGGCACCGGATGCACTCATTGCTGTTCGGTGTTTGATGCGGATCGACATTCATTTTGCATGTCTTGGCGCAGGTGCCGCAATCCACACATTTCTCCCGGTCTACGCGCATGCGGATCAGGCTCACCTTCTGGAAGAGCCCGTAAAAAGCCCCCAGCGGACATACGTATTTACAGAACGGTCTGTAGATGAAGATCGATGCCGCGACACACAGAATCAGCAGGAGGAACTTCCATCTGAACAGCCAGCCCAGCGCGCCTCTCATGACGCTGTTGAGGAGAACCAGCGGTATCCCGCCCTCCAGTGTTCCCACCGGACAGATGTACTTGCAGAAGAATGGTTCTCCCGCTCCGTACCCGCTCCGATAGAAAAACGGAAGCAAAAATACCATCACAAAGAGCATCACGTATTTCAGATAGCGCAGCGGCTTATCGATTTTCTCAGGTATGGTCAGCTTCGGCACAGGAATCTTATACAGCAATTCCTGGATCAGACCGAACAGACAGAGCCAGGCGCAGATCATACGTCCTACGAAGAGACCGATCAGCGCCAGATAGCCGATCACATACGCGCCGATTCCTCTGTCTCTGTTGTCAAAAATGGCCTGCATCGACCCGATGGGACACGATCCCAGCGCTCCCGGACAGGAGTAACAGTTCATGCCCGGAACACAGACCTGCTTGAGGCTTCCCTGAAATATAACCGGGCTTCCCGGGAGGAATCCTTTGATATACGCATTAGAAAGTATCCCCCAGCCCACTTGAATCACTTTGCGCAGCTTATCCAAGGCCTATACACTCCATGCATATATTGATCGCCTTAGCCAGAACGATCGCTGCCTCGCCGCGGTATATGCCGAGGGCGCAAAGCCCTATCGCCAGCGGAATCAGTGCAATCGTCACCTTAAGAGGCGCTTCACGTTTCATTAACCCATCTCCTCCTTGTTTTTATTAGCCTAATCATACCACAAAAACAGTTAAAAACGCCGCCTTAACGGCAGCGTTTTATGATTTGTATCCTGTAGCGGTGTTCACTACCATAACCACTTTACCCTTGTAATCCGCCAGATCAATTGTTTCTCCCGTTCCACTGACAATTTGATAATCGTAAAACCTTTCACTTTCCCTTTCTGTTCTAAAGATACTGCTTCGCGAATTTCATCGCTTCCTCCAGCTGTTTCGCGTCAGGAGTTTTCTTGACATAGAAATATTTCTCTTCTGCAGGGATTCCCGCTTCGGATAGTCCCTGCTTGATCAGATCGATAGCGTGTTTGGATACCCATGATGTCGAAAAAACAACAGCCTTCTTCGCGTCGCCCTGTTTCAGCGTCTTCAGATAGTCTTTCAGATGCTTGTCCAGCCCATAGGCATAAAGCGCGCCGCCGATAAACAATACATCCACCGGCTCTGTGATGGCTGCATCTTTCTGATCGACGGATATTGCCATGGTATTTGCTGCATTGGCGATTGCTTCTGCAAGCGCTTTGGTATTTCCTGATCTTGAATAATATCTTACAGCTGCATTCATAATGATTCTCCTTTTTCTATTTCCCCCAGTCGCCTTCCAACAGCTTATAGAGCAGTGCCTTGAACGTTGCGAATTCCTCATCCGTCAGCCAGTGTTCCTCTGCCAGTGTCTTGGGAACGTGAACGGCCTTGCCCTTCAGCTCTCTGCCTGCCTGCGTGAGTCTGATAATGATGTGCCGTCTGTCGTTATCATCTCTGCGGATATCCACATAGCCCTTCTTCTCCAGCTTCTTCAGGAGTTCGGTCAGGGTATTGGCCTTGAGAAACAGGCACTTTACCAGTTCCTTTTCGTTGATCTCTTCTTTTTCCCACAGCACCATCATGGTGATGTACTGCGTATACGTAAGATCGAGTTCCTTCAGGAGCGGTTGATATCTTCTGATGATCTTGTTTGCTACAGCATATGTCGGAAAGCAAATCTGGTTTTCCAGTAGTAATAATTCGTCATCTCTCATAAACGAACCTCCGCAAATAATATATCGCATCCGACATATTTTGTCAATGATTGATTCATTATGCAGATGATGAGAAAGAAAAGACGGAAGCCATGATTTGACTTCCGCTATGCATCGTTATATTGAATTGTTCCTGCTCAGTAGGTCGACGCTTTTTCCTAAAATAAATGATGTCACTCCATCACTTCATTTTTTTGCCGCCAATATACACATCCCTTGGCATGTTGTGGCTGAAGCCCTCTTGTTTCTTCAATGGCTTCTTTCACCTTATGCCTGTCCGTGAGAAAATAGCTTCCGTCAACATATACCGGCAGTTTTCCCTGTCTGTCCATTTCGCGTAAATATTTGTAGAACCGCTCCTGAAGCTCATTATGTTCCGGGAAACCTGCATCGAAAACTGCGCTCTCCCCATATTCCTTGCAAAAGCTGATTCAGCGCATGAGCGCCGCTTCGATCTGCTCATCGGTCAGGCTTTCTTGCAAACTATCAAAAAGGAATGGCCATGCGGCGCCTTCAGATGAACTTGCCGCCAAGATCGGTCACTTCTCCTTCATAATCTGAAAGACCGGCTTCATCGCCCACGTAGATGAATTTACCATCCTTTACCACAAGCGCGCTTGCCAGCGGACAGTCTTTGTTAGATGTAAAAATTTTCGCATTTTTGATGATTTGATCTGCTTTCACGGATTCCTCCTTACCACGCTTCTCCAGCACTTCCGCTCATTGCATCAAGCCTGTCTTCTTCACTGAGAATGACTGGCTGTGGAATATATCTATCTATTTTCTTGCCGACCACAAAGAGCACTCCTCCGATAATCGCCAAGACGATGCCCATGACCAACAGTAAATTCAGCATACCGTAGAAATTGCTCAGCAGACCGCTGCCGTACTCTTCCAGGTAGTACTCCGGACCCCAGCTGCCTTCGATGAGATTCAACGCGACGCGTCCGGTGAGACAAACCGCCGCCATAATCTCGAGCAAAATAGCAATGCGGAATGTATCTCCATATGCCAGTTTGGTCTTAGGATTTCTCGGCCATTTGTCAGGATTCTTCTTCCAAGGACCGCCCCAGATCCACTTGCAGATCACGTAGAGTACGATGCCGCTCAGAATCAGAAACACGCCATAGAGGAAGTAATCCGTACCGTTCAGGAAGAAGGCCGCAACAGAAACACAGCAGATGGATATGGTGCAGTACAGAGTGCCCACTTTACCTCCCGGAATCTTATAGGCATCCGGCCTGCGAGTCTCCTCTGGATACATTTTACGGGCTTTGAAGACCATGACCGCCAGGCAAAACGCGCAAGCGAATTCCGGGATGACCTGGATCAAAATCAGCGTCGTAAATTCCATCTGCATCAGCAAAATGGTGACCAGGGACATGGACAGAATTCCGATGGATGGAACACCGCTCCTCTTGGTCAGCCATGTGAAGCATGGCGGTGCCAGATTGTCGTCTGCCACAACGAAGAGGCTGCGTGATCCACACGTCATATTTGTGTTGAATATCGCCAGATTACCCACGACAGCTGTAATGACGATCAATGTACCACACCAGCCGCCTACATTCTCTGTCAGAACGGTTATATAGCCAACGCCTTCCCCGGCAAGATCGGTGGTCCACATATCCCACCGTCCAACGGAAGCCACGCCGGCAATCGTCGGCAGGAGATAGGAAAGACCGATCAGCGGACATACGATCAGGATGCTCTTCGGAATGACCATTTTGTTGGTAACCTCGCCGGAAAGCTGATTGATCATAGCCCACCCACAGTACATCCAGACACCAATGGCCAGCGCCTGTCCGAGGGAACTGCTGAATCCCTCATCATCATTAAAGATCGGTTCAATGGGGTTGTAGTTCCAATTGCCGAAGCCCACAACCGTTATAAAAGCGAATACGAGCAGAATGAAAATCGAGAAAGCAATGCTGAGAACGCTGACTTCTTTCAGGCCCATCAAATTTACGACCGTAAATGCGATGACAATAATCAGCTTCACAATGAACGCTTCAGCATTGTTCCATTCAAAGAAGTATCCGAGGTAATTCGTCGCCAAAACAATATACGTTCCGCTGCACGCATAATAGGAAATGGCGTACCACATTCCTTCCTGGAAAGAGTAGAACTCACCCAGCGTCTGTTTCGCCCAGAAGATGTCGCCGCCTTCCGCAGGCAATACCGACCCCACCTCTGCAACGCAAAAGCAATCTGGTATGGCCCAGACGAAAATCATACCCAATAGAACGATGATTGCCAGGCCTGGTCCGCAGGTGGAGATCATTTCCTCAATGCCGAAGGCTCCAGCTGCGACGGAACAATACATCAGTGCGACGATGGCAATGACACCGTAGTGTTTCGTGTTGACGTTTGCTACGCCTTTTCGAATGTCTGACATAATGCTGCCCTCCTTCTAGTTTCCGATGAAAAAACGCTATTATCTATTTTAATAAAGTAAGAGCGTTTTTTCTAGTCTGAATCATTTTCTGCTTTGCATCACCCGCTTCAATATGTGCTGCAAAGGTTTCATATGGTGTGAGGCCTTTGACATTCTTTTGCTGATCCGCAAATATATGAGCCTCTTCCGTATATTTCAGCTCATTGTAAATCATGCACCAGACCGATGTGTCCCTTGAACCCGACTCCGCTGCAACGATCTCAATTGTACGAATCGTGCTATAATCGCATATTTCTATCCCCTGTTATATCTCCCAATTCCCCTTCGTGTGACCATAAAAAAGGGGCTCGTATATGCGTGAAAAACCTCTGTGTACGCATTTGATTAAGGGCGCAAGCCCTTGGGATTACTGGATTTTTCCCTTAACAACAAAGCTCCGAAGATTTCTCCTCGGAGCTTTGATTTGGCTAGGGTAGCAGGATTCGAACCTGCGCATGACGGAATCAGAATCCGTTGCCTTACCGCTTGGCGATACCCCAACGATATTTGATTTTTTCAGAAAAAAATGGGGTGGATAGTGGGATTCGAACCCACGCATAACGGAGCCACAACCCGCTGTCTTAACCACTTGACTATACCCACCACATCATTTAATTCTTACCCTTATCGGGTTAGTGGAGGCGACACCCGGATTTGAACCGGGGAATAAAGGTTTTGCAGACCTCTGCCTTACCACTTGGCTATGTCGCCATGTGAGGGAGCAAGCTCCCTGAAAAAATTGGCGATCCGGAACGGGCTCGAACCGTCGACCTCCAGCGTGACAGGCTGGCATTCTAACCAACTGAACTACCGGACCGCATATGGTGGGCGCTACAGGGCTCGAACCTGTGACCCCCTGCTTGTAAGGCAGGTGCTCTCCCAGCTGAGCTAAGCGCCCATATATGGTAGCGGCGAGTGGAGTCGAACCACCGACCTTCCGGGTATGAACCGGACG
>JAUMVD010000027.1 GCA_030530285.1 Bacillota bacterium | reverse complement strand
TGGCGATGTTCTGTGAAACACCTTCTCCGAATTTGATATGAGTTGGTAATACGAATTCAAAATTTTTCATCAAAAATTCTCTCTTTCTGTATTTGTGTTACGGTTTTCAGTGGTCATATAACACAAGATGCCCCTTGATGAGACATCTTGTGTAATTTTTAGAGATATCCTCTGCGAATTATTCCTGTACTTCCTTTGCGGCAAGTTCCGGATTTTCTTCAGGATAGAAGTTACCATCATTGTCATAAAGCTTAGGAACCTCAAACAGTTCTTCAACTTTTGCATCCGGTGCCTTAATAAATCCGCAAATGATGTAAATGATAGCGTTCAGAGCTATACCTGTAAGAACGCCGCCAATAGGAACATTTGCGAAAATTGTAGTTGTATTCGCGAGCAGAGCGCAGATACATCCTACGATTACACCAAGCCATGAACCGATGGTATTGCCTCTCTTCCAGAATACGCCGCCTACAATTGGAACGATACACTGGCAAACAAATCCATAGAATATGATTGCCCAGAAGTTCAGCTGCGGAATATCGATGGAAGCAATGATCATTGAGATCAGGAATACTGCAGCAGTCGTGATTCTGGCGAGAGTAACTCTCGGTACATTCTTGAAGATCGGTTCCAGAATGTCCTTTGCGAACGGTACCGAAATACAGTTTGCTACCGCTGAGATCGTTGACATTGCAGCGGATCCCGCGAATATGGATACGAGTCCAACACCTACGGACCCTGTATATTTACCTGCGAGCCAGAATTCTGCGGACTGTGAATCAGCAGGAGGATCCGGGAGCAGGCTAACGCCCATTGCAGGCATCAGGATCAGGGTCAGTACAACCAGTGCACAGATAGGCGCAACGTACATCGCTTTCTTTGTCTCTCTCGGTGATGAGGCCAGATACAGTCTCTGGAAACCTGTAGGCCAGCAGAATGTTCCCAAAGTACCCGTTATGATACTTGTAATCCAGAGGAGCTTAACGCTTCCTACGCCTCCTTCACTTGACAATGCGAACAACTCTGGCTTATTTGCATCGATCAGGTCATACATCGAAATGAATCCGCCATATGTCTTGTACGTCAGTACGACGAAGAATACCGATCCGACGAGTACGAAGAAGAATCCCTGGATAACGGATGTGATAGCGGAAGCGTTTACACCACCAACGATGGTGTAGATTCCAACGATGATTCCGCCTAACCAAGCACCCATCGTCAGTGAAATAGCGCCATTGGTCGCCACATTAACGATGTAAGCCAGTGTAATGATTTCGATAACGAGCCATGAACCGTCAACGATCAGCATGAATACGGAGTAGAACTTACCGAAGCCTTTACTGTATCGGATGGCCATAAAGTCAGATGGTGTTTCCAGTTTATAGAATTTACCCCATGACCAAACAGGTCGTGCCAGCAGATAAAGGAATACCAGACCCGCCAGTCCATAAACTGCCAGATACTGTGCGAAGAATCCGATATCTACGGAATTTCCTACCCAGCCGGTGTAAGCCGAACCGATGTACCATCCGCTCATATAGGTAAAGGTTACCAGGAACCACGGCATCTTACGTCCGCCAACGGCGTAAGTATCCATGTTCTTCTGAGGTTTAACGTATATTTTTACGGCGACAAGATTTGCTACTACAAAGGCAGCCAACATGCCTATTACAACGCCACTATTAATAGTCAATCTTCTCACCTCTCTTTCTCTTTTCCTGTTCCTGCTTATCAATGTGGTTTTCGATCAGGTTTCCTACAATCAAAACCGCACACATCAGTATACTGTCAACAAAGAGCAGCCACTCGGAATACGGAATCCCCATTGCTCTCAATGGCTGGTTCCAGAATCCCATAAATGGTGGAAATACTTCAAATGCAATCAGGATCAACATCAAAACGGCAACGACCGCATAAACGCGTTTTATCCTTTTCGACATTTCTTCTTCCTCCTTTCAAAATAGTAAAAATGTTTTATATGAAAAATAATTTCATTCAAAACGGGTTATGACTTGTTTTTTATTTCTCATACACGACTTCTCCGCCAACCATGGTCATGACCGGCTTAACGTTCAGAATATCCATCGGATCCTCAATATCGAACAGGTTCTGATCCAGAACAACTAAGTCAGCAAGCTTGCCTGCTTCCAGAGTTCCCAGATCATCATCTCGATTGAGTGCCTGAGCGCCGCCATACGTATAAATCTGCAGAGCTTCAGCAAGAGTCAGGCACTGTTCAGGAAGCCATCCGCCCTCAGGATATCCATCCGTTCTTCTTCTTGTGATTGCCTGGAATACTCCAATCATCGGGTTGAAATCCAGTACGACCGGGAAGTCGGTACCTGTTCCTATGATCGCTCCGGTGTCCTTGATTGCTCTCCAGTTGAAGCAATACTTTTCTCTTTCTGGTCCGAGATACTTGATGGCATCATCAACATAGTATGTGCAGTGAACGAAGTGCATGTTCGCGACTACGCCCAGCTCCGCGAATCTCGGGATATCCGCCGGGTTGATGTACTCGATGTGTTCCATATTGTGACGTCTGTCAAGCTTGCCGTACTTCTTCTCCGCTTCTTCGAAGCAGTCAAGAACGTATCGAACTGCCTTATCGCCTATTGTATGGATTCGAACATTGCAGCCTGCCGCACAAGCTTCCATGATCTTCGCCTTTACTTCCTCTGCAGGTACTGCAGGGAATCCGGCTGTTTCCGGCTTATTGGTATAAGGCTCAAGCATCCATGCCGTCCATACTGTCAGAACGCCGTCGATCAGATTCTTCAGACCCGCAAACTGGAGAACATCGGAATTGTAAGTATTCTTGTATTCATCCAGATCCTTCATGTCAAATGTCAGAAGTTCAGGATAGAAGTGGATCCTTGTAGTCAGTTCATCCTCCATGGATTTGAACAATCCATACGGCTTGTTATTACCACATGGATACACATCACCTATTGACGTAACTCCCACTGAGTTCAGTTTGTTCATGAAGACCCTGAGAGAAGCTTTTCTCTTCTCAGGTTCTCTTTCTGTGATCTTACCGATGGCAAAAGCTGCGGTGTCATTGAAGCATCCGGTCAGCTCGCCGTTTTCATCCTTCTCGATTCCGCCATTTGGATCCGGAGTATCTTTCGTGAACCCGGCTGCATTGATTGCCGCTGTATTGGCATAGTACGTATGTACGTCCCAGGTCATAATCATTGCCGGCTTATCAGGGAAATACTGATCCAACAGCTTATTCGTCGGAACGATATACTCGTCCAGGTTGAAGAAGTTGAAGTTTACGCCGAAGATGACCTGACAATCAGGATTCTTCTCACCAAACTCCTTCATCAGCTCCATGCATTCTTCAAATGAGCGTGCCGGCCCCAGATCTACGCAGAAGGTTTCGTCTACGAAATCCATCGCCCAGCCGGCGTGCATATGAGAATCGATGAAACCAGGGAGAATCATCTTCTCTCCATAATCGATAACTTTCGTGTCCGCATCCACATATTTGTCCAGGTCTTCTTCCGGATAGACTCCTGTGATCTTCTTACCTTCGATCACGACGATTCCCGGATATGGCTTGTCCTTGACACTGTCAAATATGTTTTTGGACTTCAGCAGATAAGTTGCTGCCATAACATCACCTCTCTTCAAATAACTGCCTCCAAACATAATGGCTATAACGAGCTGGCACTTTAGTGCTTTAGTATATTTTAAATTTTCGCTCCTTCGCATTCTATACACTGTATACAGTATTTATGGTTGTGGTTTTCATCCAATTTAGCCTTTTTTGAATAAACGCTTTTTGGAAGGTAAACCTTTTGATGTATCTTTTTTACAAAGGTTCTACTTTTCGTTTATTTATCAACATAAAGTTATAAAAAAAAAAAAAAGCTACACCTTTTAGGTGTAGCTTTTTTCCTTCCATGCTCACATAACTGCTTTCCTATTCAGAAAACATCTTGAGCAGTTCTGACCTTTTCCCTATATTCATCTTCTTATATACGTTGGAAATATGTGTCTTTAACGTTCCCGGAGCAATAACAAGCTGCTTGCAGATGTCGTCAGTACTTTTACCTGAGACAAGCAAGCCGACGATTTCCCGCTCCCGCTTTGTCAAATTGCAACGAGCCGCAATCACTTCAAGCTTCTGGCCAATGATATCGCTTACTTTAATCGTATCTACATTTTTCCCATACAACTCGTCATATACCCTCTTAGATATATGTTTTTCCAATATGTCTAGTATAAACATGTCATGATCGCTGAAATCCGGCCATGTTTTATCTCGATAAAGACATATAATGCCTACGAACTTATCATTGTGTGCAAGGGTAAGTAGACCTGCGTAGTGTATATTGCATTTTTTATAGTATGAACGATAGTAAGGCTCTTTTTCCCTTTCCCCAGGAGGAAACCATTCTGCTGTCCTGTACGTATGGCCTTGAGTCGTCGCAAAAAGCCACCTCGCATAATCCTGATGCATCTGTAAATCTATATACTCCTGCATCAACTCTTCAGGGTAATCACTCCCAACAGGATTACCTATAGAGTTCTTTTGTTTCATGTCTGTCAGAAAAAAGGTCGCTTTATCGCATCTGATCAGCAACCTTATCATGTCCAATAATTCACGTCTCGCTTCATCGAAATCCTTAATCGTGTTAAATTTATAGATAATGTCTGTTATGAAGATCCATTCGCTTTCAAGTAATTGCATTTCATCACCCTCCTGTCAAAAATGTCTCCATATTACCCTCTTCTATCTAATTATTTTACACGATATTCTCAAAGCTGAGTCAAAAAAACAATAAATTGCTACTTTAGCTACATTGCTCATACAACTTTTTTCGTATTTATCTGTCAAGTACCGCCTTCACCATAAAATTATCCATCGTCGCGTGCACCGCAAACGCAGGCCTCTCCACGAGCTCGAATCCCATGGCCTGATATAAATGCAGCGCCGCCTGGAGATTAGAATGAGTCTCCAGATATAGAACCTTGTATCCCAGTCTGGCGGCTTCTTCCTCAACCATGCCCACTAATGCGCGGGCGATTCCCTGCCTTTGATAGTCCGGATCGACATAAAGCTTTTGCAGTTCGCCGTAACCGTCCGCGCCGGCAAATTCGTCTATGCCGCAGCCGCCCACTACCTTGCCGGTTTCATCCTCGGCGACGAAATAGTTTCGCTTTTCCGGATTTTCCGTATAATACTCATATAAATGCTCCAGATTCAGGTCAAAATACGCCGTCCCCGGAATGTCCAGCCCATGCTGTTTCAAATTGCTTCTCACCAGTTCCGCCAGATATGGATTGTCGCTTTTTTGGATCGTTCTATAAATCATCATTTTATCTTAAACTCCGTATTGACACGAGGTATATCTCCCCTTGTATAATAATAACATCTACAGAATTATTCAGCGAGGTAAATCATGAAAATAATCAAAAAAGCGAAAGAAAGAACAGCAGAGGATAACCGTCAGCTTAGACAGACGGTTTCCGATATTATAGATGATGTGTGCGCCCGCGGTGATGACGCGCTGCGTGACTACAGCCGGAATTTCGACGGGTTCGTACGCGAAGGGTTCCGGATCACGAGAGATGAAATCGACGCGGCCTACGCTAAGATGGATCCGGCGGACATCGAAGATCTCCAGGCTGCCAGGGCCAACATCGAAGCCTTTGCCAAAGCCCAGCTCGCCTCCATGTCAGAGGTGACGGACTTCAGCCCGCAGCCGGGAATCTATCTGGGACACAAAATCATCCCTGTCAGCTCATGCTGCTGCTACGTTCCGGGAGGCAGATACCCTCTGTTCTCAACAGCTCTGATGCTGATCACTCCCGCCAAGGTTGCCGGTGTGAAACGCGTCGTTGCCACAGCCCCTGTCGTTCACGGCACGGGAGATATCAATTACAAAACTCTGGTGGCCATGGATCTGGCGGGCGCCGATGAAATCTACGCTGTCGGCGGCGCGCAGGCCATCGCTGCATTTTCCTACGGAACAGATCAAATCCAGCCGGTGGACGTCATCGTGGGTCCCGGCAACCAATATGTAGCTGAGGCGAAACGCCAGTGCTACGGTCAGGTGGGAATCGACTTTGTCGCAGGGCCGAGTGAAGTCCTGGCCATCGCGGATTCGGCCGCTGAGCCGGATGTACTGGCTGCGGATCTGCTGGCCCAATGTGAACACGATCCGAATGCCAAGGCTTTCCTTCTGACCACGGACGAGACTCTCGCAAAGGCTGTGATCGCCGCCGTCGAAAAGGAACTGGAAACTCTGGAGACAGCGGATGTTGCCCGCAGCTCCTGGGAGGATTACGGCGAAGTTGTTCTGCTTGACGATCTGGACGAGGCGGTCAGAGTCTGCAACGAATACGCTCCGGAACACCTGGAGGTCAACATTCAGAATCCGGATGAGATCCTCGATCAGCTCACCAACTACGGTTCCCTCTTTATCGGAGGAAACACCGCCGAAGCCTTTGGTGATTATGCATCCGGCACGAACCACACCCTGCCTACAGTGCGCGCTGCCAGATACACAGGCGGCGTCTGGGTTGGAACCTTCCTCAAGGTCTGCACCAATCAGCGCATGACTGCTGAAGCTTCGTCGGCAATCGCGCCGCTGGTGGACCGCATGGCCAGAGGCGAAGGCCTCATCGCCCACGCGATAGCGGCTCAGAAACGGTTTTAGCATTTAGGAGGTACGGTTAGAATCAAATGAAATACTTATGTGTCCTGCTTATATTTCTTCCTATCACCATTATTGGTGAACACATGGGATTGTCCGATCCGCTGCTGTTTGCCTTCAGTTCGCTGGCCATCATTCCGCTGGCGGGTCTTATGGGCAAAAGCACCGATGTGATTTCGTATTACGCGGGTCAGAAAATCGGCGGCCTGCTTAATGCTACATTCGGCAACGCTACCGAGCTTATTATCGCTTTTGTAGCCATGAAAGCCGGTATGTTTGACGTCGTCAAAGCATCCCTGGCCGGTTCTGTCATCGGCAATATTCTGCTGGTGCTGGGGATGTCCATGCTCTGCGGCGGATTGAAATACAAGACGCAGTATTTCAACAAGAATTCGATCAACATAACTTCCAGTATGCTTTTGTTCGCCGTACTGGGACTGTCTATCCCGGCGATCTTTACTCATACCATGCCTGAAGTCAGCCTGACCCATCAATTCGAAGGTCTCAGCATTATCGTGGCGATTCTGATGCTGCTCATCTATATCATGCAGTTCGTGTTCTCATTCGGGACGCATAAGTCACTTTATGATGAGACGATAACCACCGATGACGAAGAAAAACCTGCCATGAGCCTCAAAGCCGCAATAGGACTTTTGGTCGCGGCCACTGTCTGCATCGCCATTCTCTCTGAAATATTCGTCGGCACGGTAGAACCGATGGCGGAAAGCGCCGGCATGTCTAAAACGTTCGTGGGCATTATTCTGGTTCCGATCATCGGTAATGCCGCGGAACATTCAACGGCAATCATCATGGCAATCAAAAACAAGATGAATGCGGCTGTGGAGATCGCTGTCGGATCCAGCCTGCAGATCATCTTGTTTGTTGTTCCTGTTCTTATCCTGTCGAGCCTCCTGTTCGAGCCGATGAGCATCGTCTTCACACCGTTCGAACTGGTATCCGTCGCGGCTTCCGTCATCATCGCAGACCGCGTCGCATCAGACGGAGAGTCCAACTGGCTCGAAGGACTGCAGCTCGTGGCGACTTACCTCATTATCGGAGCCGCCTTCTTCTTCGTATAATGATACTCGTTAATTATAACGCCAGATCAATCGGATCCCAGCCTTCATCCTGGTACTTGGTTACTTCCAGGCCGTTGGCTTTGACGTAGTCAGCCAGTATCTTGGCTCTTGACTTTTCGTTTGCCTTGTCGTCGGAGTATTCCTTCATGAAGGCGTCATAGTCGTCTCCGAAGATTTCTCTGGCGGTCGGCTCGAAATCGGATCCATCGCCTACCTGATCGAAACTTGTCACCTTACAGGCGTCTCCATCTGCCGCAACGTGCATCACACCCGGGTAGTTCCCGCCTGATACGCACTTCAGCGTGTCG
Source organism: Bacillota bacterium (assembly GCA_030530285.1). Taxonomy (GTDB): domain Bacteria; phylum Bacillota; class Clostridia; order Peptostreptococcales; family Anaerovoracaceae; genus Lentihominibacter. The sequence goes on along the minus strand of JAUMVD010000027.1, from coordinate 20,739 downwards.
CCTTCCACTTTATAGTTCATGATCCAGAAGTCACCGTAAACGTCGGTTTCGCCGTTTGCACTTTCCTTGGTGTTAATGATGATCACGTTTGGAATACTGATGGTTTCGCTGTCCAGTTCATAGTCTTTGGCAGTCTCTGTTGCCAGATACTCGTAAACGGCCGCTTCTACCGGATCATCTCCCAGGTAGCCGTACTGGCTTGCATCTACTGCCGCTGCCGTCGTTTCCGTGGCGGCTTCTGTTGTCTCTTCTGCTGCTTCCTCCTGGCTGCCGCAGGCTGTCAGCGCCAAACACGTCATCGCCATGAGCAGGCTCACCAAAATCGCTAATTTTTTCTTCATGTTGTTACCCTCCTAATCATATCAATCTATTATCCTCGATTATTATACTCTATCCCAGTCCAAATACAAACATCAAACCGTGATTCCAGATACCGTTTCCGTGCTCATGGAGAACAATCCCGCGTCTGAACGCAGGAGAATGTTTCCCATGCGGCTGTTGCCCAGCACTGTGACTTCGCGGCCGACCTCGATGCATATTTCCTTTAGCAGTCTGCTCAGTTCCGGCTCTGTGAATATCCATTTGATGATATACCTTCCGGTTTTGGCGTCAGATAATTTCTGCATAACGCTCTCCTTTCTCTGTTCAGGCAATTCCTTCAATAAAAAAGCACATCAAACGGTCCTCACTGTCCCGCTCATGTGCATTGGTCTCGCTCATTTGCTGCCTGTAACGGCCCGGCTCCTGTCGGCCTGATCAGATTTGAGTATACCATGCTCTTTTATTGTACTCACTATACAAGGTACTCTATGTGTTAGTCAACAGCAACTTTGCCGCGTCATGCGCAAAGCCTTTGCTCCTTCGCATGAAAAGAGGACTGCCGGTTATGGCAGTCCCCTGTAATCTTAAGCCTTGGCTTAAGTCTTAATTCTGGAAGCCTTAATTCTGAAGCGCATCGGCTACGTCTTCATATCCTTCGACCGGGAACGCGACCACGAAATCGTTGCTCTCGTATCCGCCGAAGCTCTTTTCGAAGGCGCTGCCCCATCCGTAGACAAGACGTTCAAATCCCTTGACAACATATCCGTCCTGGTTGTGGTCGGTGGTATCATACGGATCGGCGATGATCAGTACATCGTCCTACGTTCCTTCTGTACCCATGCCGTCATAACCGATGATGACCTGCCAGTGGCCGCCCCACTCATCTGATCCGATCATCATAGGGATGCCGTTGTCGATCAGATACGGGATCAGACCCGGCCAGTCTTCCGGATAGGAATCTCCTGCCTGCAGACAGTAATCACCGATGTAAGTCTCTTCGCTCTCCGCTTCAGGATCAGGTTCTCCATCAGGATCTACCATGTCCTCATTGGTGAGTACGCACCACTCCTGATCATACTGATCTGACATGTATTCGAAGACTTCTTTCATGCCGTCATTGCTGGTGGCGCCGGCTCTGCCTTTCTGGCGATGGGTTGCCAGTGAAACATCGGTCTCCTTGAATCCGGCACCAGGATCATCTCCCACACGGTTCTCATTCATATCGAACCACTCGATGTTCATCAGCGCAGACGCGGTACCGCATGTCCACTCTGTTGACTGCTGGATGGTCTTGAAATTATGAAGTATGTGAAGTGTTCCTGTCTTGCCGTCTCCATTTTTCATGTTGTAATAGTCATTCAACGTGAAGTATGGGGATTCATCGAAGTTTCCGGAATTCTCATATCCGCCGGTTGCCGCTCCTGCCAGACCGTTTGGACCGATGTCCGGAGTAAGCGGATAGAATGATGCGATATCGTCTGCCGTTCTGCCGTAGTCAAGCTTCATCTCCTGAGAGAAGTTGCCCTTGTTGGCCGTATCCTTGTCTACACCATCAACGATCGTCGGTTCATAATCATTATCCCAGTCCGCCGGATCTGCCGGCCATACGCTGATGTACTTGCAGCCTGTGGTAACGATCTTGCCCTTCTTATTCGGCCAGGTCAGCAGGCTGTACTGCAGACGCTCAAACGGCTGGATAATGTATCCGTCGTTATTCTGGTCCGTCGTATCATATGGATCCATCATGATGCATACATCGTCCAGGGTATCGTCTGTACCCATATTGTCATATCCGATGATGACCTGTCCGTGGGCGCCATAGGAATTGCTGATCACGATGATCGGATGTCCCATTTCCAGTTCATACTGAACCCAATCTGCTTCCATCGCTTCTTCATCGAAATCATAGTACGATGTCCAATCCCATTCGCAGGTCAGTCCCAGCTCTCCCAGCTTCTCAAAGACCTGAATGGTCTGATCGAGGCTCGTGCCTCTCTTTTCTGTCTGATCGTTTCCACGCAAAAGCGCCAGATCCATCTCATTCAGATCGCCTCTCTGTCCATACCATTCAAGAACTGTGGACGCGGAGGACATGACGCACAGCGAGCCGCTTGGCTGAAGTTCCGTCTTGTATCCGGTCAGCATCGTGCGCGTGTCATTCGACGGCATATGATAGAAATCAGCATAGTTGTTTTCCCAATAGCCGCCATCTTTGAGATTTGCCCAGTCGGTCGTGCCGCTGTAAGCACCGAGACCGAATTCTGTCAGCATTCTCTCGCCCATAGGAATTCGGTATTCCGCACCGAACATTTCCTGACCTTCTTCATCGCTGATCACGTTCGGCACTGTTTCGGCGCCAACGCCTTCAACCCAGGCAGCCTCAGCATCCCAGTATTTCGGGCCATCAGCGAATTTGACGATCTTGACCAGGTCAGCCACATCATCGTAGCCTGTATCGAACAGCGCCGTGTAATTGCCGTTGATGTCATCTGTTGTCGCTGCCTCAAACTGGTTGGTCTCCGGATTCCATGCCTGTATGGAGAGTTCCTCAGCGATTGGCACCGTGTTGATGGTCTTGGCACCAGGCGAATAGTAACCGGTGATTCCAAAGCTCTTCAGTTTGACCTCTCTCGGTACTACCTGGAACTGAATCGACTTTTTGGCTTTGCCTTTTTTCGCCGTCGCCTTGACGGTGACCTTACCAACCTTCAGACCCTTCAGGGTCACGCTGGTCGCTTTCTTGCTTGTGATCTTGGCAAACTTCTTGCCGGCAGTGATCTTCCACTTTACCTTCTTACTTGCCTTTGCCGGAGTTACGCTGGCGACACTGATCTGGATGGTATCTCCCACCATGACCGTATCAGATGACGCCTCCAGTGTGATTTTCTTTGCTTTCTTCGCTGCAGCATTGACGTCACTCGTTCCGAAAGTGAAGCCCATTGTCATTGCAACGGTCAGACAAACGAAGAAAACAAAAACTCGTTTCATCTGTTTCCAATGCGATTGCAATTTTTCCACCTCCTTGATCATTCACAATTTATGCTTATGACGATTGTCCCTTGGTGGCATTATATCACAATTGTCAGAATATTTAAATAACTGCGTACTGCGGCGCGAGTGATTGAAGTGTTTCGATGCCTGTTTTCAGAATGTTATCGTCCAGGACCGCGAATACGATATCGATCTGATTGCCTTTGTCCAGGAAATCGCTGCATGCCTGTATTGCCTTTCGCCATGCCTGCTGCAGCGGATACCCGAAGATTCCTGCGGATATGAGCGGAAAGCCAATGGAAGTGCAGCCGTTTTTCACAGCCAGCTCCAGGGAGCTGCGATACGCCCCATACAAAAGCTCCGGTTCACCGCTGGATCCCCCATACCAAACCGGGCCGACTGCGTGAATGATATACCTGGCTTTGAGTTTGCATCCCGGCGTGATCACCGCGGATCCCGTATCACAGTGGCCTATCTTACGGCAGGCGGCCTGCAACTCCGAATAACCCGCTTCATTAAAGATAGCGCCGCAAACTCCTCCGCCGGCCATCAAAGCCTCATTGGCGGCATTGACGATGGCGTCTGTGTCCAGCTTCGTGATTCCTATTTTTCTTATCTCAATCATAGTGTCCTCCTGTTCTACGTTTTGATTGTTACCAAAATAGATATGTGATGTCTTCGGCTTTATCATCGTCTCCTGCTAGTTTATAGAGCCGTTGATTTGTCTTTTTTGAATACAGTGGACCTTTATCTTTTTGAAAGGATCCGATTTTGATATAATTGAATACCTTCATCCACTCCTCTATCGTTACATCTCTACCTGAGTAGAGGCATGTTTTCAACCCTCTTTTTTTGATATATTTATTTGCTTCTATTAATTGATGCCGATCTCGTTCTTGTCCTTCTCCCATAAAGCACACGCACGTCGCCTGTTGTAAATAAACGTCAACAATATTTGACAAATTAGGCAACAAAGGATCTCCGTAATCATATCGTCGCAGTTCCGGATAGTGACAGTCTTTGCAATGATTCTGGCAACCGGATATGTATATACAAATCGATAATTCCTCAGGAACTTCTAAAGGACTTATGGCAACTTCAGAATAGTTCAACATATATAGACACTTCCTTTCTATTATCTTCCCTCCTGCCCATCATAATAAAGATTTAAGTGTCCATAAAACTTCTCTGATTAGCGTAAGTATCGCATGCCGGAGCGTATGCTGATTTCCGCATGCTTGTCCCTGGTTTTCTGACCAATACTATTCCGTTGGTTAGGATTTCGGGGACAGTTCGGGGACAGCCCTCTTGACTCGCTATACCGATCTTAACCCGCTATACCGAAACGGAGTACCCTAGGTACCCCGCTTCATTATCGTGATTTCGTTCACTGTCGTGATTTCATTCTGCACTGTCACTGTGCTGTTACCGCGCAGTCACTACTTGACCTTGCGGCTTGTTTTGATCTTGGTCCATGCTCCGCAGTAAAGCTCATCATCAACCATCTTGCAGGCGCGGACTCGGATCTGATATCTCTTGCCCTTCTTCAGCTGCTTGATGACCTTTTTCTTGCCGCTGGCATTGACGCTGCTCCATTCTTCGGTGCCTTTTACGCGATACTCGATCTCATAATACGCGCCTCCGGTGGAAGACGGTTTCTTCTTCATCCTGACTGTCACCTTGCGTTTGCCGGCCTTGGCCTTCTTGATGGCAGGCTTCTTCGGCACGATCTTAAATGTTTCCGTTATTTCCGTGCCGGCATAGTTGCCTTTGCCGATTACCCTGACGGAAGCAGGTCCGACGGCCTTGCCGGTGAATTCCACATCGTAGTTGGCCGGGGCCAAAGTGACTCCGTCAGCTTCTACCGTGATCGACGGTTTCACGTTCTTGCCGGTGTATACCACCTCAGGCGGCACTACGACGGAAACATCTTCGATGGAGCCGTTGCTGATCTTGAACGTAACAGTCTGATCGTCTGTGGTGGTCTCATCGTTTTTGATGGACCACTTGTAGCCATTTTTGATCTTTACGGTGACTTCATATGATCCGGCTTCTGTCGCGGTGGCGTTTCCATCGGCATCGATAGTGACGCCGCTTCCCTCTGCCGCTTCAATCGTATATTCATCTGAAGCGTACAATCCGATCTGCGATTTGCCGTTGTAGGTGAGGGCCTCGCCCTTTGGCACTGCGATTTCATCGGTAAAGGTGTACTCATAGTACGCTTCACGGCTCGTTCGCAGTCCGTCTTTCTTCGTCACCGCTCTGATGATATAGCTTTCGCCTTCTCCCAGTTCGGAAACAGGAATGACGATGGCTTCACCGGTGTACTCCTTGCCGGAATCGATGGATGCCTGCGGCGCCGCAGCAAAGTCAGCGCCGTTCACATGTACCTTCACCGTGACTTCTGTAGAGATGTCCTTGTTGTTGGTGACCGCTTCAGGAAGCTCCACGTTGCCCTTCGCTGTCCAGACGCTCTCATCGGTTTCTTCACTGTCATCGAAATCCTGAGAGATGGACTCCCATTTGATCGGCGCCTCATTCACACTTCTGTCAGCGACGACGATTTCGGCCGTTTCCGGAAGCAGTGTCTTGATTTTCTTGGCGCTGGTGCCATACGCAACGTCAAAGACATCGGCAGGCTGCTTGATCTTTCGCAAAGCGCTGCTTCTCTCTTCTGTCTGACCGAATGTATAGTAAACTATGTCGTTTTCGGTATCGCAAAGCGCACTGTCTCCGTTTACGAACACTTCCAGTCCCTCGGAGTAGATGAACTGACCCTTCACGACGTTCTGTTTGCCGGTTCTGGTATTGGTTACCGTAACGCCGTCATTGATCTTTTCCATCGCGCAGTAAAGCGTATACGCCGTGCTGAAATCCGCTTCCTTGTTTCCAGCGGTTCTCGGACTCCATGAGGTATCTACGTTTTCCAGAGCCACATCATAGGTATCCATGACGGTGATTTCCATCTTCTGAACATTGCCAGGCAAAGGCTCATTGGCCACAGGCTCATCCACAGTCACGTCGACTCTGCTGATGACCGGAGCATACTGCGCTCTGATCTCGGCGTCAGTATCCGGAACGAGGATCTCTATGGAATCATCGTTCTTGTCCTCATCGGAAATCGTGATTCCGGACTGCAGCGGATCCCAGCTGTAGAATACTTCCGATTCAACTGCAGGGGCTTTGATTCTAACCGTTGAACCCGGAACCGCGTAATATACCGCATCATCGACGCCTTCGGCAGTATCCTGCGCGTTGAGGTCGAAGTGGTTAACGGTCAGTTTCGTCAGCGCGGTATCAGGCCGGTCTTCTCCGTAGTCGTTGGTTTTCGTGAAGGTGATCTTCACGTTCAGACTTCCGTCCAAAGGATCCCTCATGAAATCCATGCTGTCTGTAGAAGTCCCGCCTCCGGATTGTCTCTCTACCAATTTGATGTCAGGGCTGAAGATTCTGTCATCCGTCTTCGGTATTCTGAACTCAGCCACATATGTCGTATAGTTATATGCGATATGGTCCTTAGGACAGAGCACGGTCTGCCCTTCATCGTTCAGGTAAGACCAGGTGATGTCGTCGATCACCATCAGCTTATCGCCCATGCCGTCCTCCGACCAGTCGGCTATGATCTTAGGCATCGGCTGACTGGATTCCATATATTCGTCATCCGGTACGAAGATCTGTATTTCACTGATCATATCGCCGTAACCTGCGGTGAAGTTCAGCGAATAGTTTTCATCAAATCCGTCTCCTGCCTTTGGCATGACGAACTCGCAGGCCGCGGATGCTCTTTGCTCTTCATTCAGCACGCTGTCCGTAACGTCATTTCCGTTATTGTCCGTTACGGTCCACTCCATGAAGAATTCGTCCTTTGGAACCTTGGCGACGACGGTGGTCTTCTCGCCTTCTTCATACATGTATTCGGATGTCACATCCTCGGTATACCCGTCAACATCCGCTCTGGATTTGACCGTTATATTGTGGTTGTGACTGTATACCGTTACATCAAATGTCGCGCTCTCGCTCTTGACGCCTCTTGATTTCGCATAGGCGGTAATCTCATAATTCGTCTCGGCTTTTTTGTCCCTGTTGCGAAGTGTGAGATCCACGCCGCCGCGATACAGCTTCTCCGCATCGGTGACATTGTTCGTCTTGTCTTTCAGCGTATAGTAGACCGCTTCGCCCTTCACATCAGGAACATCGAGCACCAAAGTCTTTGCTCCGTCAAATTTCGCCGTCTCGCCTTCCTGTACATCTTCGCCGTCCACCTGCGCCTGCGGCTTTCCTACCGATGACGGCGCTTCGATCTTATATTCCTCCGACTCTTCGTTGAAATAGCTGTCATAGATACGCGCCCAGGATACATTGATCTCAGGGTTATGCATCTGCAGGATCCTGCTCATATTGATGGCCAGCGTTCCGGAGTACGTCATGGTCCTGCTGGTATCGTAGACATCGGATGTGGCATAATCGCCGTCCACATAGTTGAAGATCATATCCGCCAGGGTCGGCCAGTTCTTCTCCAGATCGGCCTTGTCCTTATCGCTGAGGTAATCAAAGGCTCCGGTTCCTTCCAGCTTGTCCCACAGGAATGTGATGTATTTCGTCTTTTTCGCCGGAGTCAGAGTATGCCAGTCTCCGATCACATCATCCCAGACGTTATACATATCTGTCTGCGTGAGAGATATGATGGAGATGCTGTTCATGATCTTGCCGGCTCTTTCGGTAAATCCGGCAGACTGCTCTCCGGTCATGCTGAATACCAGCGACATGGTGTCTCTGGCCGCCTTCTGAATCGTGTTATATTCCGTGGTGCCGATTTTTACCGTATCCTGTGCCCAGGTGTCCCTGCTCTTGATGCTGGATTCCTGGAAGAAGCCGATAAAGTCGCGTATAAATTCTTCTTCCTTATACTTATAGCTTCCCTTCTCGTATATCTCCACGCCAGGTATGAAGTTGATGGCGCCGATGTGGAAATAATCATCGAATACCACATTGGAATCAACGAGTTCAAGCTGCTCGTACATCTTCGCCCGCAGCGCCTTATATGTCTCGTTGTCCGCGTCCCCGGACTTGGTGTATATTGGCTCGTTGTCCTTATACGTTGTAATCGTAGTGATGCCCGATTTCGTTCCCGCTCTGGTGGCATTCTTCGTTTCGGACACTACCGCTCCCGCGTCTGTGCCCGGGATATAGTGGTCGACACCATATCGCTTGAATCCCATCTCGGTCGGTCCCACAAGCGGCACCAGATCCGCGTAGTTGATGAGATTGTGGATGCAGTAATACTGCGTCTTATCCGACAGCCTTTCGGCTTTGTCCGTTCCTCCCTGCGGCGCTTCACAAGGATAGGCGAAAACCTGGTTGCCTTTGTCTGTATACTTCTCTACAAGGCGCTTTGCCGTCAGATTCGCAGCCGCTCCCGCACGGGAGAATCCGCTGATCCAGAACTTGACTTTGCCCTTTTTCACATCGTCGGCGAGATTGTTTTTCTGGATGTAGTAGGCGACCTCATCAGTAACGATTTCAGCAGCTTCAGCGAAGCCCTGTGCTTCGCCATTGTACGCTGTGCCGTTTCCCAGCGTCGTGTTGCTGGCCCATTCCGCCTCATATCCAACACCTCTAATCGCTATCGGGATGAGTGTATAACCCGTCGATTCATCGTCAGATGTCTTGAGCTCTTTGCTGGCGATGGATACGCCGATGGAATCGGTACCCGGCTTTTGCGTGTTGTAATCATTGACGTAAATCGACTGATCATCACAGCCGATATCCGCCATAAACTGTCTGGCTGCCGCGTGCTTATTGGTATAGTCCTTATTGCCGCCGGCATGCAGATGTCCGCCGCTCATATTGAGGGCCCAGGACGCTGTCGCCAGGTGTTCATTATACGTGTTCGGATCACCTGCAAAAAATCCGTCGGAGTAATAGAATACGGCGTCATTATCCGCGGTGGAACTCTCCATGCTCGGATATCTGTAGTATCCGCGGATCAGATCATACTGCTTGCCTGCTTCCGATACGGTTCCCGTCTTCTCAGGCGCTGCGTCGGACGGGCTTACCTTGACGGCCTCTCTCTTGGTGACCGCTTTGCCGTAATGCTCCGTTCCTGTCTTTTCCAGGTAGATCTTTCTCTGATCCGGCGCCTCGTTAAATGTAAATTCATACCCGCTGTCATCACAAGTCAGGTATCTGATGCAGTTTGTATTCTTGATCGTGTCTCCCTGAGAGCCTTCGGTAACGATGGTTACATCTCCCGGGTCACTGAAGCTTACATGGACGTCAGATCCCCTTGCCAGTTTGAAATTGACTCTGGAGGATGTTGCTGACATGTAGAGATTGCCGTTGGTATTGTCTTTGATCACGGATTCTCCGGATACCGTAAATCCGGTATCCACGTCTGAATCCACATAAATACCGCCGCCTTTGTCGGACGCGGAATTTTCCGTTATCTTGCATCCGGCGATGGTGTTCTTATCGTTCTCGTTGTATATCGCGCCGCCCTTCTTAGCGGAGTTGCCTTTCATGTTGAGGTTGGCGAGAGTAATCGTCTCTTCCACCGTGCAAATGCCGCCGCCGTTGCCTCCGGAGCGATTGTCATTCATGGTCAGTCCGTTGACAGATACGTCGTCGTTCCAGAGGTAGATCCCGCCTCCGTCATCGCCGGAACCATTGCCGGAGATGGTCGACCCATCGCTTCCTGAAACGCCCAGTTTCTCTCCATCCAGAGCGATGCCGCCGCCTTCATCGTCACAGAAGTTTGCATCGATATGCGAGTTCTTCAGATAGATACTCGTATAATCCTTATTGGAGCCGTAGATTCCGCCTCCGTCGTTATACGCGTAACAACCTGTTATGGTGGAGCCATTCATGCTCAGGTTTGTTTTCTCTCCGTGGAGCCAGATGCCCCCGCCGTAACCGTCGGAGCCCCATGACTGCTCAGCCCTGCAGCCCGCGATGGTGACATCGTTCAGGATGAGGTTGACGTCTGATTTCACATCGAGACCGCCGGCTCCGTTGCTGCTGTAGCCGCCGGCAATGACCCCGCCGTTAAAGGTCTTATTGGTGTCATTCTTCGTGCCCGTCGAAGTGCCGTTATATACGCCTACATTGTGGCTGATGCTTTTGTCTCCGCCGTTAATGGTCAGCGTGGCGTTTTTACCAACCCAAATGACTTCACCGTCAGACTTATCACTGGAAAGCCCCCTGTTATACATGTGCCCGTTCATATTGAGCGTGGCGTTGGAATTCTCAGGAATCTCCAGCCTTTTGTTGCCCCAGTCAGAATACATCTCGATCTTAAAGGTCTTGCCTTTGAGCCCTTTGACTGTATCTGCCAGAGAATCCAGCGATGTGTAATCAGTCGTGCTGCCATCTACCTTGACGCATCCGATGGATGAAGCAGCGTCAGCTTCGTACACACCGGCGGTTAACATAATTAGAATAACTGTCAATGCAAAAGACAGTTTCTTTAGCCTTCTCATTCTCTACTCCTTCAAATTACAGGTTTTATCGGATTTTCATATAGCCATAGATTTCTTGAATATTATACAGTTTAGCCTTCTATTGATGCAAGTGTTTTAGCGTTCAAAGCGCGGTTCAGATCGATTTCATGAAATAGAGATCCGAAACAGTTGATCCGAATGAAATCCTCCGTCAAAATCTTAAGATACAGAATGTTTCATGAAATGCATTTTGTTATGATCTGATCCGAATGTTTTTATGACATATTTCTCAGATTTTCATTCGGATCAAAGAAGTATATTCTGCATTTCATGAAACAAGCAGAAACACATCACGATTTGAGATCAATTCATTCGTTTCAAGCATGTCTAACTTCCATTTCATGAAACATGGGTCGTTGATAGAGATGTATTAGAAGTAATGCCCAAAACTGCCTTATTTATTTTCATATCTCCTGCCTACTTAAACCCCTGAAGGGCGATGATCTTAAGCTGCGGATCGTCCGTCTGCTCAACGCCGTCGAAGTTGAGATCCAGAAGCCAGATCTGGCCATCCGCCATGCAGATTCCCTGCGCGTTGGTGAACATATCTTTACAGGTTTCTTCCTCCATCGCCTTCATGGAGCTTTCGTCAACCACCTGCTCATGATCATCTACTTGCGCCTCCGTTAATGGCTGCCATCGCCTGATCGGCCCACTTAGGATTTTTGAGAAGCTCCCTGCCGATACCGATCAGATCCGCCGCGCCGTCCGCCAGCAAAGCCTCCGCATCGGATACTTCTTTGATGCCGCCGGTCAGCAGCACCGGGATGGATACTGCCTTGCGCACTTCCGATGACATATCACGGAAATATCCCGGTTCATCGTGTCCGGGTCTGGCAAATCTGCACATGCCGCCGCTTATACTGATCATATCCGCGCCGCACTCTTCCAGCACTTTGGCGGCATATACGCTGTCGCTTATGGTGCTGCCGCCGTCCATATAGTCACATCCGCCAAGTCTTACCGACATCAAAACATCCTGTCCGATGCGCTCCCTGACGGCCTTCAAGACTTCTCTGTGGATTCGCAGGCGGTTGTCCAGACTTCCGCCATATTCATCTGTCCTGCGGTTGGTCAGCGGTGAGTAAAACTGATTCAGCAAATACGCGTGAGCGGTGTGAACCTCCACCCCATCGTATCCGCCCATGCAGGCGATCTCCGCCGCATCCGCAAAGGCATTAACGACGCCTTTGATCTGCTCCTGCGTCAGCTCCTCCGGAACGGTTCCATCTCCCATCATCGGTGTGACCGGAAGCACCACAGGACTTGCGGATACTGCCTTTTGTCCCGTGGCATCTGACGGTGCCGCGCTGCCCGCGTGATTGAGTTGGGCGATGGCCAGGCTGCCGCTCTGCTTCAGTACTGCTGTCAGCTCCCTAAGGCCCTTGACATCGCCGGCGTCTGATATGGACATCTGCCCGGCTTTTGCCTTGCCCTGCTTGCAGATATAACTGTGCTCTGTCATGATCATGCCGATGGACCCGCCGGCGGCACGCTCGTTGTAGTAGGCCAGCAATTTGTCGGTGACTTTGCCATCATCCGCGCAGAGATATGTCGCGATCGGCGGCATCACGATTCTGTTTTTGACTTCCTTGGACCCTATGGTCAGTTTGCTTTCAAGCATAACGTCTCCTTATTTATCATTGATTGTTGCTTATTCATCATGCAGGCATTCCATCTCGAACACCTTGTATTCTTGTCCGCCAATGGTATACGTTTCTATGGCGCCGGACATCCGGAATCCTATGGCACTGTAGCAGGTGATGGCGTTTTCATTCTTCTCATATACACCCAGGCTCACCCGTCTGGCGCCGTAAATCTCAAAGGCATAAATCAGCCCCTGCGCCAGCATGGCCTTGCCGATGCCCTGATTGCGCCGTTTATCGCTGACGATTCCATAGCCGAACCGCAGTTCATCCAGATTCCCGTGGGGATTTCTGGCGATGAAATATCCTACGGGCTCGTCCTCATCCACCGCGGTGAACTGCATATATTGACCGGTTTTTTGGAATTTTTCCGCCGTGATGGGATATTCTCCCAAAAGCCCGAAGGTCCACTTAAAGAATGTATCCTCCGAGTCACACCACGAGAGGATCTTTTCCTCATCAGATTTCATATATGGTCTGATTCGTATCATAGTTACCTCCAGTTTACAGGCCGTTTTCCACCGATTTTTTTCCAAACACTGGCTTGCAGAAGTTTTTGGTGTAGTACGAAATGGCCTCCATCGGAATTCCGGGGAAATTCTCCACCGATATGCTTCTAAGCGGATGCTTTCGGTGGGAAATCACAATTTTACTACACCGGAGCCTTTGCAAATCGAAGAAATCGGTGGGAATGCCGCTTATTTGATGAAAACGCAGCATCAATCGATGAGTACGCCGCCCGCTAGATGGGGATGCCGCCCACTTGATGAAAACACAGCCGCCCCTCCTGCATCACTATTTGAGTCTTACCTTCTTGCCGCAGTTCTTCTTCGTGAAGATCTTTTTATAAGCGCGCATCTTTGATTGATCGATGATCACTGATTTGATCTTTGACTTCTTCAGACTCTTCTTGACGCCGACCTTTGTCAGCTCCTTGGCGTTAGGGATTCTGAGGGTCTTCAGTTTCTTGTCCTTCTTGAAGGCGTATTTGCCGATCTTGCTGAGGGCAAATGACGTGATTTCGCATTTTGACAGCTTCTTGTCCTTAGCAAAGGCGCTGGCGCCGATCATCGTAAGCGCCGGTCCGCCGGTTACGGATTTCAGCTTCTTCGCGCCGGCAAAGCCTTTGCTCGGGATGCTGGTCACATCGCACATGGTGTACTTGACTCTGATCGTTTCAGGGATCTCGACGCTGGCCGCCTGCTTCTTGCCTTCCGCCGTCAGTTTCACTGAAACCGTTTTATCCTGAGCGTTGGTTACCGTGTAAACGAGATAGCCGTCAATCACGGAATCGCCGATGGCGATCGGATCCAGCTGTCCCAGAGCCTCGTATGCCGCTTCCAGAGCGTTCAGCGCGGATGTCGGGACGTTTGCCTTTTGCTCGTCGGTCAGAGCGTCGTATGCTGCCTGACAAGCTTCAACATCTGCTTTCTGGTCGAGGGACGTGATGTCTCCCAGTTCATCGATGCGCTGCGCGACTTCCATAGCCTTTGCGAGATCTGCCGCAAAGGCTTCGTCCTCCTTCTTGGCCTGATTGACGTAAATATTGCATCCTGCCGGTGCTTCTTCGTAATCCGGAATATCCGTAGCCGCGGCATGCTCCGTGTAGGACTCGTCATCCGCGCGGTACATGGTCACAGGGAACTGCGCGTACCTGTTGATCCAGGAGAACGCGGAGTTTTTCCACTTCGGACCAACAATGAGCTGTTCCAGTGCTGTGCAGCCATTGAACATCCCATCGCTGGATTCCTGCTTAGTCATATCCATGCCGCTGACGTCGATGGTTTTCAGGGATGTACAGCCGTCAAACATCTTCTGGGTATACTGAAGCTCCGGCGTATGGAAACCGCTCAGATCCAGGGACTCCAGGGATGTGCATCCGGAGAACATCAGTGAAAAACCAGTACATTTCGTCACATCAATATTGCCGAATTCTATGTTCTTCAAAGCGGAGCAGTCTTTGAACATACTTGACATATTCAGACAGGAGGAAGTATCAAAGTTGCGCAGATCGATGCTCTGCAGTGATTTACAGCCTTCAAACATGCTGTCCATGTCTTCGCAGTTTGAAGCTTTGAGATTGCTGATGTCAACAGACTCCAGGGATTCACATTCGGTGAACATCCATCTCATGCTGTAACATTCGGAAACTTTCGCATCGCCCAGATTCACTGATTTCAGGGATTTACAGTGCTGGAACGTCTGCTCCATGCTTCTGGTCTTAGCGAAATCAACTTTGCTCAGATCCATGCTCTCCAGACTTTCGCAGTAACTGAACATGCCGTAAATATTGGTGAAGCTCGGCTTTTGATTCGTGTTAAACTTCACCTCTTTCAGGTTTCTGTTGCCCTCGAACATGTAGCCGGCATCTACGGACTTCAAGGTAACACTGCTCAAATCGACCTTCTCGAGTCCACAATCACCGAACATTTCAAAGGCATTTCTGAGATTCGTGAAATCAACACCCTTCAGATTGATCGAATGCAGGGACGAACATCTAAAGAATAAGTATTCCGCAGAAGTACACTCCGTAGTGTTCAGCCCGGAAAGATCTGCCGATCTCAAACTGCTATATCCCTCAAAGAGCCCTCTCGTATAATAATCCTGATCGTATCCGTCATCCATGAAGTAGTAGATGCTCAGATTCGGATATCTGACCTTGGTTTTCTTTGGCCCGGTCTTGAACGTTACAGAAATGATCTTATCCTGGCTGCACTCCTTTTCCCAGGCCTTTGGATTCGCAGCCGTATTGAACTCTCCGCTATATGCGAAGTCGCCCTGTATTTTGTTTGGCGCGATGATGAGATCGTAGCCGTTTTCCTCGCTTCCTGACAGTGCCCAGAACGCATGATATCTGGCAGGACCGCCGACGACATATTCATACGTTCCGGCGCCCGCAGGGATGCTTGCGCTGCCCCAAAAGGCCTTGCCGGTCTTGGTGTTTACCCATACGCCTTGTTCCGCTGCGTAATAGTTATACGGGAACTCGATGTCGCCTGACTGATATGTTTTTCCTACCTTGATCGTCCTCAGGCTGAACTCCTCGCTCTGGGTGAAAAAACCTGACATGTCTTTGCACGAGGAAAGATCGTTTTTTGAAAGATCCATCTCGATCAGCTTATCGCATTGGGAGAACATATTTGCCATGTTTTCACATTTGGACGTGTCAAAAACGCTCAGGTCAACGGTGGTGAATTCTTTACACCCGGCAAACATGCCTGCCATATTCTCGCAGCTTGAAGTATCAAAGCGCGCCGCCGCAATGCTGTCGTAGTTGAGTTTTTCACACCACGTAAACATTCCGGACATATCCTTGACCTTGGATGTGTCAAAGGAGTCGCCAAACTGAATCGTTTCCAGGCTCTGGTTAAGATAGAACATGTCCGACATGTCGGTGCATTGGGACGTATCAAGTCCGCTGAGATCCACATCTGTCAGCCAGTAACACTGTCCAAACCAATATGCCGTGGAATGCGGCTTCGGATTTCCTTCGATCCGGACTGACTTGATTTGGTACGACCAGCCCCAGCCTTCCCATTTGCTTCCTGGCGGTTTCATCTGCGTTGCAGGAAAACTGCCGGTGGTAAGTCCTTCTCCCGTTATCTCCGTGTCGGAAATCACCAGATCCAGGTCTTCGTTTACCGCCCAGTAAATGGTATCGGCATCTCCTCCGGTCTCGTCATCTGCAAAGGCTGCGGCCGGAACCAGCATGACTGCCAGCGCAAAGGCCAGAATGCAGAATGTTTTGAAAATTCGACTTCTGTTGCTACGCTTCTTTTTACTGTCCATCTCACTCCTCCTGCTCATTTCCTACGTAAGCTGCAGCTTTGTTAATATGATAACACAAAACTGAGTGTCACTGTTAAGCAGCACTCAGTTTTTATCAATTATATTAGATTTAGTACATTGTTACTACCGCGTGAAGTGTATTGTCTGCGCAGTCACGTATCGCTACGATGTGGCTGTCCTCCTCGCATTTATACTCCAGACGGACCGGATCCATGGTTGTGGTCTCCATTTTATACACGATCTCAAACTCATCGCAGCCGCATTCGGTCACTTCTTCAGGAACGATCTGTTCCGCCAGAATGAGGTAAACTGAATTGTGCACATGTCTGTTGTAATCGAACATTGCACTGTTCAGTTCGATCTGCCTCGTTTTATCAGGCACCATTTCGAACCGCCTGAATGCCGGATAGTGATGATCCGGGAAATTGACGTTCTCCGGTTCCGGCTCAAAAGGCTCGACGAGTTCAGGCGTTATCCTGATGAATTTGTCCGTTTTCGTATCTATCGGTGTCCATTCCGATGTTCCCACGGCAATCACCGTACCGTTTTCATCCTCCACCAAAAAATCCCTGTTCGCCCGGACATACCCGTACTTCTGCACCCATGTATATACGCGGATCGTGCTGAACAGCGAAGGCCTTTGATAGACTTTGACCTTCCAGCCTAATACGACCCACGAAATCGCGCTGGTTCCGCTGGTTGCTGTATGCCCGGCCTTTGCGCCGTGCAGCATGGAAATATCGGACAACTTTTCCAGCAAAGCATGATTAGTCAGTTTCTTGTTGACGTCAACATCCTGCACCCCGACAAAAAAATCCTGTCTGAGTCTCATGCCGTTATCCTCCTAAATCTTCACGAATACCTTCCGCGTCCGTGGGCCATCATACTCGCAGAAGTAAATCCCCTGCCAGGTTCCCAGGACCAGCCTGCCGTCTTCGACAATGATCTGCTCCGAAAACCCGATCATGCTGGCCTTCAGATGCGCTGCCGAATTGCCTTCCATGTGATGGTAGCCATCCTCCCACGGCACGATCTTATTGATCTCCATGGTAAAATCCCGAACCACATCGGGATCCGCGTTTTCATTGATGGTCACAGCCGCCGTGGTGTGCGGAATGAATACCGTGCAAATGCCATCGGTCACGCAGCTTGCCGTCACCGCCTCCTGCACTTCACGGGTGATATCGATCATCTGCGTATGCGCTGTTGTTTTTACGTTGAACTTTATCGTTTTCATGGGTTGCCTCGTTCTGATCATCAATTTCCTGACACAGCTTACAGGTTATTTAAGGACCGTCAGCCATGCTAACGGTCCTTTTTGTTATTCATCAAATGCTTCATCAATTTCTTCAATCGCCTTAATCATGTTGCCGCTGATAGCATTAATTAATTCACTGCTTTCATCTATTTTGGTGACTTTCCAAATGCCATCTTTATTGACCAGATCTAATGTCACTGTTTCCGAATAATCTTTATCTGTAAGTTTGTTGATCTTTTCTTCAAAAATGCTATTTGCCAATTCTTCAACTTCCTTATCAGACGCGCCACTAAACGCTAGCTCTAAAGCCTGACCAAAATAGTCCTCCATGAATGCCAAAAATGCACCGCCAATATCATATGTTGTTATTTTAACATCCACAGTCGCCTTATCGCCATCGATTTTTTCATTTGATAGCTTATAATCAAAATCCTGTAACAATGGTGTCAGTGTTTTTTCAAAGTATTCATCATCAACAGCATCACCGCCATCTGATTCTACATCGTCAAACAAAAGTGCCAGCACATCAAAGTTATCGCCTTCGTATACAGTCTTTAGGGTGTCCGCATCTCCGGCTTTGACTGCATTCAGAAAAGTATCCGCAGTTTCCGTAGGTGTCGGATTGCTTCCACATCCGAATAGCGACATAGTAACGGCTAAACAAACCACAAGTATTATCGCTAATTTTTTCATGATCTCATACCTCTTTGTCCTTCTATTCAACCTTAATGTCGAATTCAAACTCTACGTCATTGTAGTCATCATCATATCCCTCAAACGAATACGTGAAATCAGCTTCATCGATCAATTCAAACACAATGATACTCTCTGACGATGCTCCGGCTTTTAATTCTGTGCTTGGTTCAGGATAGTATTCTGACCAGTCAGCTTCATACTGCTTTCCGTCCTGCACGATGGCGCCGGTATCAGGATAGTTATCAAAAGTTGATGAACTGTTGTTTTCAACCTTAAGGTAAATCCTCGTTTCATCCTGCGTAAAATCAACCTTTGATACAGTAGCCTTGTAATCCCCCTTCGTCACAGTCTGATCAACTTCAACAGTTTTTGTTGCTGGGAATGCTTCAACGGCATCTATGAGTTTCACTTTACTGGCAGTGATTTGTGGAGCTTCAACTTCTCCTCCGAGAAGGTTTTCACCAGAAAATACTCCATCGACAACGCCTTTAACTTTAACAAAATCATCTACTTTGAGTTTTACATCTGCTTCAGGATAAATGACAATAGTATTGTTTTCATAATTTTTTATATCCTGATATACCTGAATAAACAGATCTCCACCATCTTTCTCGACATCTAATACTTGTCCTGTAAATTCAAATGTCCTTCCCTCAAATGTATCCGGACTAGTATAGAGTTCTGAAATTTCATCTTCAGTAATTGGTGAATTGTCTGTTGATCCACCGCCGCAAGCACAGAAAGCAAACACCATAACTGCTGTCATCAGCAACGAAATAAATAATTTAGCTTCCTTCATCGTTACACCTCCAATTTAGTTAATATAACCTCCACACATTCAATAAGCTTTTTCGTTTTGATCATTGCACATCACGAATTAGCTTTATAATCAAAATGAATCACTACAAAGCAATCGGGGATTTGTTGTAACTTGTGCACCCTAAGGCTCACAATTCCCGCACGGTGAATAGCCTTTCTTAATCAGCTCTTCTCTTGATGTCGTAACGAATTCCTTATTATGATCTTCCATCTTGGCCACGCTGGAACAGGACGGATAGTGGAACTTCATCGAGTTTGTGTTCAGCACATATCCTCTACTGAAAGATTGTTCGGCCGCCAGTTCCTCATCTGTCACTGTAACTTCGCCGCTTTTGTAGTTGATTTCATAGCCGGGTCTGACGTTGAAGCAAAACACATTAAAGGATACCTCATCGTCTTCAATGGATTCCGCCTGCATATGGACACCGGCACAGACCATGTTCTTCCCTTCGAATATAGGCTCCACCTCATACAAAACATGATGCCCGGTGTCTTCGATGTACCAGGCCACTTCATTCTCATACGGCAGCATACCCGTTACATTCATGTAATGAGTCCCCGTAACGAGATTGCGCGGATTATCATTCTCACCGGACAGTTGCCAGCCAATCAGGTGGCATCGCTCCCATCCCTGATCCGATTTCCAGCCGGACGGGTGAACCGCGGATATATCACCACGATCTTCCGATGCGGACGGCTGCGTATCTACAGAGAGATTGGCGATGGCATCTGTACATCTGCCATGCTTATCCAGCGAGCCATACTCTTCAAAAGAATCCGTCGTTTTCAATGAATCATCAAACTGCGGTTCGTTATTGTTGACCGTTACTGATGCTTCGCCATCATATTCAGGAATTTCAAAATCCGCAGATGCATTCGTGCCGTTATCAGTATCGACCGCCTGTTCAGTTGTCCCTCCATTACCCAGTATTTTGCATGTCAACTCATCGCCGCCGAAGCCATTCCCACTCCAGACGAACGCGACCACAGCAAGTAAAACGATAATGGGAATAATGATGATCTTTTTCATTTGTAATAATTATACCGCAATTTCAGGTTTACTCTGAATCGTATATATGAGATACTACTCCGTCTCGTTAAGTTGGCAGAGAATGCCTTTCTCCAGCACATACATAACGGTTCCCTCGGCGGTGTCACCGATCTTATCGTACAGGCGGCCCGCACTGTAGCTCTCGCCTTCCACCGTCCACGGGCTGTTTGCGACATACCCCACCTGACCGAGTCCTTCAGCTTCGACCTTGATCGCTTCGCGATCGTGATCGTTCTCCGGCTCTTTCACCAGTCGGACCGTCATACCCTTTTCAAAGATATCCTGTCCATAATGATATTTGGTGGCCGCAATTGTGAAATAGATTTTTGTCATTACCTTCACATCCTTTCTTAATCTCCCCTCTTGTCTACAAGGATACTGTGTCAGCTGTACCAAAAACTTCCCACTAACTGCCATTTTCCGGGTCCTCTGCGTTTGCCCCTCCGGTCTTGTTCACACCTCGTCCCTCCGGTCACGTTCACATTCCATCTCGTTTGTCCCTTGGCCAGATTTTCATTTCGCCCTTTTGGTCAGATTCCCATTTCTTTTTGATCTGACCAAAAGTTGTTGGTCAGATCGACATTTTCTTTGCGTTTGCCCAAATATAGACGGCGTTTGTACTGGTCAAGTAAAATTGTAATAGAGTAACTCATTTTATGCTACTTTTGC
>JAUMVD010000026.1 GCA_030530285.1 Bacillota bacterium | reverse complement strand
TTGGTGACCCATACTGGACTTGAACCAGTGACCTCTTGGTTGTCACCCAAGCGCTCTCCCAGCTGAGCTAATGGATCGTATTTATTTTAAGCGCACCTCTATTATAACAAATAATACGGGTTTGACAAGTTGCAAAAACCATACTTGACCAATATAATCATAAGTAAAAAGGAGCAGAAAATCGATGCAGGACACGAAGCAGGACAAATTAAAACGAGCGATCAAAGAATTCAACGAGCAGATGGACTGGGATCAGTTCCATACTGCGGAGAATTTAGCCAAATCCATATCGATAGAAGCAGGGGAACTGCTGGAATGCTTTCAGTGGAACGCTGCATTCAACCGGGAAGAGCTTTGCGATGAGATGGCGGATGTGTATTCCTATCTCATTATGCTGGCAGAGCGCATCGATGTGGATCTGGATGAGATTACACTGCAAAAGCTGGAAAAGACCAAGGCCAAATATCCAGTGGAAAAATTCAGGGGAATCAGTACGAAATACGATAAGCTGTGACAGGATTTCTAATTAAAGGAGGACGAAGAATCGATGACGATAAAGAATTATGCTAAGGATCCTAAAACGTGGTTTGGGCTCAATTGCCCGGATGCCGGCCCGGAAGACGTGGACGCAGTAATTTTTGGCATCCCTTATGATGGAGGGGTGAGCTATAGAGGCGGCGCTGCTCAGGCGCCGGGAATGCTGAGAGCAAACACAGATCATGCCACACCGTGCACGGAAAGGCTGGATTACTACGAACAATTCAAGGTGCTGGATCTGGGAGACTTTGATCAGGGAAGCCGCGACGAAATCTTCGCTAAGGTCCAGGAAAACGTTGCCGAACTGGTGCGAAAGGGGATCCATTTTACCATGATCGGAGGGGATCATTCCGTAACCATTCCGGTGGAGCGGGGCATCAATGAGGCGCTGGATGAGCCGTTTGGAATCATCCATGTGGACGCGCATATGGATCTCAGCTTCGAACTGGAAGGCGATCCGCTCTCTCACGGATCCACGGAGCAAAGGGCTCTGGAAATGAAAAACATCACGTCCGAAAAGAATCTCTATTTCATCGGCATTAGGTCCATTGAACCGGATGAATTCCACTTCAGCAGAGACCGCGATCTTCAGGTCAAGACCGCCTGGGACTGCTATCACGAAGGAATCGAGGCAGTGGCTGATGACTGCATCGAGAAAATGAGCAAATTCGATAAAGTCTATCTGACCTTTGATATCGATGCGCTGGATCCGGCGTATGCCGGGGGCACGGGCACGCCGCAGTTCGGCGGGCTGACGTCCAGAATGGCCATGACTCTGGTGCAAAAGCTCTTTGCAGGGCTCAATATCATAGGATTCGATATCGTGGAAATCGCGCCGCCGCTGGATGATTCGCTGGCGTCCATGTATGCCGGCAGAAAGCTTCTGACGGAAGGCTGGGGAAGCTGGGCGGCACAGGCAGGGAAACTGGAGAAATTCAGATAATTCAAGCAATTCAAGGAGAACGATTATAGATGAGCAACGAATTAGCGGATAGATATACAGAACAGAATCTCATCGATCCCACCTCACCGGCATATTTGACGTATATGCTGCTGGAGGAGCCGGAAATGATTGAGATGCATAATAAAATGATAGAGGAATCAGAAGAAACGGAAGAAGAAAAATCCGATGCGGAGAAAATCAAAAGCTTAAGCACGGAAGACGATTTTTTCAAGCGCATGAGGAAGCCTGTTGCCGGCAGGAACCGCCAGCGGTTCTATGATGCCATGAAACAGAACGAAGGGCTGATCACAGAGATGGTCAAGCGAAGGATCATGACAAGCCTGAATGATAATTTCATAGAAGCCGCCACTGCGTTTTTCGCCAAATGCGAAGCGGATCACACGCAGTGGATCTTCGATCACTACCGGGATATGCGTTCGCCATACACCCAGAGCATGATGTGCCTGGTGCTGGGCATACGCGGCTGTCATGATATTGACGCCTTTCTCATGAAACAGGAACTCACCTTTATGGAGACATACCCCGAGGAGCGGTTCGAACAGGGACCCATCATCGCGCTGTACCTTCTTCACGATATGAAAGAGTATCTGTCATTGAACAAATAATACTGCAAATACAAAGGAGGACTAAAAATGTTTGAGTGTGGATTTATTTACGTAGCGCCGGGACTGGATCCCGAAAAGCAGAGGACGACGATTCCGTCAACGGATATCAATATGACCGTAATCGGCTGCGCCAACTACGAGCAGGCAGAAGCGGCAGCCAAGGAACTGGTAGCGAAGGGATGCACGGCCGTAGAGCTTTGCGCGGGATTCGGAAACGAAGGCGTGCAGCGCATCAAAAAGGCCGTGGGCCCGGGAATCGCGGTAGGAGCAGTCAGATTCGACTTCCATCCGGCCTTTGCATTCAAGAGCGGAGACGACATGTTTCAGTAATCGGAAATACAACAATCGGAAATGAGGAAAAAATGAAAGTATTAGTGATCAACGGAAGCCCGCACGAAAAGGGCTGTACGGCCAGAGCTCTCGAAGAGGTGATGAAAACCCTCAACGCGGAAGGGATTGAGACCGAGCTCGTCAACATCGGCAAGGAAATCGTTCGCGGATGTATTTCCTGCGGTTTCTGCGAGGAGAACGGCAGATGTGTGTTCGATGACAAGGTCAACGAAACCGCGAAGCTGTTTGAAGCGGCGGATGGGCTGATCATCGGCAGTCCCGTTTACTACGCTTCACCAAACGGCACCGCCCTGGCATTCATGGACAGGCTGTTCTACAGCGCAGGATTTTCCAAGCACATGAAAGTCGGAGCCGCCGTAGTGAGCTGCCGCAGGGGCGGAAACACGGCCACATTCGACGCGTTGAACAAGTACTTCACCATCAGCGGCATGCCGGTGGTATCCAGCACCTACTGGAATCAGGTCCATGGATTCACTGCAGCCGATGTGGAGAAGGATCTGGAAGGCCTGCAGACCATGAGGAATCTGGGCAGGAATATGGCGTTTTTGATCAAGGCCATCGCCGATGCAAAGGCCAAAGACGGCCTGCCGCTTGAGGAAGATGAAATATTCACCAGTTTTCCGGATGGGAAATAACGGGAGTAAAAAATGGAAATCAACAAAGACACGAAACTGACAGATATCATAGAAACGTATCCGTGGCTTGCGGATGAACTGGTAAAAAAGAACAAGTTGTTCAAGCTGCTTGACTCGCGCATGGGCAGAATTTTTATGAAGAACGCGACGATCGAGGATTTGAGTGAGAAAGCGGACCGCACTCCGGAACATCTGATAAGCGAACTGAATAAAATGATCGATGAACATGAAGGAGCAAAAGCATGAGTAACAGATCTTTTCTGGCTTCCAGAGAAGCATCATACATTACCGGCGAGTGTCTGGTCGTGGATGGCGGCAATGTGATCCAGGAATACAAAGGCCCGTCGGAGCTATATTATTAGAATCGATGCCATGAAACTGATCATATCAGAAAAACCATCCCTGGGGCGCGCCATCATGAAGTCCCTGGGGGAACAATTTCATAAACAGGATGAGTATTACAGCTCTGAGAACTACTATGTGGTGCCTCTTCACGGACACATTCTGGAGCTAAAGGATTTCGAGGAATACGAGGAGAATGAAGGCAAGAGTATGTGGGCGATCAAGAACTTGCCTTTTTTTCCGCGGGAATATGAATACAAGATATCCAGAGGGAATAAAAAGATTTTTGATACGATCCATAAGCTCCTGAAAGAGGATGCGGTGACCGAAGTGATCCACTGCGGCGACGCGGACAGAGAAGGGCAGATCATCGTGGATCTGGTGCTGGAAAAGCTCCACAATCAAAAGCCCGTGACGCGGCCTTTTATCAAATCCACCACCCCGGAGGGGCTGAGGAAAGCCTTTGCAGAGCGCAAATCCAACGACGAGTACAGAAACATCAACGCAGAGGGCAAGACCCGAGCATTCGTGGATTTTGATTTCGGCAAGAACCTGTCCAGATACGCGTCAAAGAAAGCCGGCGTGAGAACAGGACTGAATGTGGGCCGGGTCATCGGCGCCATCGTCACGGAGATTTACGATCGCGACATGGAGATCGAGAATTTCAAACCGCGAAGGTTCTATAAAGTGGAATCGGATCTGGAAATCAAACTCACCTCAAAGAAGGAATTTGAAGCGGATCAGGCGGATGAAGCGGCGAAGTATGCGGACAGATTAAATGCCGCGGATGCCGTGGTGGCGGACGTCAAGAAATCCAAGCAGACCAAGAAAGCGCCAAAGCTGTTTTCTCAGACGGATCTGCAGGGCGCGGCCAATAAGCGGTTCGGGTTTGCCCCGAAGAGGACCCTCAAGGCGGCCCAGAGTCTGTATGAGAAAGGGCTCATCACGTATCCGAGAACCAATACCAATTACATGGCAAACGGCGACCGGTCCATGATCGCCGCGATGCTGGCGAAGCTGGGGCCGGAGTTTGAGATGAAGCCCGTGTTCGACGACAGCAAGGTGGATGGGCATTCGGCCATCACGCCGACGGGAGCAGAAAAGGATTTGACCGGCGATGAGCAAAAGATCTATCAGATGGTGTGGGGCCGCTTCAAGGCGGTGTTCTGCAAAGAGCCTTGCACCGTGATGAAGACCACGCTGGCGATCGACAGCGTGGAGGAGGGCACGGTCATCGAGTCCTTCAAGGTCAGCGGAGAAGTCCCGATCACGCCGGGCTGGAAACGGTATGAGGGCGTATCGGAACAGACCGTCGTGCTTCCCGATCTGAGGATTGGAAATCAGGTGGATCACGACTTCAAACCGGTGGGCAGCGAGACGAAGCCCCCGGCTCACTATACGGTAACGACCCTGGGCAAGTGGATGCAGAATCCGTTCCGCAAGTCCGACGATGATGAGATCGATTACGCCAAGATGTTGTCGGGTATGGAGATCGGCACGGAGGCCACCAGAGCGGCAATCATCGATAAGGCGATTGCAAAGGACTACATCAAACTCACAAAAAACACGTACACCATACAACCTAACGGCCGTTTTCTGGTGGAAACGTGCAGGGCGCTGGGAATCGATATGTCCAGCGTCAGGACGGCGGAAATGGGCAGGGACACCAAGGCCGTTTCCAGAGGAGAGATGACGGCAGGGAAGGTCCTCGCGGACGTGAGAAGCGAAATCAGCCAAATCATCGAAAACAGCGCGTCGGCTTCGGCGGATCCGGTAACACAGAGCGACCGCAAGTGCCCGAATTGCGGCAGGAATCTGTCGGATTCATTCAAAAAACTGGAGTGCGAATGCGGCTACACCCTCTGGAAGACCGTTGCCAGCAAGAGGCTGGATGAGGAAACCATCGATATACTCCTGAAAGGGGAAAAGACGCCTTTGCTGAAGGGCTTCAAGAGCCGAAACGGCAGATCCTTCAACGCCTATCTGATCCCTAAGGCAGGCGGCAGTGTGGAATTTGAGTTTCCACAGACCCCGCCAAAGGCCGAAAAAGTATCTCTGGGCAATTGCCCGAAGTGCGGCAAGCCCGTCTATGAGAACAAGAAGGGATTCGGATGTTCCGGCTGGAAGCCGGACGGCAAAGGCTGCGACTTCGTCATCTGGAAGTACGACCGAAAGACAAAAAAGAAAGTGGATGTCGAAGAAGCGAAAAAGTTGTTGAATCAAGGTTGAAATTAAGGTTGATATAAAGGAGGTTTTATTATGGATAGCGGAACTATAAGCGCATGGGGAGCGAAACTGATCGATCTCTGTTCATCGGTTGGGACCAAGATCATCCTGGCGCTGCTCATTTTTATCATCGGACGTATCGTCATCAAGAAGATTTTAACACTGCTGGAAGGCAGGAAGTTCATGGATAAGATCGATCCTGCGGTCAGATCATTTCTGATGAATTTCATTAAGATCGCGCTGTACGTCGTTCTGGTGATTTCCATCATCAGCGTTCTGGGCGTGCCGATGGCTTCCATCATCACGGTGCTGGCCACATGCGGACTTGCTGTGGGCATGGCGCTGCAGGGCGCGCTGGCGAATCTGGCCGGCGGCATCATGCTTTTGGTATTCAGACCGTTTAATATCGGAGATCTGATCGTTTCCGCGGACACCGAGGGTGTCGTCAAGGAAATGAATCTGTTCTATACAGTAGTGAATACGCTGGATAATAAAGTGATCACCATTCCGAACGGAACCCTGATGGCCGGAAACATCACCAACGTAACGAAAGAAGATATCAGGCGTGTGGATCTGACATTCAACGTCAGCGGCGCCGATCTGGCCGGAGCACGCAAGGTCATGCTGGAGCAGATGAACGCCCATGAGAAGGTGCTGGACGCGCCGGAACCACCGGTTGCCGAACCGCTGGAAGGAGTCCCTGGCGGCATGTCATTTACAGCCAGAGCCTGGACGAAGACGGAAGACTACTGGGATGTTTATTTCGGACTGATGGAATCCATCCCGACAGCCCTTGGCGAGGCGGGCGTTGGCGGACCGCTGCCGGCATATCATATCGTCAATGACTGATGGCGGCGGACCGAAAAAAATAAGGAATAAAAAATGTGTCAATGGGGACCGTCCCCATTGACACTTTTTTATACTCACTTGTAGGTCTTATTCTGTGTGGCCTTTGGCCTTGATGACGTCGATGACTGCGTCTACGTGCTTCTCGCAGATCTCCTCGGTGTCAGCCTCTACCATGACGCGGATCACAGGTTCCGTGCCGGATTCGCGCACCAGGATTCTTCCGGAATCACCCAGCTCATCGGACACCTTCTGAACGGCGGCCTGAACATCCGGATCGTTCTGGGCGTCAGGCTTGCTCTTGACTCTGACGTTTTTGAGAACCTGCGGATAGAAGACTACAGGCGCCGCCAGCTCGCTCATCGGCTTTTCCTTGGCCAGCATGACTTCCATCAGCTTCAGGCTGGTGAGTATGCCGTCCCCGGTGGTTTCATATTTGGAGAATATGATGTGGCCTGACTGTTCGCCGCCGATGCGGTTGCCGGTCTCCACCATGTTCTCGTAAACGTATTTATCTCCGACCTTGGTCTTATCGTATTCGATATCCACCAGATCGAAGGCCTTATACAGACCGAAGTTGCTCATGACTGTCGTAACGACCTTGTTGTTGATTAGCTTGCCGCGTTCCTTCATGTACAGTCCATAGATGTACAGGATGTGATCGCCGGTGATGACGTTTCCTTTTTCGTCTACCGCCAGACATCTGTCCGCGTCTCCGTCATAGGCAAAGCCTACATCCAGTCCGTTGTCGACGACGAATTTCTGCAGATGCTCGATATGGGTTGAACCGCAGTCGGTGTTGATGTTATATCCGTCCGGAGCATCGTTCATGACATAGGTCTTGGCTCCCAGCGCATCAAAAACGCTCTTGGCGATCTGCCATGCCGAACCGTTGGCAACATCCAGTCCCACCTTTACGTCTTTGAAGCTGTATTTGCTCATGCTGATGAGATGTCCGATGTACCTGTTTCGACCAGCTACGTAGTCTACGGTGCGGCCGATTTCCTCACGGCCTGCAATCGGTACTTCACACTTGCCGTCTATGTAATCTTCGACTTTCAGAATGGTTTCTTCATCCATTTTCTCGCCGTTTCCGTTGAGCAGCTTGATGCCGTTATCGTAAAACGGATTGTGGGATGCGGAGATCATGATGCCGCAGTCAAACTCGTCGACACGGGTGATATAAGCGACAGAAGGAGTGGTGGTGACGTGCATGATGTAGGCGTCCGCGCCGCTGGCCATCAGACCGGTACAGAGGGCGTACTCGAACATGTAGCTTGAACGTCTGGTATCCTTGCCGATCACGATTTTGGCCTTTTTGCCCTGATTGGTGCCGTAATACCAGCCGAGGAAACGGCCGATTTTGACAGCGTGTTCATAGGTCAGATTTTTGTTCGCTTCTCCGCGGAATCCATCTGTTCCGAAATATTTACCCATCTATATCTCCTCCTTGTGAATGATCTCGCCGTTGTTCTTCCAGATGCTGTTCTCAGGAACCACGCCTCTTACACATGAGGTAGGGTAGACGTTGCTGTTTCTGCCGATCACCGTTCCCGGATTGCACACGGCATTGCATCCTACTTCTACGTGGTCCCCCAGCATGGCGCCGAATTTTTTGATGCCGGTCTCCACATGTTCCGTGCCGTTATGCACCACTACAAGCTTTTTGTCCGATTTGACATTGGATGTGATGCTGCCGGCTCCCATGTGGCTGTAGTATCCCAGAATGGAATCGCCGACGTAGTTGTAGTGCGGGGTCTGTACGTGGTCAAAGAGGATCACGTTCTTCAGCTCCACCGAATTCCCGACGACGCAGTTTGCTCCTACCAGAGCGCTTCCGCGGATGAAAGCGCAGTGTCGGACTTCGGTTTCCGGACCGATGATGCACGGAGCGCCCAGATAAGCGGAAGGGAATACTTTAGCGGTCTTATGGACCCAGACGTTTTCCTGCACTTCCTCGTAGTCATCACTCAGGGTTTTGCCCAGCTCCAGGATCATCTCCTTGATGCCTTTGAGCGCCTCCCATGGATAGGTGAATGATGACAGATAATCGGAAGCCAGTGTATGGTCCAGATCGTACAGATCTTTGATTGTGTACATTTACAGTCTCTCTTTCTTTTCGATATCGAGGAAATACTTATACGTGTCTACCGTCAGCTCGCCGCAGGCAGCCTCATCGCAGGCGATGATGGCGCCGTTATGCATCTGCAGCGCTGAGCAGGTCCACTTCTGGCTGACGCCGCCTTCTACCGTGGCCGCCAGAGCTCTGGCCTTATTGTGGCCGTTGATGAGAATCAGTACTTCCTTGGAGTCGGTCACTGTGCCGACACCGACGGACAGCGCCTGT
This sequence comes from Bacillota bacterium, assembly GCA_030530285.1. Lineage (GTDB taxonomy): Bacteria > Bacillota > Clostridia > Peptostreptococcales > Anaerovoracaceae > Lentihominibacter. The sequence continues at coordinate 20,023 of JAUMVD010000026.1, read as the reverse complement.
GCAGGCACAGCCTCCGGATCATTGCCAAAGAAACGCGAGTTGACGATTCTGGTATCGGTAGTCAGGTCTCTCAGACCCGTGCGTGACGTAAGGCTGGTATACGGCTCGTTGAACGCGATGTGACCGTCTACGCCGATGCCGCCCATGAAGAGGTCGATGCCGCCGTAGCTGGCGATTTTTTCTTCGTAGCGCGCGCATTCGCCTTCGGGATCGTCCGTCATGCCGTTCAGAATGTTGATGTTTTCTGGCTTCATATCAACCAGATGGTTGAAGAAATTGTCGTGCATGAAGTACCAGTAGGACTGATCGTGTTCATGAGGCAGTCCCAGATATTCGTCCATGTTGAATGTGACGACATTGGCAAAGCTCAGCTCGCCGGCCTGATTCATGCGGGCCAGTTCCTTGTAGACGCCGATAGGGGATGAGCCTGTAGGAAGACCCAGTACGAATGGGCGGTCCTCTTTATGGCCTTTGATCTTGGCAGCGATGTAATTCGCGGCCCATTTACACATATTATCGTAATTTTCCTGTATAACAACTCTCATGGTTATTTGTTCTCCTTTTTTAAATGATGAAATCAACACAAAAAAGCATAGTCATCTTTCTTATGCTGATTGAATTCGTATGTTAAGAGAATTTCTGTTACGATTTTGATTTCGCTTTTTGTTATCTCTTTGACGACCCATCGGCCGTGGCAGCACCCGCCGAGTCTTTCGATAACTGCCATCCCTCGTCACCCGATTACGGGCCTGGCGCTAATAACGATGCCCATGGTCGATCCTCCTTTGAGCAGTCGCTATTTTATGTAATTATTTAATCATAAAAGTGTGATTTATGCAATTATTTTGTGTCATACTCCGGCCTTGTACACTACATCCAGTAGTTTTTCGTAGTCCGCCACCTCCATCGGTCTCGGATTGCTGCTGTTGGAGCCGTTGTGATAGGCCATCTCAGCCAGGGCAGGGAAGTCCGCCGGATCCGGATCCAGCGATGCGAACGAAGGCAGGTCCACATCCAGTGTGAGCTGCTTGACGTACGCTACGGCCTTTGCGGCGCCTTCTTCATCGCTGTCGAAGCTAAGCCCCATGGCGGACGCGACGCGGGCGTAATGATCCACGCAGTATTCCATGTTATATTCCATGACGTACGGCAGGAATATGGCGTTGCAGGTGCCGTGTGGCAGATCGTACATGCTGCCCAGAGCTTCGGCGATGCAGTGCACGCTGGCCACGTCCGAGTGGCTGAAGGATATGCCGCCCAGCATGCTGGCCATGAGCATATTGCTTCTGGCCTCCAGGTCCGATCCGTCCTGATAGGCTCTGACAAGGCTCTTTGCGATGAGCTCGATGGAGTACAGCGCGGCGGCATCTCCGATAGGTTCCGAATTCACCGCGGTGAAGCCCTCGATGGAGTGTGTCAGCGCGTCCACGCCGGTAGCCGCTGTTACGGCAGGCGGTACGGACAGTGTCAGCTCCGGATCGCAAAGCGCCGTTGTGGCGGCGGTATAAGGGCTTTTGACCGTCATCTTGTATTTATTTTTTGTATCCGTTATGACCGACGAAAAGGTCAGTTCGCTTCCCGTGCCGGACGTGGTCGGAATCGTGATGAGAGGGGGATTTGGCAGGGTTGCCGCTGTCTTTCCCTCATAAGGCTTGATGAACTCCGCATCATGCGCCAGCAGCACGCCTACGGCTTTCGCGCAGTCGATGGGACTTCCGCCGCCGACTGCGATGAGGAAATCGGCGCCGGCAGCCCGCGCGGCTTTTGCGGCTGCTTCCGCGTTCACATCTTTAGGGTTTGCCTCCACGCCGTCGAACACGGAGTACTCGATGCCGGAATCATCCAGGATATTGGTGACCATCGCTACGATGCCCGCTTTCTGTATGCCGGGATCGGTGATGAGCAAAGGCTTCGTGCCGCCGATTTGCTCAATCTCAGACACCAGGCTGCTGACGCATCCCGGACCGAAAATGACCTTGGTTGGCAGTGTAAATTCAAATGGGTTCATGCATTTATAATCCATAATTGATACCTCCTGTCTGTATTATAGTCGCTGATATGCGGCGGCGCAAATCATATGTCCATTTAGGTCGTTAATGTGGTAAAATAGTAATGCCGAAAGGCTTAGATGAGAATATACGAATAGGAGGCATTAGCAGAATGAGTATAGTAATAAGAGACGTCCAGCCTAAGGACAAGGAATGGATCATGGAACTCAACGAGGTGAATGTGGAGGTTCTCTCACCGCTGGACGATGCCAAATATCAGGTGTTCATCGATAAGAGCGACATGTTTCTGGTAGCCGAGGTCGACGGACAACCGGCAGGATTCCTGGTGGTCCTCAGAGAAGGCGTCGAGGAATATAAGAGTGAGAACTATATCTGGTTCTCGAATCAGTACGATAAGTTCCTCTATGTGGACAGGATCGTCATAGACGAGAACTTCCGCAGACTGGGGATCGGCCGCAAATTCTATGACAGGGTATATGACAGAGCCAGAGAAGAAGGCATCTCCACAGTAACCGTCGAGATAGACATCATCCCGTATAATGAACCGAGCCTCAAGCTGCATGAAGCGGTCGGCATGAAAGAAGTCGGACAGCTGGTCATCCGCGGCGGCGAGGTGAAGGTATCCCTGGAAGCCATAGAACTGGAGCTGTAAAAGACTATTCGAAAGGAACTCTGATATGATCCAATTATCGTTTAGAGACTGCCTGTTCATCAATGACATCATCTATTAGGTTTTCGCCATACAGGACTTTGACTCAATGCGACAGGTACTTATACGATGCCGTTCCTGGTATGTATCGCGTTCATCGTGGTATGCGGACTCATCCGAGCGGTTGTAACATCAAAGAAATTCAAGTATCAGGAAGAGGAATAGTAACCGACACCTTAATTTGTAATTATATGAGCAGAGCGGCCGCACCCAGGCAGTGCGGCCGTTCTTTTGACGTGCGGGCGTTGCTGGTCGGCAGTGTATTTTACGGCCGGACAATGTTTTTACGGCCGGACGGCATTTTCGTGGGTTTTCCACCGATAACGGAATTTAGTGGGGTCAGCGGTGTAGTAAATTTTCAAAACCACACCGATTAAGCCATTATGGAGGCCGATCCGGTGGGGTTTTCACGTGAGTTCACGGGAGCTGCCTGATCAAACTACACCAAAAAAGCCTGTGAGGGGCTTTTTTAAAATTTTTCGGTGAGAATCGACGAAATCAACAGAACCGGCAGGAACAACGAAGACAACAGAATCGGAAGTAATCGGCAGCAACCAACAGAACCACCCAAAACTCTTTATGTGTTTAAAACAATGAATGTTTTTTCCTATATGTTATACACACACATTACTTGTTTGAACAGTGATTTTTTGTTATAATTTTAACATATGTAGTGTAGTTGTTGAGCCTTTTGCTGGGCATTTCCAGTCTTATCTTTAAAAGCAAGAGGTACAGTCATAGTCAAGTAGGGGATATTTATGAGGAATAAGCTGATCGCATACGCGTTATCGGTCATGATGGTGTTTACCATGTTTCCGCTTACGGGAGGCATGGCATTTGCTGATGACGATAACACGGCAGAAACGAAAGCGGAGCAGACCGCGGAACCGACGAAACCGGAACCGACGGAGAGCACGCAGCCGGCGGAGACGAAACCGGAACAGCAGGAAAGCACTGCAGCATCTGAAACCAGTGAAAGTTCTGAGGAAACCAGCGAAGAAGAGACTACTGAGGAAGAAAAGCTGGATGCGGACGCGGATTACATTAAGAAGGGCGATGTGGAGGCGGCCGACGTACAGGGAGACGGTACGAAGAACAAAAGCAACGCCAAGCGTGCCTTCGATGAGAATACCGGCCTGTCCGATTCTAAGATCGACTCCGTCGTAGGAAGAGTCTTTGCAAGCACCGCAGGCGCATGGAACGATCCTGTACCGGTACCGGGTTATGACCGCTCCGGCGACGGAACCGATATCGAGTCGATCACAGCAAAGTGGATCATAAGCGATTCGGTGGACAATGGGGATCCGGCGCTTTTGTATGTCAAGCCGGGGCAGGGCGCGCAGCAGGTAAGAATGCAGATCAACTACGCGCTGTCCGGTGAACACAATTACGGTGTAGGAGACGTCACCATAACCATTCCTGCCAGTATGTTCAAGACGAGAGATGGCAAGGATATCGGAAATCTCGTCATCCCATTCCCGAAAGACCCGTCTAAGAAAGGCGATTTCAACTGGAAACTCATCAAAGATGAGGAGACCGGAGAATCTTACTATGTTCTGACCAATACCAAGCCGATGAGCGCTGCAACGAAGGGGTACATGCAGTTCGCCATCACCGGCCTGACGCCGCAGCAGATCGTGGACATGCAGGTCAGTGATCCGTTTCAGGCGAAGATAGAAGTCGTTACGCACAAAGGCAATGTCATCGCGCTGAAGTCCAATGAACTGACGGCGCAGCTCGATACAGAAGCGAAGATCACCGGCGCCACCAAGAGACTGTATGGCACGCCTACAAGAGTTAAGGCGTCACAGATTCCTGAGAATCAGAGGATCGAAGGCGTTGAGGAATACCTCAAGGTCAGCTGGTATATGTGGGCGCATGTATCGGCCAATACGATGTACACGATGGAGCTCGTGGATACTATGCCTGACGAGTATGACGGATTCCTGATCGGGGCCACCGATGAAGAAGGCCATGAGATCGATGCGGGAACCGTATACACCGGCACTGGCAACGGACAGAGCAAGTATTTCTACTATACGGTAGCTTATCCGGCAGCCCAGTTCGAGGCTGATACGAATTATACATTCCATAACAATGTCAACTTCAAAGTCACGGAGGTCGATCCTGCAGCGGAAGTAACGAATCCGAATGTAAGCGACGAGGATCCGGCGCTGGAGTCTGAGTACAGCGCCAGCGCGAAGACCGTCTGGTCCTATACAGATCCGAAATGGTATGATCCATCGGGTCACTTTATGGTGTGCAAAAACGGAAACGATGACACCGACAAAGGCAATAAGACTCACAAGATGTCCTACGGAACCAGAAACGATACGCACCTGTGGAGTTACAGCCCGCACGGCTGGTACGGCATTTATCCGTCAGCCATCAATGAAATGCAGGATCTGTATAAAGATAAAGGGGAAGACGGTAAAATCAGGCTTTCCTATACCATCGATTCGGTAGGGTACGTCATGCCTTGGATGTTCGACTCCAACTCCTTCGAGACGGACGGAGAACTGGCTTCCCGAAAGAGCATCAACTATAACAAAGAAGTCAAGATGGTGACAGAGGATACCGGCGTCAGCATCGGCAGGAATACGGAGAAGCTCAAGGTAGGCGAAGATTATGACTTCGTCGAAGTGGAATTCCCTGCTGATCCATGGCTGTATACGGGCGTGCCGCAGAACATCAATCCTGACGGTTCCTGGAAAGCCGACAACTATAACGACGGAACATTCAGATATTCCAGAGACAGCAACAAAGAGCACTGGCCTGATATAGATTTAGAAATTTACAGAAACGGAAGCTGGGAAAAGTACGCCACAGCCAGCTGGAAGAGCGGCTCTTTCAGCGCGGATATCGTCGGCGGCGGCAACCAGACTGACCGTGTCATCAAACTGCCTGAAGGAACGCAGAACTTCAGGACAGTTGTGACGCTGAAGAACACACTGCAGGATGAAAACCAGAATCTGTGCCTGCAGGCAGCTATTGACTATGATATGAGAGCGGTCATAGAACTCAGGTGTACCGATGAGATGATGGAACGCATAGACGCGGCCTTTGAGAACAGCAATACGCCGTCATTTGCCATCTACAACGGCACCAACATGAAGGTCTATGAAAGCAAGAATAAAGAGAGCGAAGCGGATAAGAGAGTGCTGAATCTGGACAGAGACGGATATGACAGCATCAGAGGATATACGACCGATACCTCCGTATATCCAAAGAAGTCCTCTTCTCAGAGCCTGGCCGATGTGGATTATGAAAACAGAACGATCAAGATCCACTACAGCGCCCAGGTGGAGACCAGAAGTGTCATCAATGATGAGAAAACTTATGAACAGGCCATCGAAGAGGGAAGACTGCTGACAGAGACCAGCGGCGTCTGGAGAGACCTGCTGCCAAAGGGCGTCACCCCGGATCCTGACAGCGTAAGGCTCAGGACCAAAGACAGAATCAAAAATGTTTACACGATAGAGGATTACAACGGCTCCGGCAGGACCATGCTCGTCGTAGAGGCGGAGATGGTGCCGGTTACCAGTACCTACTGGTCCGGTGACATGTCGTACTATGAAGACGTTTTGAGAATCACTTTCGATGCGTACTACGACTTTGAATCATACAAAGACTACGGACCGACCATTCACAATGTCATCGCCTATGAGAGTGATAACGAGTACATGGGTACAATTGAGAAGTACACGGGTGAACCGGACGACCCGGATGCGGGAAATAATATCTCTACGCCGAGCGCATTTAAGGACGCCACAGAGAAAGGTTACATGACGGATCTGGATGACAAGAGAGATGATCCGAGCTTCGTGTACGCCGGCGTCACCACGAGACTGGATGTGCTGGGCGCAGCCAGAACATCCCTGACAAAGGACGTTCAGGTCAATAATGACGGCAAGTGGGGCAACGGTACGTACTATGGAGAACCGGAAGAAAACAAGATGATCGTTTTCGAAGGCGGCCAGTATAAGTACAGACTCCGCATGATGTCGGATGACGATACCATTTCCAAGAATCTGGTCATATACGATTCTCTGGAGAATTTCTACGCAGCCGGAAACGATCCGACAGCCATCGACCTCAACGACCCAATCGATATCGGAGCGCCTCATTGGCATGGTGATCTGAGAAGCGTGGATGTCAGCCAGCTCAGGGAAATGGGCTGTGCTCCTGTCGTTTACTACAGCACCATCGAGAATCTGCAGCTTTCCGATGAGGACGATCCATATCAGGCCCACAGCACCAACATGGATCTGACCAATGGCGACATCTGGGTCAAGGCATCGGATTATACCGGTGACATCAAAGACGTCAAAGCCATCGCCATCGATGCTACGAAGAAACCTGATGGCAGCGATTTCGAACTGCTGCCTTTGCAGTCTGCGACCATCATCGTCAACATGCATGCGCCGTATGGCGACGAGGCCAGAGAGTATCTGCAGCAAAAGGGCGACTGGGGCGACAGTGCCCAGGCCTACAACAACGCGTATATGACCTGCACCTCCGTGGATAAGGATACGCTGGTGGAGGATGGAGACAACTTCGTCAGAAAAGACTACACGAAGGTAGGACTGGAAGAGTTCAACTTCAAGGTGACTAAGAAGTGGCAGGATGAAAATAACAGGGACGGCAAGAGACCTGACAGCGCCACCTTCTGGCTGTACGCCAACGGAGAGAAGACGGAACACAGTCTTACCCTGCCGATCATCGATGAAGAAACCCAGGAAGAAGTATGGGAAGGCGTATTTGAGAATATCCCGTACACCGATGAACACGGTGAAAAGATCAACTACAGTATCAGGGAAGAAGACAATCCTGACTACGACAGCAGCCTGGATAAAACAGGCGACCTGTACGCCTTTACCAATATCCATGTTCCGGAGAAAACAAAAGTTTCCGGAAGCAAGACATGGACCAACGACACAGAGGCAGACAGGCCGGAATACATAGAGGTAGAGCTCTATGCTGACGGGAAGTATGCGCAGAAAAAGACCGTCAGACCTGACAAAGACGGCAGGTGGAACTATTCCTTCGATAATCTGTATAAATACAAGGACGGACAGGAAATAGAATACACCATCAAGGAGATCCTTAAGGGCAAGGGCGAATCGTACATCTCCGAAGTGAACGGGTACGATATCGTCAATACGAGACACCCTTACGGAGATCTTATCGTGCAAAAAGAAGTGACCGGTGTCACGGACGTTTCCGCGGAGACACTGTTTGCGTTCACCTTCTCCTTCACAAAGAAGGACAGCGAAAATGTGGCGGTGCCGATCACGACGAAATATGACTACAAAGTCTATGAAGGCGAAGAGGAAATCGCTTCCGGTCAGGTGGGAGACGGCGACACCATCAAGATCAAAGGCGGTCAGAAGATCGTCGTTTCCGAGGTGGATGAATACGTCGACTACAAAGTCACCGAGGGCGAAAACGACGGCTTCACCAGCGCCAGCGTGACCGGCGGCAGCGGCTCCATCAAGCCGAACACCAATAACGAAGCCAAATTCGTCAATTCATACAGCGCAACAGGCGACGTCAACCTGCTGGCGGAGAAGACGCTGTATAACAGAGAACTCAAGAATTACCAGTTCAGATATGAACTTTATCAGGTTGTGGATTCCCAGGAGATCCTGGTTGGATCCGCATCCAGCGGAGTCCCTGATGAGACGGTTCTGCGGGAAGACGGGACCATTGATTATTCAAAGGCCAAGGTCACCTTCGGCGCTTTGAATTTCACACAGGCGGATTCCGGTCATACCTATACATACAAGATCAAGGAAATCAACACGGGCAAGGATGGCTATACCTATGACGCAACGATCTACGATGTCGTAGTGACGGTCATGGATAAGGGTGACGGAACTCTCGATATCGACTACAAGTATCTCAAAAATGATGAACAGATCGCAAGGCCTGCCTTTGAGAATACCTATGAAGCGGAAGGTCAGATCGTTCTGCGTGCTTGGAAGAACCTTGAAGGAAGAAAACTGACAAATGAAGAGTTCACCTTCGAGCTTTTGAACGATCAGGGTGAGGTCATCGACACGAAGAAGTGTACGGCAGACGGTTCGATCACCTTCGATACGATCCATTACGATGAAAAGGACATCGGCAAGATTTACAATTACGCCATCCGCGAGGTCAAGGGCGATGACGAGACCGTAAACTACACCGAAGAATACTACGGCTACAGAGTAGAGGTCATCGACAATGATGACGGAACCCTCTATGCGAAGCAGAGCCTCGTTACGCCGGAAGTCAGTGAAGGCGGAGCGATCACGGGCTGGAGCACGGACGGCGCCGTAGTGCCTTTGTTCGTCAATACACTGAAGGATGGAGATCTGTCCATCACCAAGACCCTGACGGATGCGGACAGCGCTGATCCTGAGAAGACCTTCAAGTTCAACATCACGCTGATCGGCAAAGACCTGCAGGATCTGGATCTGGGAGATCATTACGAAGCTGCCCCTGACGGAACCAGCGCCACATTCACAACGGAGCTGACAGGCGGACAGACGAAGACATTCGAGGGCATCCCGACGGGAACCGCATACCAGATTTATGAAGAAGCCGAAGATGGATGGCTCCTCATCGAGCAGGATAACGTATCCGGATCCATCGAACCAAAGGCTGTGGCTGAGGCCACATTCAACAACAAGTACCAGCCGGGAGTCACGACAGCCCAGTTCAATGGCGTAAAGACGTTAGACGGACAGGCAGTGGATGCCGGAACCTTCAATTTCGTTCTGAAGGAGATGGTAGGAGGTAAACAGGAAGTCCTCCAGACCAAGCCGACGCTGGCCGGAGGCTTCGTACAGTTCGATGCCATCCAGTACGAGAAGGAAGATGTGGGAGTACATCTTTACACCATAGAAGAAGTCGATCCTAATATCGATACGATAGACTACGACATGCACGTGGAGGAGGTCTCGGTTATCGTACGCGAAAATCCTGACGGCACCCTGACATCAGAAGTGGTTCAGGATGAAGACGGAATCAAGTTCGAGAACAAGACCAGACCGGGAATGCTGAAGCTGACCAAGAACGCGCAGACTACGGAGATCAACGAGGATACCGAGTTCAAGTTCAGGATCACCTTCACCAACGATTCCGGAATGCCGATCGATAAGGATATTTACTGGTACAAGGAAGACAAGGACGGAAATGTCATCGGTCAGAACAGCCTGGCAGCCAGGATGGCGAAGGACTATCAGGATAAGACGCCTTGGGATGTCGTTCAGGATTTCGCAGGAAAACAAAGCAGTAAGGCATCCGATACAACTCCGGCGGACACTTCCGACATCCAGCAGAAGGCAAAGGTAAATAAAGTCAGCTTCAAACTGCCGGATATTAAAGGCGCTGTCCATGACGCGCTGAATATCAATGTATTTGCCGAGGGAAGTGAGATATTCCATGCCACTCCTGAACAGCTCCAGGGAAGGGCATATGCTGTCATCACAGATGCCGGAGAAATGATATTTTTCAGAAGCTTCAGCTCATATCTGAATGGTGTCTATTATCCGACATTGACAGATATCAAAGGGAATACCTATTCCGGAAGAGTGTTCAGTGACTTTGAAAATCTGGATACGGGATCAGCTTCCCAAATACCATGGACATCATACCGCAGCTCGGTAAGATCCGTGAGAGTGGCGGCGGATCAGGCGATCCGTCCGGCAACCCTGACAGCTTACTTTATGAACATGTATAACCTGAGAACGGTTAATCTTTACGGTTTTGACACGTCCAGAACGAAAAGATATGGCAGTACGTTCCTGGGTTGCAGCTCCCTGAAAGAAATAGACATGAGCACCCTTGACGGATCAACTCTGATCAATACGTACATGACATTCAGCGGTTGTACAAGTCTGGAGAAACTGGATATCAGAAATATTCAGGGAGGAACCTTCGAACGTAACAACGATATGTTCGGCAGCTGCAGAAATCTGAATACTGTTGTACTCGGTCCAAATTGGAGAGTCAATAACGCAACGCTGCCAACACCTCCGAACGGAGAAAAGTGGGCAAGACTTGAAGGCGGCTACGATCCGATGACCGCATCTGAGCTGAGAAACAGTTATAATTCCGCTATGGCAGGAACGTGGGTATGGGAGAGCCTGTCCAATATCGGCTATGTTGAGTTTGACGGAAACGGCGGATATACCTCGGCGCCTCGTGTAAAGGCAAGCAGCGACGCTGCTCCAATCACCATGCCGGATGAGAGCACCACCAGCAGGCTGCACTATATCCTCAAAGGCTGGACGAAGGATCCTGAAGGTGAGGGAACGCTTTACCAGCCGGGACAGACATATACCGACATAGCGGTCATCAAGTCCACTGTCACCATGTACGCACAGTGGGAAGATACGAATATCCGATACTACACTGTCGAGCATTATCAGCAAAATACTGATCTTGCCACATATAACAAGGTATCCACAGAACAGGGCGAGGGCACCATAGGTGATGAAGTGAGCCCTGAAGTCAAGCATTATGACGGATTCTATTCACCGGAGGCCCAGACAGTAGTAATCCTTGAAGACGATTCGGCAATCGTGAAATATTACTATGACAGGATCACATACAACATCAACTTCGATGGAAACGGCGCCACTTCCGGACAGATGAAGCCGAAGCAGATGATCGTGAATGTATCGGACAAGCTGCCGGCAAACATATTCCAGAAGGAACAGGCGATATTCGTCGGATGGAATACGGAGCCTGACGGAAGCGGCACGACATATACGAACGAGCAGTCAGTACTCAACCTTTCTACGACGGATAGTCCGGTAACGCTGTACGCGATGTGGATGGAGAACCCGAACGAAGTTCTCACCCCAACAAACGGAGAGGTCATCGTATCCTGCAAGGCCGGGGAGACGATTGTGATCCCTGATGTTCCGGCGGGGACGAAATATGTGATTGAGGAAATAGACATTCCTGACGGCTGGGTCAAGACAGGAGAAGTCGGAACAGAAGGCGAAATCGAAGCGAACGAAGTCGCACAGGCTTCTGTTGATAACGCATATACAGCAGAAGGCGAGATCGAGCTGCTGGCACATAAGATGCTTGAAGGCAATGACCTCACAGGAGGAGAATTCAGTTTCGAACTTCTGGACGAGATGGGCAATGTCCTGCAGACAAAGACCAATGATGAGACGGACAAGACGGATACCGTAGAAGTATACGATCCGGAGACAGAGGAAGTCAGCGAAGAGCCGAACCAGTGGAAGGAAACCTCACCGGTAAGATTCGATGGGCTGAAGTTCACACAGGATGACATTGGCAGGACCTTTACCTATACCATTAGAGAAGTCATCGGAGACGATGAAAATATAACCTACGATGAACACAGCGAGACCGTCAAGGTCACGGTATCGGATGCCGGACACGGATTGCTTAAGGTGGAAGCGGAATATGATGAAGATGGAGCGCTGTTCGTCAACAGGCTGTCTGAGAGCAATCTGAAGATCAGCAAGGAAATCGTAGGGAACAACAGTCAGGCCGGCGATACGGAATTCGAATTCCAGGTAGATCTTAAGGGACCAAACGGTGAACCGATAGAAGGCGAGTTCGATGTCGTCAAACCGGTGCCATCCCAGAGAAAGGTAACCAAACAGCGGCTCATCATGGATTCTCAGACCAAGTATTCGCATACGCCGAACGTAAGCGATTCAGGGGCCCAGAACGGCAGCTATTCGAACAGCTATAGCAAGACAGAAGTCGTCTCGATACCGGGAGCGGAGAAGCTTCACGTCACCATAACCTATGGCGGTGAAAGTGTTGCCTACGACTGGGCATGCATGTGGGCCGGCAACTATCCTGAAAGGTCGGCGTATACCAGCTGGCCATCATCTGTGACGGGTAAACTCGGTGGAGGATATCATACCAGCTCATCCAACACGAGATCATACGATGTGGATGGCGACACGGTGACATTCGGATTCAGGTCAGACGGCGGCGGTGTTGGAGACGGCTACGGATATTACGCAGTCGTAACAAGTTATCCTGTTTATGAGGAATACGAAGAAATCGAAGACTACATCGATGAGCAGCCTGTCGGCACGGTAACAAGCGGCGGCACGATCAAGCTCAAGGCGGGAGAAACTTACCAGATCAACGGTCTGCCGCTCGGAACCACATATGAAGTGACAGAGATCAAGACGGACGGCTGGGAGCAGGTTAGCGCCGAAGGCAATATCGGAACGATTGTGAAGGATGAACCATCTGAAGCGGTATTTACGAACGCATATGAAGCGGAGGGCGAAGCCGTTCTCGAAGCCACCAAGACCATAACGGGCAGAGAACTGGAGGACGGACAGTTCACATTCGGCGTATTCAACGAGGATGATGAACTGATCGGCACAGGCACCAACGATGCTGACGGAAATATCAAGTTCGAACCGATTTACTACGACAAGTCGGATGACGGACAGACATATAAATATACGATCAGAGAGCTTTTGGGAGAGACCGGCGGCGTGACATACGATGAGAAGGGATACACAGTCACCGTCAGCGTTGCGGACGACGGAAACGGCAAGATGGCCGCGGACATCGATTACGGAAACGGCGTGACATTTACAAACAACTACGAGAGTACTGTCCCTGAAGGTAGCTCCGAGCTGGCGGTAAGCAAGGTGCTGGACGGCCGTGACTGGCTGGCGGAAGACAGCTTCGAATTCACACTGACCCCGATAGACGGCGCGCCGATGCCTGAGGGCACGGACGAGGATACCGGCGTCAAGACGGTGACCATCGCCAGCGATGACGCTGATAAGATGGAAAGCTTCGGACGCATCGAGTTCAGCCGGGAAGATATGAAGGACGCCGAAACGGGCAAATACGTGATGGAAAAAGACTTCACCTATGAAATCAAGGAAGTCATTCCGGAAAAGGATGCTGACAAGGCCTGGTATGTCGAATACGATGAGAACACGTATATCGCCACGGTAAACGTCAAGGATGATGGAGAAGGCAACCTGGTACCGACCATAAGCTACAGCGTGAAGCCGTCAGAAGCCGGCGGCTCGGACGGAAGCCCGGGCGGCGATTCGGACGGAACCGCCCAGACACCGCAGGCACAGACCGGAGAGAGCGGCGAACTGGTGATCACCAACAAGTGTGAATACACGGATCTCAAGATCATCAAGAAGATGCCGCAGAGAGCCGAAGGCCTGGGTGAGAACGCGACGCTGGTATTCAAGATCGTGGGAATCGATGGAGAAGGAAACGTCATCTACGAGAATACCGCGGGAATCAGCTTCGATGAGGATTCCGGTTTATTCGAGGAAACTACCGTAGATAAGGTTCCGCTGGATGCGGAAATCGCCATAGCGGAAGTCTATGCGGAGAACTTCACACCGAAGGATAAGGTGCTGCAGCCGCATATGGATACCATCGATGGCAAGCGAGTATGGGTAGTTGAATTCGAAAACGACCTGACCGATGATAAATACGGAAGCGGAGTCGTAAACAAGTACGACAACAAGGATGGCAACATAGAGTATAACAGTGGCGAAGAGCAAGGAGGGCAGAGCGATGCGAAATAAGAAACTTAAACTTCTGATAGCGGGCATTTTGCTTGTAGCCCTCGCTGCTCCGGCGGCTGCCACGGCCTACTTCACGGATTACGAAGAAGGTCACGGAGGAGCCGTTCTGAATCTCGAAGGGCAGACCGAGCTCCACGAGCAGCCGGAAGATGACAAAAAAACCATATCCATCGAGAATACCGGCGAGACAGATGTCATTGTCAGGGTCGCGATCTACGGCGATTTCCTGGGCGAGGTGGACTATTCGGCAGAGGACTGGACCTATGATGAGGAAGGCGGCTGGTACTATTACAACAGCATCCTGAAGCCGGGCGAGAGCACCTCGGATATCGTAGCCAACATAGATGTCGCCAAGGCCAAGGAAGCGGGACACGACTTCGATATCGTGGTCGTGCATGAATCCGAGCGCGTAACCTATGATGGCAGCAAGGAGAACAAAGTCGTCAAACCTGAAGGCTGGATCCTGCCGGACATATCAGCAAGTGAGGAGGTGGGTGACTGATGAAGAAATTAAGCAAGAGATTTCTCATACCACTGGTCATCGCCGTTATGCTTGTGCTTGGTGGAGCCATCGGAGCCTTTGCAGTTACAAGCTCAGGGCTGGCATATGAAAGCGAGGACTACACCGCGTGGTTCTATCTGAATCATCTGCAGGTGCATCTGCTTGAGAATGGCAAAGATGTATGCGGTGGTGTGAATACCCTGGATGGCGAAAACAAAGTCAGCGGAGATCTGGTGCAGTACCTGGGCTACAGCTCAGAGACCGGCAAAGACGTTCTCGGCACGGTGGAACCGGGGATGAAGTACAAAGAGGAAATCGCCGCCCAGAACGGGCAGGATATTCCGATCTACGTGAGAATGACCATCAGGAAATACTGGTGTGTCGCCAACAAGGACGGTACGGCAGGAAAGAAGACCACGGATCTTTCTCCGGATAAGATTCATCTGGCATACGGCGACAAGCCTTACAATACCGACAAATGGTTCATCAATGAAAGTGAATCGACTCCGGAAATGAGCACGTATTACTACAAAACTCAGCTGGGAACCGGTGAGGAAGGGATCAGCGCGCCGCTGTTCGATACGCTGATCATAGACAATACGCTGGCGAAAAAAGAAGAGTCCAACCGGACGACAGACGAAGAAACTGGCGTCACCACGATTACGTATAAATACAAATACGACGGCTACGCGTTCATGATCAAGGCCGATGTGCAGGCGATCCAGACGCATAACGCGACGGACGCGATCCGCAGCCAGTGGGGCGTATACGATGTTGTCGAAGGCAGTGACCATAAGTCACTGAACCAGCAGTAAGGAGGTGGGGATATGAAGATATTGAAACGATCATCGATCCTCCTGACGAGCCTGGTCATAGCTTTTGCGCTGAGTTGCGGCGCGGCTTTTGCGAATCAGGAAACAATCTACGGAAACGCCTGGTTCACCGGAAGCGACATCGAGTCCGACTTCAGCTCGGAAGAGATCGCTGACGCGGTGACCAATATGCAGCCGGGTGACGATCTGTACGTGGAGATCACTTACAGAAATGAGTCCAAGAAAAAGACAGACTGGTACATGGCCAACGAAGTGCTGCAGACACTGGAAAAGGCGGACAGTGCCAGGAAAGTGCCGGAAGGCACGGGAACGCCTGAAAACGGAGGGTACACATACACTCTGATTCATAAGAATAACAAAGGCAAAGAGAAAGTGCTCTTCAGCAATGAAGAAGTCGGAGGCGAGGCAAAGCCTGCGAACATGGAAGGTCTGGAACAGGCCACCAACGCGCTGGATGACTGGTTCTATATTCAGAGGATCAGCAAAGGCCAGAAAGGCACACTTTCCCTGCACATCAAATTCGATGGAGAGACGGAAGTCAACGACTATATGGATACGGACGGCGGCGTCATGTTCAAGTTCGCCGTGGATATCCCTAAGGAAGGAACGCCGGGAGACGGCGATAAGCCCGACTATCAGCAGACAAAGACTGGGGACAGCTTCCCGCTGTGGCCGTTCCTGCTGATGATGCTGGCGGGACTTGCGCTGCTGCTGCTTTTGCTCTCCAAAAAGAAAAAAGAAGAAGGAGGTGATGCGTGATGAAAGCCAAGAAAACCAAAAACCTGCTGATCACGTCACTTCTGACTTTGATGATGATTTTCATGGGGACCGCGGCGCAGAGCGGACCGCTTCATACGGATACATCCTTCGCTGAGACCGAATACACGATATTCGTTTATTCCGGCAAAGAGGGATATTTCGGCTCGCCCGGAAATACCGTAAAGAAGCTGACCGGCAAGAAATACGGACAGAAGGTCACGGTCAGCCTGGGCGATCTGGGTCTGGTGGTCAAGCATCCGGAAGAGTATTATGTCCGGGGCATGAAGATCGCGGGACACGACAACGATGAACTTTCATCCATGCAGCTGATGTCATACTCCTTTGATATCGAAGAAGACACGTCCTTCAGCATCGCTTACGGAATCAAGGGCGGCATGGTCAAGTACCGGGTCAAATACCAGGATAGAAAAGGCAATACGCTTCACGAGACAGAAGAGTTTTACGGCATGCCGGGCGACAGACCGGTGGTTGCATTCAAATTGATCGATGGCTATATACCGGATGACTACAACCTGGTCAGGGAACTAAAAGAAGATGAAAGTAAAAACGTTTTTGTCTTCAAGTATCACAAGGATAAGGCCGACAGCTCCGGTGGCGGAGATGACGGAGACGACAGTGATAACGACGGCAACGGCGGAAACGGCGGCATCAACACCGCAGATAATGACAACATCCCGGTCAACAACATCAGAGACCTGGATGACAACGACACGCCGCTGACCATAAACGATGAGGAAAAGCCGGGCGCAGATGCATCTTCAGGTCTGGCATCCGGAATCATCTACGGCATCATCGGCCTGGGACTTCTCATCGCCCTGTTGCTGCTGTGGCTGCTCCTGAGGAGAAAGAAAAAGGAAGACGAATCATAAAGGATTATCAACAATCATAAAGTCTAATCAGTGACGTTAAGCAATACGTCCACGGTCCCGGATCCTCCGGGGCCGTTATTTTATCTCGCGGCCGCTGTCATTATCCTGCGGCCTCTGTCATGTGTCCCGTGATTGTCCCGCGATGGTTTTCGTGCTGTTTTCCACCGATAAGGCCAAGATTTATCTTTTCCGGTGTAGTAAATCAGTCAAACCCCACCGGATGAGCATTCTACCAAGGCAATCCGGTGGGGTATCTTCAAGATTCCATATGAGCAGCCCTAAACAACTACACCAAAAAAGCCTGAGACACGCTGTTTTAAAATTTTTAGGTGGGAAACGGCCCATTAGGAATTCACAACTGGAGATCAGACAAAAATCGCAACTGGAGATCAGACGGGAAGAATATACTGCGGCCAACCACGCCGCCAGCCACGCCACAGGGCGAATACTGATGGCAAATCCACCTCGGTTAAGTTATAATGTCCATGTGAGTAAAACGGAGGTAATGATCATGGCGAAACCGATAGTCGCGCTGATGTATGATTTTGATAAAACCCTGTCCCCAAAGAACATGCAGGATTACGGATTCATGGAAGGACTGGATGTGGACAGCAAGGAATTCTGGGAGCTTTGCACGAAAATGACGAAGAAGCACCAGATGGACAGCATCCTCTCGTACATGTATATGATGCTTGAGATGGGCCGGGGCAAATACATGTTCAGAAGGGAAGATTTCCAGAAGCTGGGCAAAAGCGTCAAACTGTTCAAGGGCGTGACCACCTGGTTTGACCGCATGAATGAGTACTGCGAGAGCAAAGGCCTAAAGTGCGAGCATTACCTCATTTCATCCGGCTTGAAGGAGATCATAGAGGGCACCGAGATCGCGGAGAAATTCAAGGAAATCTACGCGGCGGAGTTTTTGTATGATGATGCGGGAGTGGCGAAGTGGCCGGCCATGGCGGTAAACTACACCAGCAAAACCCAGTTCCTGTACAGGATCAACAAAGGCGTACTGGATGTGACGGAACAAACCGGACTCAACCGATATGTGCCGGATGATCAGCGGCGCGTTCCCTTCAGGAACATGGTTTACTTCGGCGACG
Organism: Bacillota bacterium; assembly: GCA_030530285.1. Taxonomy (GTDB): domain Bacteria; phylum Bacillota; class Clostridia; order Peptostreptococcales; family Anaerovoracaceae; genus Lentihominibacter. The sequence continues at coordinate 1,648 of JAUMVD010000026.1, read as the reverse complement.
GCGACACGGACGTTCCGTGCATGAAACTGACGAAGCTCAACGGCGGCCATTCCATCGTTGTCTACCAGAAGGACAAAGAAGAAGCGGAGCGGCTGATCAGTGAAAACAGAGCAAACTTCGCATTCAGAGCGGATTACAGCAAAGGCTCTGCCCTGGAAAAGGCCGTGAAAGCCATTATCGACCAGATTGCGGCCACCGAAGCGCTGAAGCGAATGGAGCATAAATAGATGGGAACAGACAGCAAAAAAACGATTCTCTGTTACGGAGATTCCAATACTTACGGATACGATCCCGCAACAGGACTGCGATACCCGGAACAGGTCAGGTGGCCGGGAGTACTGCGCGGAATGCTGCCGGGTCATTATGTGATCGAAGAAGGCTGCAACGGCAGGACGGCCTCGGTGACGCCTGAGGACGAACCATGGAAAGACGGCCGCAGTTACCTGAAGGCCTGTCTCAACAGCCATAAACCCATCGACCTCATCATCCTGATGTTGGGGAGCAATGACCTCAAAAAATTCTTTCACCGAACACCCGAAGAAATCGCCGCGGGCATCAGAGAGATTTTGCAGACGATAGCGGAATTCACACAGGAAAAACAGGGCAGCAAGCCCGAAGTGCTGCTCGTCTCACCGCCGCTCATCGGGCGGGGAATCGAAACCTCCGCGTTCGCAGACAGCTTCGATGCTGACGCGGTGGGAAGATCCGAAAAGCTGGCGGCGCTCTATGAGAAAGAAGCAAAGGCTTTTGCATGCAGCGGTGTTCTCAAGTGCGGCTTTCTCAACGCGGCTGATGTGATACAACCGTCAGACATCGATTCACTGCACTTGATGCCTGATGCACACGTGCGTCTCGCAAAGGCCATATATGAAGCGATAGATATATCATAAGAAGGAGACTGGAAATGGACGTCAAAACCATAAAGCTTAAGAAAACCATACTGGAAGATAACGATAAAGACGCAGATTTGCTGAGAGAGCAGCTTCTGGATGACGGCACATTCTATATCAATATCATGTCATCGCCGGGCTCGGGCAAAACCACCACACTGGTAAGCACCATCAACCGCCTTGCCGAAGCCACCGAACTGGCAGGGGTAAGGCCCCTTGAGATCGGTGTCATGGAGGCGGACATCGACAGCGATGTGGACGCCCACACGATTATAGAAAAGACAGGCGCCTCTTCCGTGCAGCTGCATACGGGAGGCATGTGTCATCTGGACGCGGACATGTCCAGACAGGGACTGAGAGAAATCGATTCGGAAAATCTGGATCTGGTATTTTTGGAGAACGTAGGGAATCTGGTATGTCCTGCGGAATTTGATACGGGAGCCGCTGAGAATGTGGTGATTCTGTCCGTTCCCGAAGGGGATGATAAGCCTTTGAAATATCCGTTGATGTTCACGGAGGCGGATGCGGTGATCGTGAATAAGATCGACGCCATGCCGGCTTTTGATTTCGACAAGGACAGATTCAGAGAAAACCTTAAGACATGCAACGAAGACGCGCCGGTATTTTTTATCTCCGCCGCAACAGGCGAAGGCATTGATCAGTGGTGCGCATGGATACTGGATGAGATGGACGCCTGGAGACAGGAGTAGGACCGGAGACAGAGACAGAAGCTGAAACAGAAACAGCAACAGAAACAG
>JAUMVD010000080.1 GCA_030530285.1 Bacillota bacterium | reverse complement strand
GATAGAATAAAATAAACTGCATTTCATAAAAATGATGAAAAAAGCCCGGTTACATGGAAAAAAACTATGCGGATTGGAGCTTTTTTTCTGTATTTCATAAATCGCGCATGGAGTCCCATCACGCAGTAATCTTTACGCTGCCGAATTTACCGGGTCATTTGCATTCGGTCTTTATGCCTCCGCGGCCACTTCCTTATACTTGAGGTACTGTTCGCCCACGTGTTCCTTTTCCCATCTCTCGCTGACTCTGTAACCCATCGGGCTGAAGATCACTTCGCAGAGAAGCTCCATGACTGCTCCCGTAATGGAACAGCAGATGACCTGTGTCCAGGTCCAGCCAAAGAAGTGCAGCGATACTATGGTGGCAAATACGAAATTGTCCACGAACTGTCCGATGCTGGTGGATACGTAGGAACGCAGGGCAAAGGCCTTAAAGCCCTTGATTTTAAGACGTTTCGCGATGGTATGATTGACGGTTGAGTTGCAAATGGCCGCGCACACCATGGCGATGCTGCTGCCCAGCACTACATACCAGCTGCCGCCGAATGTGGCATTCAATGCGTCGTTGACCGCCATATCTCCCGTTGCGTAAAACTCACCCCACTTGCCCGGTGCCAGTGAAATAAGCCAGAAGATGGCGCAGGCGCACACATTGATGGCCATAGCCAGAATCGATATCTTGGCGGCGGCTTTCGCGCCGAAACGTTTGCAGATCATGTCCATACAGAGGAAGCTGATCCAGCTGAGGGCGAACCCGCAATCCAGCGCCAGATATTTCATAGATACGAATTCTTTGTTCGCCAGCAGATTCATCATGATGACGCTGACGCAGAATAAAGCGATCACGAAACTCGGGACGTTGCGAAGCAAAATGCGATAGTCCTCTATCTCACGTTTGATTAGATTCATTCGATTGTTACTCCTTTGGTTTTAATATTTTAAAAGCAGGATATCGGACCCGAACTGCTTTCGGCGCCTTTATCAGGCGCCGTTTGTGATTATAACATATTTCGCCAGTCTTTCAAAGGCTTCTTTGACTCTGGATGTCGGAAGCGCCAGATTCATGCGAATGGAATCCGGTCTGTTAAATTGACGACCGTCCTGCCACAGGACGCCCACCTCGACGCCTCCGCGCAAAAGCTCATCAATGGTCTTGCCATTTTCCCGGAGCCACTGCCCGCAGTCCAGCAGCAGCATGTACGTCCCCTGAGGATGGGAAACCTCGATGCCTTTGAAGTGCTCAGCGATGAAGTCGCAGGCGTAGTCCACATTGGCAGTGAGAACCTGTCTCAGCTCGTCCACCCACGCCATGCCTTCATCTTTGTAGGCGCCGATCAGCGCGTGCATGGACAGCACGTTCATGGCGTTATACACGCTGAGGGAGGACTGTCTGACCACTCTGTCTCTCAGATAATCGTTGTATATGATGTGGTAACTCCCCACCAGCCCCGCCAGATTAAAGGTCTTTGACGGAGCGTAAAAGGCGATGGTCCTGTTTCTGGCGTCTTCTGAAACGGATTGCAGCGGGATGTGCTTATATCCTTCCAGTGTCAGATCGGACCAGATTTCATCGGAAATCACATAAACGTCATTTCGCGCGAATATCTCGAAGGCTTTCTCCAGCTCTTCCCGTTCCCACACTCTGCCTGTCGGATTGTGGGGTGAACAGAAGATCATCGTATGGATATGATATTTCCTGATCTTTGCCTCCATATCCTCGTAATCCATGCGCCACACGCCGTTTGCATCTTTTTTCAGGTCGCTGCCCACGAGATTGTATCCCATCTGCCCGACTTCCCCGAGAAAGCCCACATATGTCGGGGCGTGAACCAGTACGTTGTCTCCTGCCGAGCAGAGCACGGCCAGCGCGCTGAGGACGCCGCCCAGAACGCCGTTCTGATACCCGATATGTTCCGCCTTGAGGCCTTTGACATCATTTCTCACTTCGTGCCAGTTGATGATGCTGTCGTAATATTCTTTTCTCGGCGCGAAATACCCGAAGGCCGGGTGCTTCGCTCTTTCGATCATCGCCTCACATATGGTGGGAGCCGTCGGGAAATTCATATCCGCCACCCACATCGGGATGAGATCAAAGCCCTCTTTGGTCTCGCCTGCGGGCGCGATGCCGTATGGATCCTCATCCGGCGCCACGGCGATGGCATCCATCCCTCTCCTGTCCAGTATGCTGGTAAAATCGTATTTCATCATTCCTCCAAATCCGGGCGGCCCTTAAAATTTCATGCTCAGCCCTACGCGTTGTTTATCATAATCGATCTTGATGATCCTGACTTTCACCGTATCTCCCACGGATACGACTTCCATCGGATGTTTGATGTACTTGTTTGACATCTCGCTGATGTGAACGAGTCCGTCATTTTTGACCCCGATATCCACAAAGGCTCCGAAATCCACCACGTTCCTCACGGTACCCTCCAGTTCCATGTCGATCTTCAGGTCTTCAAAGGATTTGACATCGTTTCGGAATATGACTTCCGGCGCGTCCTCACGGGGGTCTCTGCCCGGTTTTTTCATTTCTTCTATGATGTCTGTCAGTGTCGGAACCCCTATTTCCAGATCGGCAGCCAGCTTCTCCACAGCCTTTTTCATATTTCTCTTTGGCTTTTTGTCCGCCTTGTCCTGGGCTCTGGCGATTTCATTCAGCGCTGCAAAGCCTTTGACTCTGCCGCCTTTGAGCTGCGGTTTTTCAGGTTTTTCTTCCTCACCGTACTGCTGCCAGATTCGTTCTTCGATATCGGAGAATCCATCCGCTCCCAGCGCTTTCTTATCGTAGCCCAGTTTGGTCAGCATCATTTCCGCCGCCTTGTAGCTTTCAGGGTGTACCGCTGTATTGTCCAGCGGGTTTTTGCCTCCCGCGATCCTGATGAATCCGGCGCACTGGCCATAGGTTTTTTCTCCCAGCTTCGGAACTTTCTTAAGCTGGGTCCTGCTGGTGAACACGCCGTTTTCTTCTCTGTAGGCCACGATGTTTCTGGCGATTCCCATATTGATGCCCGCCACGTGTGCCAGAAGTGATGGAGATGCGGTGTTCAGCTCGACGCCCACTTTGTTGACGCAGTCCTCCACGACGCCGTCCAGCGCTTTTTCCAGTATCGTCTGATTGATATCATGCTGGTACTGTCCGACGCCGATGCTTTTGGTCGGTATCTTCACCAGCTCCGCCAGAGGATCCTGAAGTCTTCGTCCCAGCGACATGGCGCCTCGCACCGTCACATCCAGATCCGGATATTCCTCGGTGGCAAGCTTCGACGCGGAGTAGACGGAAGCGCCCGCTTCATTGACGATGGTATACCGCACATCCGCCCCTGTCTTTCGGATAAAGTCCGCCACCACTTCCTCGGTTTCCCGGGACGCGGTGCCGTTTCCGATCACGATGGTATTGATCTTATATTTCTCGACGATTTTCTTGAGAACGGCCTGTGTCTTGGCAACTTCATTACGAGGCTGGGTAGGATAAACCGTCGTGTAGGCTTTGAGCTTGCCCGTCTCATCCAGGACCGCCACCTTGCATCCGGTTCTGTAACCCGGGTCGATGGCGATGACTCTGGCGCCCTTGACCGGAGGGACCATCAGCAGTTTTTCCGTATTCTTTGCAAAGACCTTGACCGCTTCCGCTTCGGCCCTCTCCGTGAGATCATTTCTCATTTCCCTCTCGATGGACGGAGCGATGAGCCGCTTATACGCATCCGCCACGGTCTCATTCAGGATTTCCGTTACGGCGGTCCCTTCCCTGACGCCTGCCATTTCCGCGATCAGCATCTCCATGACCTGAGGGTCGGTGACGACTTTTACCTTTAATTTCTTTTCTTTCTCGCCGCGGTTGATGGCCAGGACCCTGTGATTCGGGATCTTGGATATGCCTTCGCTGTATTCATAATACATATCGTAAACCGTTTTTTCTTCCGGATCCGCCGCCTCACTGCTGATCACACCGGAGCTTCTGGTTTTGTCGCGCACCGCGGCGATGATCTCCGGATCGTCAGCGATGCGCTCGGCGATGATATCGCAGGCGCCCTTTATGGCCTCTTCTTCTGAATCCACTTCTTTCTCCGGATCCACAAAGGCTTTTGCTTCTGCCGAGATGTCACCGCACTCCTGCTGCCACAGGATGTTGGCCAAAGGCTCCAGACCCTTTTCTTTGGCCTTTGATGCACGGGTGGCCTTTTTCTTTTTATACGGTTTATACAGATCCTCAACTCTCTGCAGCACGTCCGCCTGCAGGATCTGTTCCTTCAGTTCCTCCGTCAGCTTGCCCTGCTCCTCGATCAGGCGGATGACGTCTTCCTTTCGTTCCTGCAGATTCCTCAGGTAGGTGAGCCTCTCATCCAGGTCGCGCAAAACCACATCGCTGAGACCTCCTGTGACTTCCTTTCTGTACCTCGCGATAAACGGTATGGTATTTCCTTCATCGATTAACTTTATGGTCTGTTCGATCTGCGCGGGTTTTAATTTGAATTCTGCTGCCAGTGTGTTGATCATGTCCATTCTATCAGTGTGTCTCCTTCATAATGTAATGTCATCTCTATATGCTCTTCCCCGGAGATCAGTTTCTCGAGGAACAGCCTGTCTCCCTCCCAGAGAGATAGTCCCATTATCTCATTTTTTTCGATCCAGCGCAAAGTTCCTTCGTCACAAATGTCATCATTGATGGATGCTGTGTCCGGAGCCTTTGCGGAATACAGATACATATCCTCATCTTCCCAGGTGTCGGAGCGGAAGTGTATCACGCCGTGAAAGTGATACTCGCTTACGGTAAGTCCCGTTTCCTCTCTGACCTCTCTGATCATGCATTCGTCCGGCGTCTCGCCTTCCCGGAATTTGCCTCCGATCCCCACCCACTTGCCGGCGTTGGGATCATTCTGTTTCTTATTCCTCAGCATCATCAGATACTGTCCGCTGCTTTCTATGTAGCAAAGTGTTGTTCGCGTCATTCTCATTGCCTCCGTGAATAATAGTACCAAAAAAAGACTTGTTTGGAAATGACCTTTGGCGTGATACAGTAAAATTGTAATTAGGTCGTTCATTTTGATATAATCACC
>JAUMVD010000001.1:93798-107654 GCA_030530285.1 Bacillota bacterium | reverse complement strand
AGTCTACACCGGCTATACGAGCCATATTTTCCTCCTGTTCCCATCTTCCGTCACGTGTTCCGGCACTACCAACCTGCCGGATCGTAATATAAACGGGATGTTACTATAAGTTATAAAAATTTAACGATGATCAACCTTGTTTCTGCTTGTGCTTAGGGTTCTCACAGATGACCATTACTTTGCCTTTTCTCTTGATAACCTTGCACTTTTCGCAGATAGGCTTTACGGAAGCTCTTACTTTCATGTTCCTACCTCCTTAAGTTACTTCTGTTTATGCTTTGCCTCTCCATGTAATCCTGCCGCGAGTAAGGTCGTACGGTGAAAGTTCAACCTTGACCTTATCTCCCGGGATGATTCTGATATAGTTTGTCCTGATTTTCCCTGAAACGTGAGCCAGCACTTTGTGTCCCGTTTCAAGTTCAACGATAAACATCGCGTTTGGCTGGGCTTCGATGACTTTGCCCTCTGCTTCTATAACGTCTTTCTTTGCCATTTTACTAAAACCTCTTACATTTACTCGGCAAGGGTGAGCAGCTCAGGTTCCCCCTCCGTAATAACTACAGTATTTTCGTAATGGGCTGACAGCTTACCGTCGAGGGTAACCACAGTCCAGTCGTTAGACAGCGTCTGCACCTCATATGTGCCTTCACATATCATTGGCTCTATGGCAAATACCATGCCTTTGGCCAATCTCGGTCCTCTGCCCGGTTTGCCGTAGTTCGGGATCTGCGGATCTTCGTGCATCTGCTGCCCCACACCGTGGCCAACAAAATCTCGGATCACGCTGAAGCCTTCACTTTCGGCCTTAACCTGTACAGCATGTGAGATGTCAGACAATCTGTAACCCACCTTGCAAAACTCAAGGCCAGCAAAGAAACTGTCTTTAGTCGCTTCCATCAGTTTCCTGGCCGCTTCACTTACCTGTCCAACCGGATAAGTTCTGGCGGCGTCACTTACGTAGCCTTTGTAAGTCGAACCGACATCCACGCTGACGATATCGCCTTCCCTCAGGGTTCTCCTCTTATCAGGGATCCCATGGACGACTTCTTCATTGATTGATACGCACGCGCTTGCCGGGAATCCTCCGTAGCCTTTGAATGTTGGTATCATTCCGTGGCTGCGTATCGTATGTTCTACGAATCGATCAATATCGGCCGTTGATAGGCCGGGCTTGATGACATTTTCAAGTTCCTTGAGTATATATCCTGTCACCTTGCCCGATTCTCTCATTAAATCAATTTCTGAATCAGATTTGATTATGATCATGCCTATTCACCTATGATGTCGACGATCGTATTGAAAACGTTCTCTAAACCTGTTGTGCCGTCGATATGCGCGATATTTCCGGCCTTTTCATAGTAATCTATGAGCGGTTTAGTTTCCTTGTTATAAACTTCTATTCTGTTTGCGGCAGTCTCTTCATTGTCGTCTTTTCTCTGAATGAGCTCTGCTCCGCAAACGTCACAGATACCTTCCTGTTTAGGTGGTATATTCACTACATGGAATGATGCGCCGCACTTGCTGCAGACTCTCCTGCCTGTCAGTCTGATCATCAGCTCTTCTCTGTTTACATCGATGTCGAGAACGTGATCGATCTTGCTGCCTCTGGCCTGCAGGAACTTGTCCAGCTCTTCTGCCTGGAATACTGTTCTAGGGAATCCATCGAGAAGGAATCCATCTTTGCAGTCGTCCTTAGTAAGTCTGTCAGTAGCGATTTCAACGACCAGTTCGTCAGGAACGAGCTGACCCTTGTTCATGTACTCCTGCGCTTTCTTGCCCAGTTCCGTTCCATTCTTGATGTTTTCTCTGAAAATATCACCTGTTGAAATATGAGGAATATCGTATTTCTCAATAATTTTTGCAGCCTGAGTGCCTTTGCCTGCACCCGGAGGGCCTAATAATATCAAGTTCATCTTTTTCTCCTCTCTCATCATGGAAGGGTTTCTACTTCAGGAAACCTGAGTAGTTTCTCATTACCATCTGGTTTTCGAGTTGTTTCATCGTATCAAGGGCAACACCTACTGCGATCAGCAGTGATGTTCCACCGAAGTGGAAGCTGAGTCCGCCCATTTCACTTACTATTGTAGGCAGTATTGCTACAGCAGCAAGGAATATCGCTCCGACGAATGTGATTCTCGTCATTACTCTGTTCAAATACTCTACGGTAGCCTTTCCCGGTCTGATGCCAGGAATGAATCCGCCGTTCGCCTTCATGTTCTGGGCAACTTCCAGAGGATTGAAGGTTACCGACGTGTAGAAGTATGTGAAGAATATGATCAGTACGGCGTTGAATGCCGCATATACCCATACGCCCGGCGAACCTGTCGGCGAGAGCCACTTTTCGATCCACTGCGCTGCATCACCCTGCGCGTTCATGAAGTATGTTACCGTCAGCGGGAACTGCAGAAACGCCATCGCGAAGATGACCGGGATAACGCCCGCCTGGTTGACCTTGAGTGGAATATGTGTGGCCTGACCGCCATACATCTTCCTGCCGACTACACGCTTGGCATACTGAACAGGAATTCTTCTCTGACCCTGCTGTACTTCTATGATGCCTACGATAACTACGATACAGAACAGTACGAATACGATCAGTGTAACGATGCTCATCGTTCCATCCTGCAGTTTGCCCCAGATCTCCTGGATCGCGGATGGCAGTCTGGCGATAATGCCGGCGAAGATGATCAGTGAGATACCGTTGCCGATACCGTTTTCATTGATCTGTTCACCGAGCCACATCAGGAAGGCTGTACCAGCCGTAAGTACCATGACGATCACGATGATCGAGAATACGTCGGTGCTGATCAGCGCCTGTCTGAAGAGACCGATGGTTACGCCTATCGCCTGAACGACTGCGAGTCCTACTGTCAGATATCTGGTGTACTGAGCGATCTTTTTTCTTCCTTCAGTTCCTTCTCTGGACAGCCTTTCCAGTGCCGGAATGGCGATCGTCAGGAGCTGGAGTATAATGGATGCTGTAATGTAAGGTGTGATACTCAACGCGAAAATCGTAAAGTTACTAAATGCACCTCCGGAGAACAGATTGAACAGAGCAAAAAGTCCTGTGTCACTGTCAAAGGTCTGTTCCAGAACGGTCCTGTCCATTCCCGGTACCGGGATCTGCGCACCGATTCTGAAGATCAAAAGCATGCAAAGCGTGAATATGATCTTCTTTCTTAAGTCTGGAATGTTCCAGGCCTTTGCAACTGTTCTAAGCATTTCCATTAGATCACCTCTGCCTTTCCTCCAGCAGATTCTATTTTTTCTATTGCGGTCTTGCTGAACTTATGAGCCTGAACTGTCAGGTTCTTTTCTAACTCCCCATTACCCAGGATCTTGATGCCGTCCTTGACCTGCTTAGCTAATCCTGCTTCTTTGATAGCTTCCGGTGTTACTGTAGCGCCGGCCTCAAACTTGTTGAGATCGCTAACATTGATTACAGTGTATTCAGTTCCCCAGATGTTTGAGAAACCTCTCTTAGGTATTCTTCTGTACAGCGGCATCTGTCCGCCTTCGAATCCAGGTCTGACGCCGCCGCCGCTTCTGGATTTCTGTCCGTTCATACCTCTGCCGGCAGTCGTACCGTTGCCGGTACCTGTACCGCGGCCTTTTCTTTTAGGAGCTCTGGTTGATCCAGGGACCGCCTTTAATTCATGCAGTTTCATATCAGTCTAACCTCCTATCCTATAACTCTTCTACAGTTAAGAGATGCGGAACCTTATTGATTGCTCCCCTTGTTACAGGAGAATCTACCAATTCGACTGACTGGTGCATCTTCTTAAGTCCTAACGCTTCTACAACTTTCTTCTGCTTTGGGGAAGCGCCAATAACACTTTTTGTCAAAGTGACTTTAATCATTTTTGCCATTTTTACTTCCTCCTTATCCTAAGATCTCTTCCTTAGTCTTTCCTCTTTTTCTGGCCACTTCTTCAACAGTCATAAGAGATTTGAGGCCTTCCATAGTCGCGTAAGCCATGTTTCCAGTGTTGTTGGATCCGATGGACTTTGCTCTGATGTCCTTGACGCCTGCAGCTTCCAGAACTGTACGAACTGATGAACCTGCGATTACGCCTGTACCAGGAGCAGCCGGCATCAGGAGAACTCTGCCTGCGCCGAATACGCCTAACTGTCTGTGAGGAATTGTAGTTCCTACTGTCGGAACTGTGATTACATTTTTCTTGGCATCTTCTGTTGCTTTTCTAACAGCTTCAGGGATTTCCAGGGCCTTGCCGAGACCAACGCCTACGTGACCTTCGCCGTCGCCGACTACTACAGTAACGCTGAATCTCATGTTTCTACCACCCTTAACGGTCTTAGCAACACGTCTGATATTAACTATCGTTTCAGTTAATTCCAGTTTTGATGCATCTAAAGTATTTCGCATGTCGTTACCTCCCGTTAGAATTTTAATCCTGCTTCACGAGCGCCCTCGGCCAGTTCCTTAACTCTACCGTGATAGAGGAATCCGCCTCTGTCGAAGCAGACCGTTTCGATCCCCTTCGCCAGCGCTCTCTTAGCGATAGCTTCTCCAACTGCTTTCGCAGCTTCCTTGTTGCCACCATACTTGATGTCAGCTTTCAGTTCTTTATCTATCGTTGATGCTGAAGCAAGTGTAACTCCATTTACGTCGTCGATAATCTGAGCGAAAATGTTCTTATTGCTTCTGAAAACGCAAAGTCTAGGCATATCAGGAGTGCCGCTAAGGTTTTTTCTGATTCTAGCATGTCTAGCAACGCGTCTGTCGTTTCTGCTTTCTCTTGCCATATTGCTTTACTCCTTTCCTTATGCTCCTGCTCCGGTCTTACCTTCTTTTCTGCGGATATGTTCATCTTCGTACTTGATTCCCTTGCCCTTATAAGGTTCAGGTTTTCTCCAAGCTCTGATGTTCGCAGTGTAGTTTCCGACCAGCGCTTTGTCTATTCCACTTACGATAACTGTATTTGCGTCAGGTGTTTCCGTCGTGATGCCTTCAGGGTCTTCCAGTTCGATCGGATGTGAATATCCGAGATTCATGACCAGCTTATTGCCCTTTTTCTCTGCCTTATAGCCAACACCTACGAGCTGCAGCTTCTTTGAATAGCCCTGGGTTACTCCGACTACCATGTTGTTGATCAGAGTTCTGGCCAGACCGTGCTGTGCTCTCTTTTCCGCTTCGTCGCCGTCTCTCTTTACTTCGAGTACGCCGTCATTTATTTCGATTGTCAGCAGATCGCTGATTTTTTCCTGCAGCTGTCCTTTTGGTCCTTTTACGGAAACAACGTTTCCATCAACCTTTACCTCTACGCCGGCAGGAATTTCGATTGTCTTAAATCCTATTCTTGACATTTTTGTTTCCTCCCTACCATACGTAACAGATAACTTCGCCGCCGATTCCCAGCTTTCTGGCTTCCTTGTCGCTGATAACTCCCTTTGAAGTGGAGATGATCGCAACACCCAGTCCGCCAAGAACTCTAGGAATCTCATTAGCCTTTGCATATGACTTGAGTCCAGGCTTTGAAATCTTCTTGATTCCACTGATAACTCTCTCATTTTCAGGGCCGTATTTCATCGTTACTTTGATCATGCCCTGCTTGTTGTCATCGATCACTTCGAAATCTTCGATGTAACCCTCTTCTTTAAGGATTCCTGCTATTGACTTCTTCATCTTGGAAGCAGGGATCTCAACTGTTGGATGTCCTGCGGTATTTGCATTTCTGATTCTTGTCAGCATATCCGCAATTGGATCTGTCATTGTCATTTCTTATAATTCTCCTTCCTCCGCCAGTATTGCTTGACCTATCCCCGCGACTGGCTTCGCCAGAGCGGCGGAAGGTCAGCCGCCAGATGTCACAGCGCTTTAGCGCGTGGTGACCGACGGCGGTAGATTCACAGGAGCTTTGCTCCGTGGTGACCTGCGGTCTCGCAACTTAACGGAAAGTAGTTGTAACTTGTCGTATTCTTTAGATCAGTTTACCAGGAAGCTTTCTTGACGCCCGGGATTTCTCCCTTGTAAGCAAGCTCTCTGAAGCAGATTCTGCAAATACCATACTTCTTCAGTACGGAGTGAGGTCTTCCGCAGATTCTGCATCTGGTGTAAGCGCGAGTTGAATACTTAGGTTTTCTCTGCTGCTTTACTTTGAGCGATGTTTTAGCCATCTATACTCCTCCTATTTATCAATTGGTTTCTTTACTTTTCGAACGGCATTCCCAGTCCGGCCAGAAGAGCCTGCGCTTCTTCGTCCGTCTTAGCCGTTGTCGTGAATACAATGTTCATACCCTTGATAGTTTCAACCTTATCGTAGTTGATCTCAGGGAAGATGAGCTGTTCTTTGATACCCATCGCGTAGTTTCCTCTGCCGTCGAATGAGTTCTTGCTTACGCCCTTAAAGTCTCTTACTCTCGGAAGAGCGATGTTGAAAAGCTTATCGATGAACTCATACATGTTTTCGCCTCTCAGGGTAACCTTGGCACCAACTGACATGCCCTGTCTGACCTTGAAGTTAGCGATTGACTTTCTGGCCTTTGTTACAACCGGTCTCTGGCCGGTGATCAGCGCGATTTCGTTAACTGCGCTTTCCAGAACCTTTGGGTTTTCCTTTGCTTCGCCAAGTCCCATGTTCAGGGTAACTTTTTCGAGCTTAGGAACCTGCATGACGTTTGTATATTTGAACTGTTCCTGTAATGCAGGGAATACTTCTGCTTTATATTTTTCTCTTAATCTTGCTGTCAAAACCGTCTCCTCCTTTCTTAGTCTATTTCGGCTCCTGTAGCCTTGGCGATTCTTGTCTTCTTGCCGCCTTCTACCTTATAGCCGATTCTGCTAGGCTTTTTAGCCTTTGTATCGTAGTACATTACGTTTGAAACATCGATCGGACCTTCCTGGTGCTTGATTTCTGCAGCAGCCTTCTGGGTCTGCTTCTGATGCTTAGTCTGTACGTTAACGCCTTCTACTACGACTCTGCCTTCTTTCGGCATTGCCTTTAACACTTTACCGGTTTTTCCCTTGTCTTTGCCGGCAAGTACGATTACTGTATCATCTTTTTTGATCTTCATATCTGATACCTCCTATAATACTTCCGGTGCCAGGGATACTATCTTCATGAAACCCTTGTCTCTCAGCTCTCTTGCTACAGGTCCGAAAATACGGGTTCCAACCGGCTGCATATCGTCTTTTATTATAACTGCTGCATTCTGGTCAAACTTCACATAGCTGCCATCTGCTCTTCTGGCACCATGCTTTGTTCTAACTACTACAGCCCTGACTACGTCGCTCTTTTTTACAACTCCACCTGGTGTCGCATCCTTTACCGCGCATACGATGATGTCGCCGATGTTAGCGTACTGACGGCTTGTTCCGCCTAAAATACGTATGCACAGAAGTTCCTTAGCTCCGGAGTTGTCAGCTACCTTTAATCTTGTTTCAGTCTGGATCATTGCTAGGCGCCTCCTTTACTTAACCTTTTCTATAATGTTGACAAGTCTCCATCTCTTGTCCTTGGACAGAGGTCTTGTCTCCATGATTCTAACTTTATCGCCGATCTGACATTCATTGTTCTCATCATGAGCCTTTACTTTCTTGGTTCTCTTAACAGCCTTGCCATAAAGGGAATGTCTTACGAAGTCTTCTACTGTAACTACGATAGTCTTATCCATCTTATCGCTAGTTACTAAACCAACTAATGTTTTTCTTCTGTTTCTTTCAACTGCCATAGTACATCCTCCTTTCTCTTAGCTCTGAACCTTTTCGAGTTCTTTTTCTCTGATGATAGTTTTAACTCTGGCGATGTCTCTCTTTGTATCTCTCAGCAGAATAGGGTTTTCAAGCTGACCAGTAACATGCTGGAATCTGAGGTTAAAGAGATCTTTCTTCATCTTTAATAATTCAGCGTTCAGTTCCGCTTCTGACATTTCTCTGATTTTCTTTAATTCCATTATGCTTCACCACCCTTTACTTTATCTGCGATGGCAAACTTGCACTTTACAGGCAGCTTATGTGCCGCAAGTCTCATAGCTTCTCTTGCCTGAGCTTCTGTTACGCCTTCGATCTCGAACATAACTCTGCCAGGCTTTACAACTGCTACCCAGTACTCAGGAGCACCTTTACCGGAACCCATACGTACTTCAGCAGGTTTCTTTGTAACTGACTTGTGAGGGAAGATTTTGATGTAAACCTTACCGCCTCTCTTTACAGATCTTGTCATGGCAATTCTGGCTGCCTCGATCTGGTTTGAAGTAATCCATCCACATTCTGTGGCCTGAAGACCATAATCTCCGTATGTAACAGTATTGCCTTTAGTGGCTTTACCCTTCATTCTGCCCCTGTGGACTCTTCTGTGTTTAACGCGCTTTGGCATTAACATGTCGCGCTCCTCCTTTCAATACTTGTCTATGCTTCTGCAGTGGCTTCTGGATTTTCAGCTGCAGGAGCCTGAGCTTCGACTACCTGAGGTTCTGCCTTTGGCTCTTCCTTTGGAGCTTTTCTTACTCTAGGATTTACCGCCTTAGGAGCTTCCGCTCTTTCGTTTCTTCTATCGTCTCTTCTAGGTCTTCTTTCTCCGTCTCTTCTGCCTCTTCTGTCGTCTCTTCTTCTCTTGCCGCCTCTGCCTTCTTTTCTTTCTTCAGGAACAGCGCTCTTGAGACCCTTGTCGAGGATTTCGCCGTGGTTTATCCAAACCTTGATACCCAGTTTGCCGTAAGTCGTGTCGGCTTCAGCAAAACCATAGTCGATATCAGCTCTCAAAGTATGGAGAGGAACGTTACCTTCGCTGTACTTTTCGGATCTGGCAATTTCAGCTCCGCCAAGTCTTCCGGAAGTGAGGACCTTGATGCCCTTTGCGCCGGCCTTCATCGTTCTGCCGATAGCCTGCTTCATCGCTCTTCTGAAAGAAACTCTTCTTTCCAGTGCCTGCGCGATGCTTTCTGCAGTCAGCTGCGCATCGAGTTCAGCTCTTCTTACTTCTCTAATGTCGATGACTACTGTCTTTCCTGTCATTCTTTCCAGTTCAGCCTTCAGATCGTCGATGCCCGTTCCGGATCTGCCGATGACCATACCAGGCTTAGCAGTCATAACGATAACCTTTACCTTGTTGTCTGCAGCTCTTTCAATTACTACCTTTGAAACGCCTGCTGCATATAATTTTTTCTTTACGAATTCTCTGACTTTGTTATCCTCAACCAGGAAATCAGCGAACTTCGCTTTGTCTGCATACCATTTTGAGTCCCAGTCTTTGATGACGCCAACTCTTAATCCATGTGGACTTACTTTCTGACCCATTAGTTAACCTCCTTTTCTTTCAGAGTACAACCAACGTGGCTGCTTCTCTTTAAGATTATTGATGCTCTGCCCTGTGCTCCAGCTTTCCATCTCTTCATAGTCGGTCCCTGATGGGCAAATATTTCAGCTACATACAGATTGTCAGCGTTCATTTCTTTTACATCAGCGTTAGCTGCTGCGGACTGAACGACTTTTTCTACGATCTCAGCTCCCTTGCCAGGAGTGAACTTCAGGATCGTGAGGGCTTCAT
This sequence comes from Bacillota bacterium, assembly GCA_030530285.1. Taxonomy (GTDB): domain Bacteria; phylum Bacillota; class Clostridia; order Peptostreptococcales; family Anaerovoracaceae; genus Lentihominibacter. The sequence goes on along the minus strand of JAUMVD010000001.1, from coordinate 98,148 downwards.
TTAAGTCCTTGCCTCTTACTAAGTCAACAACAGGCTTGATCTTAGAAGGAGACATTCTTACGTACTTTGCAAGTGCTTTTGCTTCCATTTCTAACTATCTCCTTTCTTTATTTTGCCTTTTTGTCTGCCGCGTGGCCTCTGTAAGTTCTGGTAGGAGCAAATTCTCCTAATCTGTGGCCTACCATATCTTCTGTGATATATACAGGCACGTGCTTTCTGCCATCATGCACTGCGATTGTATGTCCAACCATCTGTGGGAAAATTGTTGATGGTCTTGACCAGGTCTTTATTACTTTCTTCTCGTTAGCTGCGTTCATATCATCGATTGCTTTCAGCAGCTTCGGTTCAACGAAAGGGCCCTTTTTCAGTGATCTACCCATTTATTTTGCTCCTTCCTTCTTATTTCTCGTTTCTTCTCTTAACGATATATTTGTCAGATGGGTTCTTTTTCTTTCTTGTCTTATATCCAAGAGCAGGCTTACCCCAAGGTGTAACAGGACTTACACGTCCGATTCCAGCCTTACCTTCACCACCGCCGTGAGGGTGATCGTTAGGGTTCATGACGGAACCTCTAACGGTAGGTCTGATACCCATATGTCTCTTTCTTCCTGCTTTACCGATCTGGATGTTCTGGTGCTCGCCGTTGCCGACTTCGCCGATCGTGGCTCTGCACTCGATCCTGATTCTTCTTACTTCTCCGGACGGCAGTCTGACCTGAGCGAAGTTTCCTTCTTTAGCCATGAGCTGCGCGCCGTTACCTGCTGATCTTACCAGCTGTCCGCCCTTGCCAGGCTTGAGCTCGATATTGTGAATGATCGTACCAACAGGGATGTTTGCAACCGGAAGGGCGTTGCCGATCTTGATGTCGGCCTCAGCGCCTGATTCGATGATGTCGCCTACAACTAACTTTTCCGGGGCGATGATGTATCTCTTTTCGCCGTCAGCGTAGTTGATCAGAGCGATGTTTGCGCTTCTGTTAGGATCATATTCTATAGTAGCTACTTTGCCAGGAATACCATCCTTATCTCTCTTAAAGTCGATGATTCTGTACTTTGGTCTGTATCCGCCGCCTCTGTGTCTTACAGTTATCTTGCCTCTTGAATTTCTTCCTGAGTGCTTTTTAAGAGTTACTGTCAGGGACTTTTCCGGTGTTGTGCTAGTGATTTCTTCAAAAGTCGAAACCGTCATTCCTCTTAAACCAGGAGTGGTCGGATTATATTTCTTAATTCCCATTTCGTCTTACCTCCTGTATTACAGACTCTGGAAGAATTCGATTTCCTTACTGCTGTCAGTAAGTGTGACGATCGCCTTCTTGGTAGCTGCTGTCGTACCGACGAATCTTCCCATTCTCTTTTCTTTGCCTACAACGTTCATGATGTTTACTTTTTTGACTTCCACATCGAAGATCTCTTCTACAGCGCGCTTTACTTCTGTCTTGTTAGCATCTGTAGCAACCTTGAATGTGTACTTTTTGGCCTGAGCGTCTTCCATACTTCTTTCTGAAATAACAGGCTTTATAATTACATCGTAAGGAGTCTTCATTATGCGTACACCTCCTCAATCTTAGCAACGGCATCCTTTGTCAGGATCAGTGAGTTGTGGTTGATGATCTCATACACATTCATTGTTCCTACCAGAGCAGTTCTTACTCCAGGGATGTTTGCCGCTGACTTAACAACATTCTCATCCTTCTCTGCTGTAACGATCAGGGCTTTCTTTCCAGCCTTTACGTTTTCCAGCATCTTAACCATTTCCTTTGTCTTAGGCTGCTCGAAGCTGATTTCGTCCATTACGATCAGTTCGTTTTCCTGAGCCTTTGATGAAAGCATTGACAGCATTGCCAGCCTTCTGAGTTTCTTAGGCACTGTGTATCTGTAGCTTCTTGGCTTTGGTGCGAATACGATTCCGCCTCCAACCTGTGTAGGGTCTGTTGATGAACCCTGTCTGTGGCGTCCTGTTCCCTTCTGTCTGAAAGGCTTTCTTCCGCCTCCTCTGACTTCAGATCTGGTCTTAGCAGACTGTGTGCCCTGTCTTTTGTTTGCTAAAATGTTCTTTATTACTGCATGCACTGCATTCTGGTTTGGCTCGATTCCAAAAATCTCATCTTTTAATTCGATGGTTCCTGCTTCCTGGCCAGCCATGTTCAGCATTGTCACTGTTGACATTTTACTTCCTCCTTCCTGAAGTCATCTTATTTGTCCTGACCCTTTACTGCGTACTGGATGCGAACGATTCCGCCTTTGTTTCCCGGAACGGCACCCTTGATCAGCATCAGGTTCCTGTCTTCAATAACTTTTACCAGTTCAACATTCTGAACAGTCACGGTTTCGCGTCCCATTCTACCAGGACCAGCGTTACCCTTGAATACTCTTGAAGGGTATGTACCTGCTGCCAGAGCGCCGGCCAGTCTCTTATGCTTGGAGCCGTGGCTCATAGGGCCTCTGTGGTGTCCGTGTCTCTTAATGTTACCCTGTGTTCCTTTACCCTTGGAAGTGCCTGTTACGTCAAGCTTCTTGCCTGCTTCGAAATCAGCAACTGTGATCTGCTGTCCGATTTCGTAAGCTTCGCCTTCTTCAGGTCTGAACTCTGTCAGATGTTTCATCGGCTTCAGGTCGTTCTTTGCAAAATGCCCTGTCATCGGCTTGTTGACTCTCTGAGGTTTTGCCTCTTCGAATCCAACCTGTACTCCGTCATAACCGTCAGTTTCAACAGTTTTGATCTGAGTTACTGTCATAGGGCCTGCTTCTACTACTGTTACAGGAACGACTGCACCTGTTTCAGTGAAGATCTGAGTCATGCCCAGTTTTTTTCCTAAAATAGTCTTCATGTCTGTATTTTTCCTCTCTTTCTTAACAGCGGGCCACCCACCGCAGGTCTTCTGTGCAACTCGCCGGCAACCTTATCTCCGGCATCTATCGGACCGCTCGCGTGTGGTGTGTCCATTCTTAAGGGGAGTGTTCCCTTCGATTTCTTAGAGCTTGATTTCGATATCAACACCGGCAGGTAAGTCCAGCTTAGTCAGTGCGTCTGTTGTCTTAGCTGTCGCGCTGGTGATGTCGATCAGTCTCTTGTGCGTTCTCTGCTCGAACTGTTCTCTGGAATCCTTATACTTGTGAACAGCTCTCAGAATAGTGATAACTTCTTTTTCCGTTGGAAGCGGAATCGGGCCTGAAACTTCGGCGCCTGTCTTCTTCGCTGTCTCGACGATCTTTGATGCGGATGCGTCCAGAAGCGCGTGATCGTAAGCCTTAAGCTTGATTCTGATTTTCTGTAATTCGCTCATTTTTTCCTCCTATAACTTGCTTTTGTACAGTTTTCGCTATGCTTGTACAAGGGGTTCTACGTATTGGATTTTCAACGTGTACAGTGGTTTTGCTTGCTTCGTACACTCTCCCGTGTGTTTCTTATGCGAGACGCACAATAAAAATCCAGCGAATCCCTTCGCCCCCGATCTACGTGGGGACAATTCTCAGTGGAAATTCTCCTATAGCAAGGTAACTTCCCACTTCATCGCCTTACACAAGCTCTATCATTGTACCAAAGGCTTTCGGTGAAAGCAAGTGTTTTTTTGAATAATTTTTATGGCTTTTTTAAGGTACAAAATCCAGTAATTTCAAAGGCTCCGGGTTTTGAATACCGTACACTTTTTACTGTGTTTCTTTTATCGCTGCCGCTGCGCCTCTGCTCCACCACATCTAGGGGTTGAACGCCTGAAAATTACACCGATTCCACAATAATCACCTTGCTTTTGGCGTTTGCAGGCTTGTTTGGCTGGGTGAGATCGGCGGATGGTTGAGTTTCATGTGTGGTTCGCGGCGCGGCGCGGTGCGTGGCTTGCTACGTGGTGCCCCTCGCGGTGCCGTTCGCGGTCGTTTATTTGGTCAGACGCGTAAAAAAATGCGGTTCTACCAAAAGCCTTTGGTCAATACTGAAAAAATGTTTGTCTGACCAAATATCCTGCACTGCATTTGGTCGGATGAAAATTTTCTGGCGAATTATCCAAATATCGCTGCGATGATCGGCCTTTCTGGATGCTGTTTTTGGTCAGATTAAAATAATAATCGCATTCTACCAACAACATTTGGTCAAATGAGAATAAAAGTTCCGCGCTACCAAATAGGATTGCCAAGTGCTACCAAACAGAACTGCCAAGTGACAACTGAGCGGACGGCCAGGCGCTGCTGACCGGGCTTGCCGGATAGAGTGGCTGCACGAGACGCATAAGATATGATCTGCAAGATGTAGCAAGATATAGCAAGCAGGACATCGCAAGATATAAAAAAGCAGGTCTTTGCGACCTGCTTCAACACAAGATTCAATACAAATTTCAACACAAGTTTCAATACCAAC
>JAUMVD010000001.1:0-93788 GCA_030530285.1 Bacillota bacterium | reverse complement strand
GGATCCCAGATTAGAATCCCAGATTCTCATTCACCAGTATCACGTGGATGCGGTCTTCGATGGAGTTGTATCTGGTGACTACTGTATTGCAGCATACGGTATTGCCCGGAGACAGGCAGTTGCCGCACTTGCCCGTTAAAGCGCACGGAGTCTGCTTGCCCAGCCTGATGCAGTTCGGCGGGCACGCTGTGGACTTGATTCTGCCCTCCGCTTCCTCGAGGGTTCCTACGATCTTGTTGGCGCCGACTACATAGATCACCTTGTCAGGTCCCCAGATTACCGCTGCCATCCTGTTGCCCGTTCCGTCGATGTTCACGATATGTCCGTCCATCGTTATGGCGTTGGCGCTGGTCAGCATGTAATCCGCCGAGAAAATCTCCCGGGTTACCTGCTTTTTTCTCTCGGGATCTGTCTCACCGTGAGGTTCCAGACATTTATAGTTGCCCTTGTGCAGCGCTTCAAACACCCCGATGCTGTTCAAGGTCTCTGATCCGCCCCTGCCGACAGACGATCCTTCCGGAATCATGTCCAGTATCATGTTCAGGGCTTCCTCGCCGTTAGCGGCATAATACCCTTTCATGCCTCTCTTCTCGAGGGCTTTGATCAACGTTTCGATTTTTACTTTATTGGCCTTCTTTATATTGTCGATTTTTATCATAAACTACACCTCCTATCAATACGGTCTCTCGTCAGACAGTCCGGCCAGAAACTCCGCGGCCGCGTCCATGGCGGCTTTTGCCGTGCCGTCCATATCGGTACCTTTTAGTGTCTCATGTATGATCGCAGCGGACACCACGTCCCCTGCGCCGGAAGTGTCCGCAAAGCTCAGCGTCCTCTCCGGCCTTAAGGCTCTGCCGGCCTCGTCTCCCGCTTCCTTATAGAATACGCCCCCGGCTTTGATGGTGATGAATGCTCTGTCCACGCCGCGCTCCACGAACTGGTCCACCGCCTCCCGGAGCTTGTCGGGTCCCAGTATGACGAGCCCCGCCATTTTTTCGGCTTCGACTCTTCCCGGCATAACGCAGTGCAGGTTTTTCATAATGCAAAGGCTTTCCTCGCTGTCGCCGCTGACCAGATCGCCGCCGGCTCTGGACGCCGGATCAAAGAATATCCGGATGTCCTTTCCGTACTTTTGGGCCACATATAGCAGGGTTTCCGCCGGCACGCTGCCATCTATCATGATGGCATCCGAACCGGAGATGACATCAGACGCGCTGTCGATCAGCTCTTGGTTGATCTCGGAGAACAACGCTTCATTGGCCCTGGCGAACTCGATTTCTCCCGCGAAGTTTTTGATTTCGAATAATACCGGCGTCTGTCCGTCGATCCTGCTTACCAGCGAGGTATCGATGCCGTGTTCTTTCATTTCTGCCAGCGCCGCCAGACCCAGAGGGTCTGTTCCCACCGCGGTAATCAGCGCAACGTCGTTGCCCATATCTGCCAGATGTCTGGCAACGTTGAATGCGCAGCCGCAGCTTTTGACCGAGATCTCATCATGATTCCCGTCGATGACGGACAACTGACCCATCAGGCCCTGTGAATCCTGCCTGCCCTCGCCTTGCCAGAACTTATCGTGTTCCGCCCTCATGCGGGCCTGCATGGCTTCGAAAGCGTCTTCCTGCGCCGGCTCCTCCGACAGCTGCTCCGCCCAATTATCCTGGCCGGGCGCCTCCGGCAGCTTCATTTTTACTTCAACTTTTATTTTTACTCCACCGATTACTGTTATCATGTTTCCTCCCAAAAGTCATTATCCGGATATAATCATAACACAAAAGAAGCCGCCTGGGCGACTCCTTTTATGAGAATAGATGTGAGGTGTTATTTCCAACATCGTTTGAAAACTCTATAAAAATTCTTGTACGCGATCTTCTCGATCTCGTCTTCGGTAAATCCTCTCTTTCTCAGCTCCACCAGCAGATTGCCGGCCTCAGCCTCGTTAGAGATTCCATCTCCGCTCGGTGAATCCAGATGTCCTGAGAACGCCGATAACGCGCCTTCTTCGAGATAGTCATCAAAGTCATATCCCAGGCCGATATAGTCCGTGCCTACCAGCTCCGCCACATAAACCGCATGGTCGGCGAGCCGTTCGACGGTCTGTTTCGCGACATCCTCATCGATGAACTCCCGCAGGCTGTTCATTCCCAGCAAGCCGCCGCTTGAAGCGATTTCCTTGATCATGTCATCCGTCAGGTTGCGCATGGCCGGGCATACCGCTCTGGCGTTTGAATGTGAAGCGATGACCGGAGCCGAAGCCGCTTCCATCACATCCCAAAAGCTCTTGTCATTGAGATGGGAAACGTCCATAACCATGCCAAGGTCCTGTATCCTGCGCACGGCCTGTTTGCCCGCGTCAGTCAATCCCCGGTTTACGTCCTGCGGCCAGCCCGTGGCCAGAGCGTTTTGCTCATTCCACGTGAGCATGGCGTGACGCACGCCGACTTCCTCGTAGAACCGGTTGATCTGATCCAGGTCTTCGCCGATCTGGCTCAGACCCTCGATCCCGTTTACCACGTTAATCATGCCTTTGGCGGTGCCTTCGGCGAAATCTTCATATTTGGTGACAATGTTGATGATGTCTGAAGCGTCTTCCATTTCCTGTTTGATGCAGTCCACGATCTGCGCGGATCTGCTGACAGGATCAGCATCGTATGGCGGGTCGACCCATATGACGAAGATCCCTCCGGTAACGCCGCCCGCGCGGAACTTCTCCAGATGTCTTGCTCTGAAAACGTCTTTCTCACCATGATCGATCCTGCGACTGGTGACATCATTCCAAACATCTCCGTGTCCGTCAAAAATCATATTCTCTCCTTTCACGCAAACGCCGCGTTGAATTCATCTCTGAGATCCCGGTCATGGAACATGACAAACAAAGGCCGCTTATACGTCAGCGCCTCTATCGCCATGAATCTGTCACTGTCTTCGCTGACGAAGCATCGGACTCCATGATCGCATACAGCAGCGTCTATCTCTCCGGCATCGAGAGCTTTAAGGAGCGCAGCCGTATCGTCGTACGGGCATTTGCACGCAACAGGCAGAGAGTCGATTTCTTCGCCATTCGCAAAACCCGCGATGACACCCAGCCTGATTTCTGACAGTTCGCCGTAGGATTTCATTTCGGTCAATGCCGGATCGACGGTTACGACCTCGGTTACCGCATCTCTGAGTTTGTCCGAAAGGAAGTATTTCTCCAGTCGCTCAGGAGTATCCTGCACCTGGAACATAGCATCCGCCTCGCCTGATTCAAACAGCGCGCTTACCTCATCCCAAAGTCCGATTCTGAAATCCACGTCGTATCCTGCCTTTCGCAGAGTACCCGTCACCGCATCATAATCTATACCAATATCAGTACCGTCGTTAAGACGATACTGATATGGTGGAAATATATCTGCGCATACGATTAAAGTTTTTTTCATGATTATTTACCAAGCTTGGCGGCGAGTTCTGCCAGTTCAGGATGAACGTACTTGCCGTTTTCCAGAATCATCTCACCGTCAATGTATATCGTACAGTCCGTGCAGATGCCGTCGATATGGCTTACCGCGTTTCTCGGCTCTCCTCCGGAGTAACATGAACCCTGATGACCAAATCCCCACTGCGTACTACCCCAAAGTCTCTCGTCCTCTGTCGTGCAGCCTTCAAGCTTTGCATTCGGATTTACGCCGTAGCATACGTGCGCCGCGATGTACATGTTAGGATCGTTCAGACTCTTATAATATGCTCTCAGCTTATCGGCCTGCCAGCCGCCCTGGATCTCCTGGATGCGGCCTTCCTTGACAATGTACTTAACAGGCTCTTCCAGGTGTCCCAGTTCTGCGTCGCCGCCGCCTGAAATCGTTCCGTCAAATGCGATCACGCCGTTGATGGTGTCTTCCTTAGGAGCCCATCCGATCTGTCCGATCAGGAAGTGACCGCCAGGGAAACTGTAATCGCCTTCGTTGGCAACAGGTCTTGCCGGATCGTTATCGAACTCGATATCGGTGCCTGCCGCGTTAGTGATTCTCATGTGCTTGGCAGCTTTTGTCATAGCTGTCAGCTTATTCTGGAACTGAAGCTGCGCTTCCAGATCGATTTCGCCGATGCATCTTACGAACTGATCCACAGCCAGTCCGCCCAGCATGACCTGTCTGGTGCGTCCGTTGGTTACGGCCTTGTCCCAGATTGGTGAGTAGAGCAGCCACTGGTCATTCATTTCGACCCATACGTCTGTCTTATCTACACACTCGATGAGCGGTTCAGGCAGGTATGGCATCGTCAGCGCGCCGTAGCCCTTTGGTGTGGAGTGATATGCGATCATTGTCTTGGCTCCCAGCACCTCCGCAGCCTTTGCCATTTCTTCGATGATACCGAAATCAGGCTTGGTGTCAGTAGTGATGAGTACGCTCTCACCCTTCTTGACCTGTACCAGATCATGCATCAATTTATAACATGCGTTTGCTAATTCTAAATCTCTGTACTTAGGCATTTTGTTCCCTCCTTAATTACTCTTCTTCTATGTTCTCTCCGATGATGCCGATGCCCTTATTGCCAAAGGCCTTCATGCAGATGAAGTAAAGTACTACGCTTACGACCAGTGAGTTGACTGACGCAACACCCCAGTGCCAGCAGAATCCTACGATGGCTCCGATGATCATGCATACGAATGCCCAGATGTTGACCTGGCAGTATTTCGTTCCAGGACCGTATTCGTATTTTCTGCTTCTGAGGAAATAGTAGTCGCATATGATGACACCTGCTACAGGCGGGATGCCGATGCCCAGGAATGAAATCCAGGAAACGAAGTAATCGGACAGACCCATAGCACCTACGATTGTAGCGATGATACCGGTGATGATTACCAGTGTCTTCTTGTTTACAGGAATAACGTTGGCGAGACCAAGGCTGGCTGTGTACAGGTTGTTGTCGTTTGTCGTCCACTGTGCCAGGATCAGAATGATCAGCGCAGCTGCTCCCAGACCCATGGCCAGGAATGCTACAGGCAGATCTCCCTCACCTGTTGCTACCGCTACCATGTATCCTGCGAATATAATGAATGTGTTGGCGATAAGATATCCGAAGATTGTTCCGCCCCATGCTACGCCTGGAGTTCTGGCATATCTGGTGATATCAGCCTGCGCTGACGCGCCGCCGGCGAATGAACCTACAACAGCTACGATGGCCGCTCCGATGGTCATCGGTTCAGTCGGCACTACCTGTGACAGAATCTCCAGTCCTCCTGCGCCCTTGACCGCCAGCACCATGCCGATGATGGCCAGGATGCCTACTGCAGGAACGGCGATATAACTCAGATAGTTCAGACCTTTATATCCATAGTACGCGGTGAAGATCATCAGGATACCGCCCCAGGCAGCTGCTACATACTGTGAAGTGATGAAGCCTGCTCCAGGGAACAGAGCCTGCATGGTGGATCCGAAGAAACCGACCTGTACAGCGAATCATCCCAGCATTACGATGGCGAGCAGCGCTCCAACGAACTTGGATCCTTGTCTGCCGAAGCTGTGACGTGAAAGCATGGCTGACGCGACGCCTTCCTTGGCGCCTGCCGCGCCGATAGCTCCGCCGTAAAGGCTGAGAATAATATTACCGATAACTGCCGCAATGATAGCGTTTCTCAGCGACATTCCGAAAGCGATCGCCGCTCCGGTATAAAGACCTGACATGCAGATGCAAAAGCCCGCAGCAACGGCCGCGATGGATATGAATCCCTTTCGCTGATCGTCAGGTACGCGGTGTGTCGCGTGGTCGCTGTCATGAACTGCGTCAATGTTGACGTTCTTGTGTTGTGACATGGTTTGTTTCCTCCCAACTTGAATATGTATAATGGCTAGATTTTATTAACGTTATTCTACATTAACGCCGTGAAGTGTGTCATTGTGTCTCCGTTCCAAAAAAACAATAAGGCTATGTGCATTTGCACATAGCCGTTCATTTTTATTACATTTAGAGGTCTTCTCCGTATCCCATGATCTCAAACGCCATGAGGAAATTCAGAGAATGCGGCATTTCATACGGTGAATAGCCCAAAATCTCTATGATTTTATTTTTTCTCTGGAGCATTGTGTTCTTATGCACATATAACTGTTCCGCCGCTTCCTTTACATTGCAACTATTATGCAGAAGTACATAGGCGGTCTTCACCAGCTCCGTTCCGTGTTCCTCGTCATACTTCAGCAGCGGCCGCAGCATCTCCCTGCAGATCCTGACGCCTTCGTCCGTCTCCCTCATCTTATGCAGCTGCGACAGAAACCAGATCTGATCGTAGGATATGATCCTTTCCGTTCCGTAGTAATTACGCCCCATGATCGCCGCGTTGTAAGCCTGATTATAGGCATTCGGCAGTTCATGGAAATCCCCGGCCTCATTGCTGATGCCGATGGACACCGACAGCTCCAGCTTGTTATTGTGGAACATGTCCAGAAATTTATGCGCCAGCCTGTCCAGATCCGTGAGGCTTTGCTGCATGTTCAGAAACAGTATGGTCACATCACTTCGGTACTCGCTCCAGGATCCGGGGCACTCCTTTGACAGGATCTGTTCCACCTGGGGCATCAGGTTCCTGCTGATATATGACCTCAGGTCTCTGGTCAAATCATCATTTCCCGTCCTGTGAAACGTGTTGATGTTGATGATCATGAGATGATCCACGCCCTGTATATCCAGCCCGATGTCCCCGGCTCTCCTAAGGTCGTTGGCGTCGGTGGTGAAGTTTCCGGTAATGAGATCCGTGATGAACTCAGCCCGGGAACGTTTCTGATAATCGATGATACGGTCTTCACGCCCGAATATCAGCGCGCACGGCATGATCAGCGTGTTCATGAGGGTATCGATGAAATCCCCCTCAAAGGACGAGTCGTAATCGGTGATCATGATGCCGAACATGTTCTGATGCGATCTGATCTGCACGAAAAGCTTTTGCCTGCCGTCGCAGTCCAGCACCGTATACCCCTTTTCTCTGCAGCTGTACAGCACGTGATTGTATTGCAGCCGCAGATACTCGGTCTCGCGTTTCACTTCCTCCGGCGGTTCATCGCTGAATAACAGCTTGCCGAAGGTGTCGTAATACGAGATCTTCGCCCCCATGGAATGATTCATCTCCCGGAGCACCTTGTCCTGACTGTCCCCGTTGATGATCATATTATAGAAGACATTCTGCAAAGGCTCCGAACCGTCATACGGTATCCTTTGCATGGAGGAACTGTCGTCGGTGAACAGGACGTTCATGATCGGCGACATGATATCGATGTAGGAGACGTTGGCTCTGGCCCGGATCAGCGGGAAATTTCTCTCATCGCAATACTCCAGAACTTCTCTGTCTACCGTCTGCATGAGCAGTCCCACGTTGCAGAGAACAAGGCCGCAGCATCCGCTGTCCTTCAGGTTTCTGATGACGACCTTTTGCTGCGCCACATCGTCCCATATGGCATAAAACGATGTAATATACAGCTGGTTGGGTTCCACCCACCTGGCGATGCTGCTGTCCGCGATCTCCAGCACGCTGACGCTCTCCACGTTGGTGTCCAGTCCTCCTTCTCCGGCGATCACCGTGGAGCCAAGCAGCCCTCCGAAATTCAAAATATCCCTTACTTTGACTGCCATTTCAACTTATCCTCTATTCATCAGTAAATACGCTGCCGCCGATGAATTCCTTCAGGATGGAATTATTCGGCACGTACCTGTCTTCTTCTACGGTGTTATAGAATTTGAGCCACTCCAGAAGTCTGACCGCCTCGCTGTGCTGCGGGGAATCCGGTCCGATCTCACGAAGCAAAGGCTCCGCGTACTTCTTAAGCAGCGCCGTTTCATAACAGAGATTGGAATTGAACAGCACGTCAGCCTCGTCCGTATACGGGAAGATATTCACGTTTTCCCCCGCGCGCACCTTAGGCCACGCTTCGATGGTCTTCTCCGCGTTGTGTCCCCTGTATTTATTGTCCCTGACCATTCTCCTGAGCATTCTGCCGTCCGTTGACGCCACCCTGTTGTGCACATCAATGTTCATCTGGGTCAGCGGACTGATGTATATCTTATACTTGTGCTTGTCTTCGATCTGCGCGGTAAGTTTGCCGTTCAACGCGTGGATGCCCTCTATGACGATGGGCTGATTCTCCGTAATGGTGGTGATCCTCTTGCCGAAGACTTTGACCCCCTCGATGAAGTCGAATTCCGGAAGGTCTACTTCCTTGCCGGCCAGCAGGTCGTTCATGTTCCTGTTGAACAGGTCGATGTCCAGCGCGTCCAGACCTTCATAGTTATACTTGCCGTCCTCATCCCGCGGCGTATCCACGCGATTGACGAAGTAATCGTCCGTTCCCATGTACAAAGGCTGCAGGCCGTTTACCCTCAGCTGGATGCACAGCCTCCTGGCAAACGTCGTCTTGCCGGAGGAGGACGGTCCCGCGATCAGGATGATTCTCTTGTTCCCTTCCGTGATGGCGTCGGCGATTTCCGCGACTTTTTTCTCATGCAAAGCCTCCGAAAGCAGAATCAGGTCCTTGATGCCTCCCTTGGCTACCGCCTTGTTGAAATCCCCCAGAGTCTGGGCGTGGAGCAGGTTCAGCCAGTCATGGGTCTGCCTGAAGGCTTCGTAGATCAGTCTGTCGTTATAGTATTCCGGCAGTTCGTCCGGCTGACCGTGATAAGGAAATCTCAACAGTATCGCTCTCTCGTCGTACTTTCTCAGTTCGAAATGCTCGATGTAGCCCGCGGACGGAACCATCGGCCCGTAGAAATAGTTGATATATCCATCCATATCATAAAAGACCGGCCTGTAAGCATCACTTCTCACATTCTGCAGGAGCCTGGCCTTTTGCTCGTAGCCTTCCTTGATCCACAGGCTCACGCCTTCCTGCTTGGTCAGCGTGAATCGCCTGATCGGCATGTCCTCCGCCACGATCTGCCTCATTCTGGCGTCGATTTTAGCCACGTCTTCTTCGGTCACTTCCCGTCCCAGCTTTGGTTTGGTATAGAAGCCCTTGTTCAGCGTGTTGTCGATAATCGCATCGGTGTCAAAGACGTCCTTGACCGCCTTCAGATAAATCATGGATATACTGCGCTGATAGGTCAGGTCAGCGCTGTGCGTCCTCATATCCAGAAACTCTACGGCGAGTTCCGCGGCATCACCGTCAGCCACCTCTCCCACGGTATCGATCAGTTCCCTGTCAACGCCGTTCACTCTGGCCAAAAGGATGCGGTACGGAAACTCCGCCAGCAGATCCGCCGCGATGGTCTGCAGCGTCGTCTCAGGCGCCGCCTCTATTCTCCTCGTTTCGTTCTTTCCTATTTTTATCGTTAGTATCATATCTTATTTACCTCTCATGTGGATTGTGATAGTTCAAGTATACCATAGAGCGGCCAAAAACAAAAAACTGAGCACCTCGCCGTGCTCAGTTTTTTTGCAGTGTACGTGTTATTCCTAAAAGCTTTCTGTTTCTGTCTGTTCGGTGCCTGTCATTTCCTCAGCGCAAAGCGCCTCCTCTTCCTTAGGCTCCTGCTCTTCCGCGGCATCCCGCATGCTGCGCATGCCTGCGGTTCTCCTCTTCCGGAAGCTGTCGATCAGAGCACGCATTTCCTTCTCTTCAAATGTGACGCCCTTAGACATCCTCGTGTGATTCGGGGCCCAATCCCTCAGATCATATCTGGCGGGGCCTCCGTTCCATGACACAAGGTTGATTTCCTTGGCCCACCCCGTAGAGTAAGTGGCCAGAACACCGATGTGTTCGACGATGTCGAAACTCACTTCACCGTCATCATAATTCATTGGCATATCATATCTCCTTTCCGCGCCAAGCGCTACCTCTTTCGGAGATTACGATATCATAATTGGTAAAATTTGTCAACCATTATTTTCCATTTATTGGTTTCGGCTGTTATTTCTGTTCCAGCGCCGCTTTGATCATGCGCGGCAGTTTTCTGCACTTTGCTTCCGATATCGAAGCCACCGATACCCTCAGGCCCTTCGCCAGCGGCACCAGGAAGGCATCCTGCTCCTCCAGGATCCTGCTGTATTTATCGGGATCCTCGCACGGGATACTGATAAAGAACCCCGCATCATAAGGCACGATTTCCAGTCCGCATTCTCTGGCCGCTTCACCAAAGGCTTTGCCCCTTGCCAGCAGCATATCCCGATACTGCTTTCTCTCATCGTCCACGATCTTCAACAGCTCCGGATCGCTGTAGATCCTGGACAGGATCACCTGGGCGATCTTCGCCGTATTGGACCATGAACCTCTGGACGAAAACTCGCATACCCGCTTGAATTCATCCGCGATTTCCTGGGTTTTGGCCACGCATATCATGGCGCCGCATCTGGCGCCGTAAAGGGTGAAGGTCTTGCTCAGAGAGTAAGCCACGATACTGATCACGTTCTCCGCCAGGCCGGAGAGCTTCGGCATGAACTCCCGGTATTCATCCGCGTCTCCCGCGAAATCGATATATGCCGCATCGATGAGAAGGGCGATGGCTTTGCCTGCCTGCGCCTCCTGATTGAGCACATCGATGACCGCGTCCCAGTCCTCCAGCGTCAGAGAATAGCCCGTCGGATTGTGGGCCGGCGTATTGAGAATGACCACGAGACTTTCCTGTTTGGCCAGTATTTCCGCCGTGCGCTCCGCGAAGGATCCGACATCGAATCTGCCGTCCTCTGTAAAGAGTCTGAATGTGGCGATGCTTCGTCCGATTTCACCGGCGATGGTGTTATACGGCGCCCAGTGCCAGTCACTGGTCAGGATCTGATCCCCTGCATCCGAGTAATTGGAGATGACGTTTCGCAGCGACCCTGTGCCGCCGGGTGTCGCCACCGCCTCCATATATCCTTCCGGCGCGTGGGCCCCAAAGGCCGCCTCTTTTACCGCGTCCCTGAATGGTTTCGTGCCGCCTATCGGCGCGTACTCCGCGTAATCCACCGGCTTCAGCTGTCTGAACACCCTGTCCACTGATTCCAGAACCACCAGTTTGCCGTCGTCATCCAAAAGCGCTCCGATCGTAGCGTTGATCACCTGATCGGCACCCTTTTCGGCGATGGCAGCCTTCGCTCTGCTGCTGATCCCGAAGATCTTATCTTCCTGCGGAATCTTTCTGCCGTTTCCTCTGGCCAAAATATACTCGCTCACTTCGTTCTCCTTCTTTGTTTATCTATTATTTTTTATTATTTCTTATTCTTATTTATTCTTTCTGATGATCGCCTTGACGTAATTGATGTTTTTGCCTTTGCCGCTGAATTTGTCCTCGTATTCCGTCGTGACGTTTCTGGAATCGAAATTACTGGCGTGCAGATCTCTGGTCAATTCAATGATCTCAAAATCCGTTTCCTCCAGCTCCTCCAGCGTGAACGCGAACAGCCCGTCATTGTCAGTCTTGATCTCGATGAACCCGCCGTCTTTGAGAGCCCATCCATAATCCCTGAGTCTGGTTCTGTAAGTCAGCCGCCTCTTGGCGTGGCGCGCCTTGGGCCATGGGTCGCTGAAATTGAGATATATGCCCGCAAGCTGCGATTCATCAAACAGATCCGCCATGTGTTCCACAAAGGTGCAGGCGAATTTCAGGTTCTTGATCTCCCTCTTGGTCTCGGAAATCCGGATCTTGTCATTCTTGACCTGCTCTCCCGCAGCCGCCATGGTCTTCTCTAAAGACCGGAGGATGACCGTTTCCTGTCCCTCGATGGCGATATAATTGCTGTCCGGATCCGCCAGGGCCTTCTTGATGATGAACTGACCTTTGCCGCAGCCGATCTCAAGGAAAAGCTCCGCGCCGCTATGCGCAAAGCACGCCTGCCAGGCCTTAGGTGATGGATCTTCCACCAGCAGGTGGCTGCAGCTTTTGATCCTGGCTTCCATATCTTTCGCTTTTCGCTGTCTCATGGTTTCCTCACATCTAATCTCTTACATCAAAATCCTCTGCAGGATGATGACCGCCAGAAATGCCGCCAAAAGAATGGCCGCTGCCAGATCTCGCCTGGCCAGCTTCATGGCATTCATCCTCGTGCGTTTCACGCCGCTGCCGTAACATCTGGCTTCCATGGCCATGGCCAGTTCCTGCGCGATTCTGAAGGCGCTGATGAACAAAGGCACCAGGATCGGAACCAGCGCTCTGGCTCTCCTCATAATATTTCCGCTCTCAAAATCCGCCCCTCTGGCTTGCTGCGCCTTGATGATCTTATCGGTCTCTTCCAAAAGCGTCGGGATGAATCTCAGGGCGATGGTCATCATCATGGCCAGTTCATGGGCCGGAACGCCGATTTTCTTAAACGGCGAAAGCAGCGCCTCGATCCCGTCGGTCAGACCGATGGGTTTCGTGGTCAGGGTCAGCATCGACGAGCCGATGATGAGCAGCACCAGTCTGATGCCCATGAAGGCAGCCATCCTGGCTCCCTCTCTGGTAATGTGGAAGATCCAGAACTGGAAGATGATCTCGCCCTTGACCATGAACAGATTCACGATCAAGGTAAACGCGATGATAATGAAAACCGGTTTGAGGCCTTTGAGAATAAATTTCAGAGGAACTCTGGATATGGCGATGATCACCGCCAGTGCGATGAAGGAAATGGCGAATCCTATAAAATCATGTACCACAAACAACGCCACGATATACAGCAGCGTTGCTATGATTTTGATCCTGGGATCCAGTCTGTGTACCCACGAGTTTCCGGGATAGTATTGTCCTAGTGTGATGTCTCGTATCATTTCCCGTACTGCTTCCTGATTCTTGCGATCTCATCTGCCAGCGAACTGATGTCCATGCAGTTTTTATCTATGTTCATGCCTTTACGCCTGAGTCTGGAGATGAATTCCATGGAATCAGGCAGGGCGAGCCCCATCTGTTTCAGCTCCTCTTCCCGGGCAAATACGTCCTGAGGGGAACCGTTCATCACCATCTTGCCGTGATCCATCACCAAGACTCTGTCGGACATTCTGGCGATATCGTTCATGTTATGCGAAACGAAGATGATGATGTTCTTTTCTGATCTGTGTATCGAACTCACCATGTCCAGGATATCGTTATGGGCCTTCGGGTTCAGTCCCGCTGTCGGTTCGTCCAGTATCAGCACCTGGGGCTTCATGGCGATGACCCCCGCGATGGCCACTCTTCTCTTCTGGCCTCCCGAAAGGTCGAATGGGGAGGCGTCCTTTATCGTCTCGTAGTCCAGGCCCACCAGCCTGATGGCCTCCTCAACTCTGGCGCGGATCTCCTCCTCGCCCAGACCCAGATTCCCAGGGCCAAAAGCCACGTCCTTCGCTACGGTCTCTTCAAAGAGCTGGTATTCAGGATACTGAAACACCAGTCCTACCTTCTTCCTGATATCCCGCATTGCCGTGCCGGCCGCCGTGATATCCGTGCCGTCGATCACGATGGATCCGGACTTCGGTTTCAGCAGTCCGTTGAGATGCTGCAGCAATGTGGACTTGCCGCTTCCGGTATGCCCGATGATGCCGACGAACTCGCCGTCATCGATATGGAAACTGACGCCGTCCACTGCCACCGACTCATGGGGCAGACCTTCTGCGTATATGTGTATCAGATCGCGTACTTCTATCGACATAAGAAATCCACCATTTCATCCATTGTCATTATCTCTTCGGGAACGTCGATGCCCCGCTGTCTGAGGGCCAGCCCCAGATCCACTGCGGCAGGAACGCCCAGGGACAGCGCCTTCAATTCATCCGCCCGCCTGAATATCTCATCCGGCGTGCCTTCCATGACGATCTTCCCCAGATCCATAACGATAATCTTATCCGCCAGGGCGGCTTCCTCCATAAAGTGCGTGATGAGGACCGTTGTGATCCCCTTGGCGTTCAGCGCCTTGATGACCTTAAGAACGTCCTGCCTGCCCTTTGGATCAAGCATGGATGTGGGTTCATCGAACACGATGCACTCAGGCTGCATGGCCACAGCGCCGGCAATGGCGATGCGCTGTTTCTGTCCGCCTGACAAGAGGTGGGGCGCTTTCTTCCGGAACTCGTACATATCCACGCCCATGAGCGCTTCGTCCACGCGGGTTCTGATCTGCGCGGATTCGATGCCCAGATTCTCAGGTCCAAAGGCCACATCGTCTTCGACGATGGCGGAGACGATCTGGTTGTCCGGATTCTGGAATACCATCGCCACCTTCTGACGCACCTTCCAGGTGTTTGCCTCACTACAAGTATCCATGCCGTCCACCAGCATGGATCCTCCCGTCGGCGTAAGCAGCGCGTTCATGTTCTTCGCCAGAGTCGATTTGCCGGACCCGTTCTGTCCGATGATGGCGGTGAACCTGCCCTTTTCGATGGTGAAGCTCACGTCCTCAATCGCTCTGTTTTTGATCACGTTGCCATTCTCGTCCGTTTTTATATAGTCAAATGTCAGATCTTTCGCTTCAATAAAATTCATTGTTTAACGTAAAACTCATCCAGCAGTCTGTTGATTGTCTTCGCGTCGATCTGCCCGGGAGCAGATGCTTCTCCCGCTGAAGCAAAGGTGATGACGGATCCGTACTGTCCGCCGAATATCCTCGTTATTATACCATTTTTGCCCATTCCCACAAGTATGACCGGTCCATTATCGCCCTGGGTCAGGATCTGTGAGATCTTGACCATGTTCACGGCATCCTTTTTCGTGTGGGCATAGCCTGCCACCTTCGGGATATCCGCGTCCAGATCCCTCATGGTGTTGACCAGATTCGCGATTTCTTCTGCCTTTGGCATGGACTTGAAATCGTGATACGACATGATGACCTTGCACCCGAAGCTGTGCAGCTCGTTGACGTGCTCCGTGAGACTTACGCTGTCCAGTTTGCCGTTTTCATCAAAAATCTCCACATCCACAAAAGCAGCCAGCTGCGACTGCGCCGCCAGACTCGAAAGGTCATCTATGTGCTTTCGCTCCAGCGCTATCCTGCCGCCCTGGCTTTTGCTCCTTATGGTGAAGATCACCGGCATGCCGCCGGTGACATAATCGATGTCGTCGAGGATACGGATGATCTGTATATGTACACTGTCTTCGTTTAATTTTTCTTCCAGGTTCTCTATGCCGCTCAGGAAATAATCCGCGCGCCACTCCAGTATATCGGCGTGGGATTCAATTGCCGCCTGGCACTGCTTGATGATTTCTTCCTGCGTCTGCCCCGTCAGCGGAACGGCTACCTTTGGTCTGCCGCAGGTCAGCTCGATTCCTTTCACTTTCATATCTTTCATGCTTAAATACCTCCCCCAGAGTTTTTACCCCTCTCGTTTCGAGTGATGATATCACTTCAATGTGATCGTTTCTTGTAGGTAAAGAACTTTCTGAAGGATGTTTTTTTCAGGGGTTCTGTGAGCACCAGACAGAGGGCGATGCCCACGGAGAACTGACAAATGTTCCAAGGCACGCCAAGGGCTGCTACAGCCCAGCTGCCGTACATAACGCCTTCTCCGATATAGTAGCCAAACACCATAAATAATCCGCCTGCCACCATGGAAAGGATTTCGAGAACGACAAACGTTCTGTCCGATATGCCTTCTTTCTTGCAAAGGCCGCAGATCAGCGTTCCCGCAATGATCGCCATCCCGGCTTTGATGCCCAGCGTCCATGGAGCCCACATGGCAAACCCGCCGATGATATCGCCCAGCATGCTGCCCAGGGCCGCCGCGATCATTCCATATTTCCATCCAAGCACGAGTATCCCTATGAAAATAATGGCATCGCTCAGGTTTACGTACCCTTGCGTAAACGGGATCGGTATCCTGAACAGGAAAATGGCTACCATGATCATACACATCATCATAGCAGTCATCACCAACTTGGATGTCTTTGAGGTTACAAGATTTGTTTGCATTTTTACCTCCTCTTTTCAAGTGATTCTGTTTGCTGTATACTATATTAAAGGAATATTGTATATTATTAAATAGACAAAAATATTTTTTTCTATAGGTACAGTTAGGAGATTATGCCATGAAAGCCATCCTTCCGGTCTTTGACGATTCACGCAGGAGTCCATACTATATACAGTTATATGATCACATCAAACATTCCATCATGACGGGGGATATCGCGGAAGGAGAGAAACTCCCCTCCCTCAGGAATCTAGCAAAATCAACGGGTCTCAGCATCACCACCATCGAGCAGGCATATAACCAGCTCCTTGTGGAAGGCTACATCTACAGCAAAGCCCAATCCGGGTATTATGTGAGCCGGATCTTTTCGAAGGGAGAGGGAACTGTACATACTGACAGTGGATTTTTAGGGCAAAACGTTCCTTCTCTGGAGGACGCCATCGATTCGGACACGCCGCAAATGCAGTATGACGCCGAGTGCTTTGATTTCAATAAATGGAAGAAATGCATGAACAAGATACTGACGGAATTTTCTCCTGCCCTGCTGTTTGAAGGAGACCCGCAGGGGGAACGCGGCCTCAGGACCGAGATCTCCAAATATCTGTACATGTCCAGAGGCGTAACCTGCAACCCGGAACAGATCGTCATCGGTGCCGGCACGCAGCAGATCACCAACCAGCTGGCGACGCTTTTGCGCAAGCTGTCCATCGATCACGTCGCTCTGGAGGATCCGGGATACCTTCCGGTCAGGAACACCTTCAGAGACAGAGGCTTTGCCATCAGTCCCGTCAAGGTGGCTGCGGACGGACTGGTCATAGAGAAGCTTCCGGCTAACATCAGAGCCGCGGCCTACGTCAGTCCATCCAACAACGCGTTTACCGGATCTGTCATGCCGGTAGGCCGCAGGTATCAGCTTTTATCCTGGGCGCAGGCCAATGACAGTTTCATCATCGAGGACGATTACGACAGCGAGCTTCGGTATTTCGGCAGGCCGATTCCCGCCCTCAAAAGCCTGGACAGAAATGAACGGGTGATTTATCTGGGGTCCTTCTCCAGCACCCTGTTTGCCGCCGTCAAGATCAGCTACATGGTGCTGCCGGAAACCATCGCCCGCATCTTCGCGTCCATCGTATCGGATTATTCCCAGACCTGTTCCAAAACGGAGCAGCTCACTCTGGCTATGTTTATGGAGACCGGCTACTATCAGACGCATATCAAAAAGCTGCGAAAGCTCTACTCCGGCAAGCTCAGCCGCGTCACGGAAGCCTTCCAGCGAAAGGCTCCCGACTTCGTCAACGTCACTGATACGGCTTCGGGAATCAATATCATATTGCACATCCGCTCTCCGAAAGACGGGGACACATTAAAAAAGGAAGCCCTGTCTTCCGGACTTCCCTCTGTAGTTCTGGACAGCTTTCCGTCTGGTGACGGATATGAAACCAATTTGATCTTTTATTATAACCAGATCCCGCTAAAAAGCATCGATACCGTCATCAGCGGTCTTGTGGACGTCTGGCGCGCCTGACACAGATGGCTGCCAGCGCCAGTATCGCCAGAATGGATATGATGAACCCAAGTCTGATGCCCGGCGGCGTGAATTTCAATTCGATGTCATGATGCCCGGCAGTGAGGGATGTGGACATCCACAGATCTCCGATCTTGTTTGACGTGCTTCTCTCCTGACCATCCACGGTAAGACTCCAGCCTTTGTCGGCAGGAATCGAGAGGACCAGCACGCCGTCCTGATCCGCAGTTACGGTGCCTTTGATGCTCCTGTCGCTATAGTCCGTTACGTCCATGAGGTTTTGAGACATGTATCCGTAAGCTTCATCCCACGCCTTCTGGTCAATGGTGCTGACATAGCTTGAGATGCTGCCTTCGCAGCCCGTCTCGAACAGTACGGCTACGGTAAATGTCTCGCCCTCTTCCAGCTCTCCGATATTGATGATGGATCCGCTGTCTTCCTCGACGTCGATACTCTTCGTGTCGTCTTCCCTCTCTATGGTGATGGCTTCCGCGTTATCCGCTTCCACGAAAACATAATACTTGCATGTTTTATCCGCGGTATACGTGATATCCACGTCTCCCTGCGCCGCGGTGCTGTCTACCGTCGTATCGATTTCACCGAACCCGTCATCCGTGGCTGTCATTTCCGATGCGTTGATCGTATAATCGTACACGCGGTCGAAGACTTCATTGACCTTGCCGTCCGTCGCGTATCCGACATACTCGTCCAGATTCGTGAACGGATCCAGGCTGTACGGATCATAAAGGTGAATATTATCCGGCAGCACATATCCGACGGATAACGGATACTTGTTCTCGTACAGACGGGAGTAGCCGGACTGGCCGACTTGTGTCAGATCATCATCATCTGCCGGACCGTCTTTGGTGATAATATATCTGATGTTCAGCAGAGCGTTGGTGACCGGATCGGTCATGTTGTAATTGGCTCTGTTTTTGGCCGGGGTTCCTTCCAGCCCTATCTTCTCCATACACCCGGTGTAGGCCGCGCTGATGGATGATGAAAATTGCGATACACCCTTGTAGTGATACAGGGCCGGACTGTTCAGCGTGTATCCTTCATTGATCTCAGCCCTGGCAAAAGGCTTCGACTCCAGCTGCTTCGCCAGGTTTTCGATCCCCTCGATATTTTCGAAATACGTAGACCTGGTGGTGTTGCCGGTTTTTTCGAAGGACGAAATCGTATTCAGAGAAAATTCTCCCGCGACAAACAGCACCAGGATCAGGCTGAAGGCCATGGCTCCTATCCTGCCGTTTCTGTATACGATAATCAGGATGCAGTAGGCCGCCAGAAGCGCGATGCCCAGGTAAAAGAATACATTCGTATCATCCAGTTTGTCCGTGATGAGCTTCGGCACGATGAGATAGTATGCGCATCCCGCAGCCAAAATGGCGGTCAGAACCCTGGTGCCGATTCCATTGATCCGGGACAGGCTCCTGCACGCTATGCCCACCAGAAGGAAGCATACCACGAAAGAGAACCTAAACGGCAGCTGATTCGGGAAATGAAAACCGTGCCACATAAAGTTCAGCACATTGACATTCAGACTGAAGAACATGAACACCAGAAGCGCGCCGTTGAGCAGCTTCTCCTTAAGCGGAATTCTCCTGTTTACGATAAAGACCGCCAGGAGGATCGCGCTCAGCATGCCGCAGTAAAGATTCGGCAATCCTTCCCTGAAGGTCAGCTGCGAAGCCGGCAGCAGCTGATTCAGGATGTCCAGAGGATCATTGTACAGAAGCATATCCTCAGGAAGCTCCGAAGAGATGTAGTATGTCGACTGCATGCTGATGTAGGTCGGCAGCAGTATGAATGCGGATATGGCCACGCCCATCACCGAACAGATGACGGCTTTTATGGTGGTCAGGGCGCAGGCTTTTGCACCGTCACCCCTGGTCTTGATAAAGTAAAGAACCGGATAATATACCGTGATAAAGATGCATACGATGATGCCGATGTAGTAGTTGCAGATAATGATCAGCGCCAGTGTGATGATGTACAGGGCCGGGTTTCTGCCTTCGATGAGCCGGTTCAGTCCCAGGATGCACAGCGGCAGGAGCATGACCGCATCCATCCACATAATGCACCAGAAGTAGCCCATCACATAGGAGCTGAGCGCATACATGCAGGAAAACCCCACGCACTGCCAATTCGCCGCTCTCCTGCTGAGAGGCGCGGTGTACTGGACTTTGCTGAGATAGATGTACATGAAACTGCCCGCCAGTCCCAGTTTGATCAGGAGCACCGTGGTGATGCCTTCCATAATATACTTTGCCGGGAACAGGACCAGAAGCAGGTTCAGCGGGCTGGCTCCGTAGTACGCCAACAGACACCAGAAATTGCTGCCGCTGGCGCCGTTCCAGGTGTAAAACAGACTTCCGCCTGTCTGGAGTTTGTGCTGCAGTTCGCTTAAGAACGGCACGTACTGATGGTACATGTCGATGATCGCAATCTGGCTGTCCCCAAACGGATAGATGCCCGTAACAGCAAAAGCCAGTACTAATATAAGCACCGGCAAAAAGAATGCTGCGAAAGCGAATCTGTTATTGACAAGGAATTTCTTAAGCGATTTTTTCATTACGGTTTATCTTCATTATTTATCTTCTTCTATGTTGCTGTCCTTCTTGATGTACACCGGGCGCCGTTTGGTCTCCATGTACATCCTGCCGATATACTCTCCGATCAGCCCCAGTATGGCGATGATCATGCCTCCGAAGAAGAGGATCAGACATATGGTGGACGCGTAACCCGGGGTATCCTTGCCCATGATCAGGACTTTGATGATCTCGACGATCAGATATATGGCCGAGCCCGCGGCGATCACTCCGCCAAAGGCTCCAACGAATTTCAGCGGTGAATCGGCGAAATCGATGAATCCGTCAATGGCGTACTTTGTCAGTTTCCATACCGACCACTTGCTTTCACCCGACAGGCGCTTCACATTCTGAAACTCGACCCACTGGGTGTCAAAGCCTACCCAGGCGAAGATGCCTTTGCTGAATCTCTGGGTCTCCGGCATAGCGGCCACAGCCTTCACCATGGCGTGGTTCATGAGTCTGAAATCCACCGCTCCGTCGGCGATCTCGATTTCGCAGTATTTATTCATGATCTTATAGAACAGTCTGGCAAAGGCGCTGCGGATCCTCGGTTCGCCCTTCCTGGTAACGCGTCTTGCCGCCACCGTGTCGCATCCGGTCTCCTCCATCTTCTTCAGCATCTCTATGATGAGTTCCGGCGGATGCTGCAGATCCGCGTCCATGATGATGGCCAGATCGCTGGGCGTTCCGCCCTCCGGTCCGGATGCCGAAGCCTTGATTCCGGCGAACATGGCAGCTTCTTTGCCGAAGTTCCTGCTGAACGAGATGTACTTGACGGCGGTGAGGTCTTCTACTCCCCTTTCGGCCACCAGTTTGATCTGCTCCAACGTTCCGTCCGTGCTGCCGTCGTCTACGAAAATGTAACTAAAATCATAGCTGTTCATGAAACCCGCGTCTTCTGAAATCTTCGCGGATACAGCCTGGACGTTTTCAAAAAAAGCTTCAATATTGGGTTCCTCATTGTAGCAGGGAACGATGATATCTACGCGTTTACTGTTCATCAGAAATATTGTAAGACTTTGCATCTGCAATTGTCAATATTTGGTGCAGCAAAAGAGGCGCCGCTTCAAGCGGCGCCCTTCATCAATCAATGACTTCATTACATTTCGTGGCTGTCATTTGAGAAATCATGAGGCACCGCATTCGGTCCATCGATTCCTCCGTAAATCTTCTTGAAGATGAAATACGATACAGGCGCTCCGAATCCGAATATCATCGCTCCCACCTTAGCCGCAGTGGAACAGAAGATGATGCAGTAGAAGCATATGATGATGACCGGTATCGCGTAGCATACAAGTCCCCACGTTGGAAGCGGCGCCTTGTACGGTCTCGGCAATTCAGGCCGTTTGACTCTGAGCGCGATCAGCGCGATCATCAGCATGATATACGTCGAGAAGAATACAAATGTCTGGAATTCGATCAGCGCGTCAAACTTGCCGTAGCATATTACCGCATAGGACAGCAGGCAAGTGAAGATGATGGAATATGACGGAGTTTTGTATTTCTTGTGCAGGTGCCTGAAGAATTTAGGCGCCAGGCCGTCTTCGGAGATGATTGCAGGAATTCTTACCGTAGCCGCCATATTATCGCTGCACATGATGATGTTGGAGAACATGGCCGAAATAACCATCGCAAGTCCGAGGGCATGGCCGCCAACCTTATTACATACTACTACGATATCAATCGCTCCTTCAGCTCCGGAGCAGCTCCATGACTCCCATTCGCCTACAGCCGCAAGTCCTACCAGCATAGGAAGGAAGTACGTGAGGGTCATCAGAAATACGGTGAGTGCCAATGCCTTAGGGAAGATCTTCTGGAAGTTGTTTACTTCTCCTGCATAACTTGCAGGTCCCTCGAACGCTCCGTACATCCAGACACCAAGGACGATCGCGTATGCGATATCGTTACTTACGCTCTCGTGCGGATTAAAGAACGGTGTCATAGGATTCGTATCCATCTGGAATACGCCAATAACTACAAGTAATCCAAACGGTACCATGATCATGATCAGAAATACGACCGATACCCAGCTGACTGCTTTCAGTCCGATGATATTTACCCAGGCAATAAGAGCCATAATGATTGCCGCAACGATTAAGTACATGACTCTGTTCATGTGGAAGAATCCTACCATATAATCAAGACCAAGTACGAGCAGGATACCTTCGTTCAGATACCAAATCCAGGTTCGCCAGAATCCGGCACAGTAACCCCAGAACGGTCCCAACGCTTCTCTGACCCACATGTAATAACCGCCCTGAACAGGAAGCGTAGCTCCCATCTCTGCGCATGCCAGTGCGATCGGTACCGCCCATATAATAGGAACTACCAGGATCATCACCAAAGTAAGTCCGGGACCGGACGCACCAGGCATATCCTCCATACCAAAACAACCGGCGCATACGCTGGCAAAAAGGATTACAAATAAGGTTCGGACTTTCATGTCCATTTTTTTGAAGTTGCCTTCCATTGTAACCTCCTTTTCTTGTTTTTTTAAAATAGTCAAATAATTCCTACAATTATGATAACTTATTAACAAGCACTCTTTCTATAACTAGTTTGCAACGAAATTCAATTTCTTTGCTATTAGAAAAGATGTCCCATCATTCATTCATGATGAGACATCCTTTATCTTTTCTAATTCATTTCCTGTCCGGGTATGTTCTATTGCTGCCGTTGATTACATGCTATCATCCAAGTCGCCAAATTCGTAGTGCTCTACGGCATTCGGTCCGTCAACTCCTCCGTAGATCTTCTTGAAGATGAAATACGA
Source organism: Bacillota bacterium (assembly GCA_030530285.1). Lineage (GTDB taxonomy): Bacteria > Bacillota > Clostridia > Peptostreptococcales > Anaerovoracaceae > Lentihominibacter. Next base: position 71,108 of record JAUMVD010000001.1, on the reverse strand, counting down.
AACAGGAGCACCCAGCCCGAATACGATCGCCCCGATCTTAGCGAAGGTGCTGCAGAAAATGATGCAGTAGAAGCATATCACGATTACAGGTATCGCGTAGCATACAAGCCCCCAGGTAGGAAGCGGTACCTTATACGGTCTTGGCAGATCCGGCCGTTTGATTCTCAGCGCGATCATCGCTACCATGAGCATGATATATGTCGCGAAGAATACGAATGTCTGGAATTCGATCAGTGCCGCAAATCCCGCCGCTGAAACCTGATTGTACAGCAGAAGCAGGAATGCCAGCGCGCATGTGAATATGATGGATATGGTCGGTGTCTTATACTTCTTACTCAGTTTCTGGAAGAAGTGTGGAGCCAGACCATCCTGTGAGATGATCGCAGGAATTCTTACCGTAGCCGCCATATTATCGTTTACCTGAATAATGTTCGAGCACATCGCCGATACCAGCATGGCAACGCCAAGGGCGTGTCCGCCAACAGCGTTGCAAAGCTCAACGACGGTAATCGCCTGATCTCCTCCGGCAAATCCCCATAACTCCCACTGACCTATAGCAGACAAGCCTACAAGCATCGGCAGGAAGTATGTAAGCGTCATCGCGAATACCGTTACCGCCAGAGCCTTCGGGAATATCTTCTGGAAGTTATTGACTTCTCCGGCATAGCTTGCCGGTCCCTCAAAGGCGCCGTACATCCATACGCCAAGAACTATCGCATAGGCGATGTTGTTTGATTTGCTGTCTGCCGGGTTAAAGAACGGATCCATAGGATTGAACTGCATTTTGAATAACCCGAAAATGACAAGGAGTCCGAACGGTACCATGATGAGTACAAGGAATGCTATGGAAACCCATTTTACCGCTTTGACGCCAACGATGTTGACATACGCGACACCAGCCAGTATGACTCCTACTACCAGCAGGTACTCAAACATGTTCAAGTCGAAGAATGATGCCACGTATTCCATGGATAATACCAGAAGAATACCCTCATTGAGGTACCATATCCATGTTCTCCAGAATCCGGCGCAGTAGCCCCAGAATGGTCCCAGTGCTTCCTTGATCCAGATATAGTACCCGCCTTGTACAGGCAAAGTCGCCCCCATTTCGGCGCATGACAGTGCGATCGGCACAGCCCAGATACACGGTACCAGCAGAATCATGAGAAGGGTCAGTCCAGGTCCGGACTCTCCTACCATGTCTTCCATACCGAAGCATCCGGCGCAAACGCTGCCGAAAAGGATGACAAATAGTCCACTTACTGATAGGTTGATTTTCTTTACTTCACCCATTGCCTCGCCTCCTATTCTTGTACTTTAAATCATTAAATAATTCCTACTTCCATGGTACTTTTTTCAGAATATTTTTTCTATAATCGCCATGCAATAAAATTCGATTTCTTTGCGATAAAAGGGCAGTGCGATACGCACTGCCCTTCTTGTTGTTTTATCTTGAATATAAGATTAATCCTCGAAGCAGTCAAGACCTGTTTCAGGAGAAATACATCCGCCGTCAATGACGATATCCTGCGCTGTAATGAAGCTTGCCTCATCACTGGTCAGATAAGCCACCAGACCGCCAATATCTTCCGGCGTTCCAAGTCTCTTGATCGGCAGGCTCTGCGCCAGCTGTCTGAAGAACTCTTCCGGATCGTCCGGGAACTGTTCCAGCGCTTCCTGCATGACCATAGGCGTCCTGCAGTATCCCGGGCATACCACATTGGAAGTGATGCCGTCTCGGATGTATTCCATGGCGATACTCTTGCCGAAACCTACGATTCCTGCCTTTGTCAGGGCGTACGCCGTATCGGCACCGTCGGAGACGTGGGCGCCTGTGACGGATGCGATGGAAACGATCCTGCCGTATTGATTCTCCAGCATGTTCGGGATAACCGCCTGGGTCATGTTCCACGGACCCTTCAGATTTACATCGATATGGAAATCTCTGTTGGCGTCATCGGCTTCCAGGAACGGCTTGCAGGCCATTACGCCGGCATTGTTTACCAGAATGTCGATCTTGCCCCATTTTTCCAGCACTGCGGCTACCGCCTTATCGATCTGATCATGTTCTCTTATGTCCACGTAGTAGCCTTCGACTTCATATCCCTTTTCTTTGAATTCCGCCACGGTTTCTTCCATCACTTTGCTGATGTCAAAGATGGCGACCTTTACGCCCTGCTTGCACAGGCATTCGGCGATTCCTTTGCCGTTTCCCATTCCTGCGCCCGTAACTATCCCAACTCTGTTTTTATGTGTCATATTGGCCTCCTTACTTCTACGCTATAGTTTCCTCACGACCGGTGATCTCAACAGCCATTCCGATCGACTCAAACATTTCCTTGATTTCATCCAGCCTCTCATCCGACGGGGCTTCGAACTTCTCCATCCGGCGTCCGGTGTGTTCCGCTTTGGAGTTGCCATAATCGTGGTACCCCATGAAGGACAGCCTGCCGATACCGAGTTCCTCATACAGATCTCTGGTGCGGGCAAGCACGTCATCGCTGTCATTGATTCCCTTCATCAGCGGCATTCTCATCCAGATCTTGCCCCGGAGCCGGTCGTCCGCCGCCAGCTTCCTGAGGTTTTCGATGATCAGCTCGTTCCCCACTCCGGTATACTTCAGATGCTCGCTGCTGTCGATGTGTTTCATGTCATAGAGCAAAAATTCCACATTCTCGCAATTCGCCAGATCCTCCAGCACGGCATACGAGCTGTACCCGGAAGTATCGATGCATACGTTGATGTCTTCTGCCGCGCACTTTTCGATCAAAGCCTTCGCGAAGTCGTGGTGCATCAGCACCTCTCCGCCGCTAATGGTCACGCCGCCTGCCGTGTTGACATAGAAATCCTTATCCTGAAGCACTTTGGCAAAGACTTCCTCTACGGTCATCTCCTGTGCCACCGGTCTGATGGCGCTGGCGAAACATACCTCCGAACACTCTCCGCAGGCAACGCACATCGCCCAGTCGATCTGCGGTCCGTTTTCGCCGACTTTGATGCCGCCGTTCGGGCACGCGGCGATGCACTCTCCGCAGCCGATGCACTTCTTAGGACTTACGATCATCTGCTGGCTCGGAGAAATCATCTCCGGATTATGGCACCAGGCGCAGTTAAGCGGGCACCCCTTAAGGAATACCGTGCTCCGTACGCCCGGTCCGTCTTCGGTTGAAAATTTCTGGATGCTTCCCACGAAAGCAGTCAGTTTATCTGTCATCAGCACCCTCCAAGATGAGCTGTTCTGTCTATGAGCGCATCCTGTACGCTCCTGTCAAGTTCTGTGAAATATGCCATGTAACCGGCAACTCTTACGACCAATCCTCTGTAGTCTTCCGGATTTTCCTGCGCTTTTCTCAGCGTAGCGTCGTCAACGACGTTGATCTGGATATGCAGTCCGCCTTCCTCGAAGAATGACTTGATGACACCTTCGATGGTCTGTATGCCTTTCTCTCCCTGCACGCCGTGAGGATCGAACCTCAGATTGAACAGTGCTCCTGCCCAGAAGTGTACAGGTTCCAGCGCGGCTACGGATTTGATCGTTGCCGTCGGGCCATTGGTATCCATGCCCATCATCGGCGAGGCGTTGTCGTTAAGCGGAGCTCCGGCATGTCTGCCGTCAGGAGTCGCACCTACAACCTCACCGTGCGGCACGTTCATGGACTGGGACATCAGCGTGAAGTCGAAGTGTCCTCCTCTGGCGTCTTCCCAGGTCTGCACGATATTCGCCGCGTAAGTAACGATTTCCTTATTGATATTGTCGACATATTCGTCGTCGTTTCCGAACTTAGGCGGTTTGTTGAGCAGCAGCTGTCTGATTCTCTCCTCGCCGTCGAAGTCGTTATCCAGGATGTCGATGAGTTCCTTCATGGTCAGGGTCTTGTCCTTGAATACGACCTGCTCGATGGCAACGATGGAGTCTGCCAGATTTGCTGTGCCCGTACTGAACAGACCTGCCGAATTATGCTTGGTGCCGCCTTCCTGTACGGATTTGCCGCTTTCGATACATCCGTCCATCGTCAGGGACGCCCAGATCATCGGCTGTCTCCTGGCCGCCTGGCACTGCATGATCCTGAAGCCTTCTACGATCTTCCCATACAGGAACATGATCTGCTTCTTCGATGCTTCGATCAGGTCTTCCTTACAAGTAAACTTGGTCGGATCTCCCGTTTCCAGACCTACTTTCTTGCCGGTTGCCGGATCCACGCCATTATGCAGCACCAGTTCCAGAGCCTTTGCGAAATTCACATATCCCGCATCCGGCGTAGCGTCGGTACCGCCGCCGCCGTACTGCGGCTGCGTGCAGCCTACGATGCACCAGTTTCTGGCCTCCCATTCGCTGCCGCCCTTGGATCTGATGACGTTGGCATTTCCATATTCACTGAAGAATCCCGGATTTGCCATGCCGGCCTGTATCATCTCAGCCGCCTGTCTGAACAGATCCTCCGGCGTCTTGTCGCTGATTCTCATGGCCAGAACAGGCTGTGCGGTCTGTACGTCCGCGCCTGCGGTCAGACACATGTAGCTGAGCTTGTTTGTCGCGTCGTTTCCTTCTGAATCCAGTCCGCCCAGCATGATGATCGCCCACATCGGGAATCCTGCAAAGGCTTTGGAGTAGAATTTATCTCTGACTTCGATAACCTCACCGCACTTCAGGAAGAAGCAGTCCAGTATCTCCTGGAATGCCGGCTCATCGAACATGCCGCTCTTCATATCCATCTCCATATACGGATACAGCATCTGGTCGAATCTGCCGAAGCTGCAGGCGGTGGTAGGTCCTTCGATGTGGAATACCAGATGGATGAACCATACGAACTGGAGTGCCTCATAGAATCCTCTCGGCGGATTCTCCGGAACGTTTCTGCAGTTCGACGCGATCACCAGAAGCTCGGCCTTTCGTTTCGGATCCGTTTCCTTCGCGGCCTGCGCTTCCGCTTCATCCGCATACCTGTTGGCAAACCTGATTACCGCTTCACAAACGATGATGCACGCTCTCCAGAAATCGATCTTGGCGTGCGCCTCGAATGTACCCGTCGGCTCGTTTTCTATTTTTTCCCTGCATTCCTCGGCATAAGCTCTGATCCCCTTCTTAAGCAGTGAAACATAATCCGGAACCGTTTCTCCGGATGTCGTATTGGTCAGTCCGATATCGATAACCGCTGTATCGAACAGTTCTTTGACGTCAGCCGGCAGTTCTCTGGCCAGCAGGTCCTCGATGGCTCTGCCCTTCCAGAAGCTTTCCAGACAGTCGATGATGATTTTCTGGTCTTCTTCTGTAACGTCGATCTGGTCCATCGGCCTCGTCGGAAATTCCGGTATCTCCTCCAGCAGCCAGTCCGTGGAAGTGAATTCCGGGAACAGGTTGGCGCCTCTGAGGCTGTACGTCGGTACCCCAACGATCATTTCCTCCGGATGAATGGTGATGCTCAGGTTATCCAGAACGTACTCCAGGACCCGCGCCTTGAAGATGGGAACTGAATCACCCGCGTATTTCTTATATGCTTCCGTAGCCAGAAGCAGTCTCTCCGGTGTAATGTTAGGCCTTACTGATAAAAACTGTTTCTTTAGTCTCGCGACCCTTTCTGTCATCATAACAAACACCTCCGTTATATCTAAAGCAATGAAAAACCGCGTTCTCTTAAGTTAATGTTACTTTCAAACGCGGTCCATTTCTATAATCAGCTTGCAATTCTGGTTTATTTCCTTGCACTATCTTTTGATAATTCTGACATAATAATAGCTTAACCCCTTCAGATTGATGTCCAGCTGGATGTCCTCATTCAGGTATCTGTGTTCGATGACGGTATCCGGCACCGTCGCCTCGTCCAGAGTCAGAATTTCCTCTTCGGTATGTTTATGCCGTCTGCTGTTATCCATGACAGCGTGGGAAAAAATCGTATCCCCGTGACTCTGCCCGGTCCTGATGATTTCATATGTGCCGGGTTCCAGGCCTTTGATCGTCACCTTGTACGTGTGTGAGTCCCTGAAGGCGGTGATTGTTTTCTGCACGCGGGTGATGTTGCCGCCCTTCTCAAACAGTCTTTCGATGGAGTCGTCATAATTGAACGCAAACACCGAAATCTGATCCGACCTGCCGCTCTTGCCTTTCGTCACCAGATACTGATCGCCTCTCGACAGGATCTCTCCTTTCATGGAGTTGAATATTCTGTATCCGTAAAATGCCGGTTTGGCTATTTCGTCGGAAATGATGATGCCCTTTTCACCTGCCAGCAGAGTATCGAATTTCCCGGAATCGATATGGTTATTCTCCCTTATGACATCTATCCCGGGATCCATGAATTTATAGAACAGATGCGGGATGGTCGCCAGGCTGTCCCAGACATAATTCCCCTCACCTTCAACATACGGTTTGATATCTTCTGACAGCTCGGTGCCCAGCGTTTTCGCGATGAATTCACTGCCGTAAATGATGTATTTGTTTCTGAGATAGTCTCCTCCCAGCTCCACAGGCTTGCCGAACACGGCAGGCTCCTCCGGCGCGTCTCTGAGATCTATGTTCACCTCGTCATAACTGAATTTGACTCCCACCTCTTCGTCCGACTCAAAGGACAGGAAATTGATCAGCTCCGTGACCAGATCCAGCGCCTTGCTGGTGGATATCTCCTTCGTCTTTTTCAGATCGAAGCCTTTGATGTGCCCCGCGTAGGACCGGCGGTACTCCTCCGGTTCGCACATGTACCATTTCTTGAAGAACTTGATGTAGTACGCCGTGGTGCTGAACCCGCTTTTCTTGGCGATGGCGCTTACCTTCTCGTTGCTTTGCAGCAGGAGTTTCTCCGACTCTTCGACCCGGGCAAAAGCCAGAAGCTCTCTGAAGTTCAGTCCCGTGCCGTCCGTAATCAGGTGCGAGATATAGTATTCGCTCAGATACTCCATGTCCGCCAGGTCTTTCAGCGTGATGTTATCGGAGTGATGCTCGTATAGATAGCTGATGATCCTGCTGAGCCGCTCCGTCTGATCCGGTTTTTCGTACTTTCGCTGCATGACGGTCTGCCCTTCGAAATAGAATGTGGCGAAGTATTTATCCATGAAGGTGATCACGTCTTCCATCAGATTCGTATCTTCGATCTTATATCCCGGCGAGCGCTTGAGATAATTGAAGGTCACATGCAAAAGCTGGCTCCGCAGATATACCAGATTCTCGTCGTTTCTGTCCTTGCTCAGGGTTCGGTATACGCTGTTCTTGAGGGCGGGGAACATTTTGCTGAAATATGCCGTATCGATCTGTATCATCAGCACCACATTGTCGGTGGAGCAGTGATAGATCCCGTGGACCTCGCTCTCATTGACCACGAATATATCTCCCTGCTGCATTTTATATATACTCGACCCGCACTTAAGCGTCACGAAGCCTTTGAGCACATAAATAAACTCCGGATCAAAGTGATAGTGGAGCGGGTAATTTTCGATATGCAGTACTCTGATGTTGATTGGAAAATCTTTTAGATACCCTGCCTTTTCCTCAAGCATTTCTTACTATACTCCCTTTCCGGGAAGCGCTCTTCCCAGAAATATTTTAGCACATTAAAGCGTACAATTAAAGAGCCGCTTTACAAAAGCGGCTCTTTATGAGTTGATGAAAGTGTAAGTTTTTCTTATTTGCTTACTGCGTCAAGAAATGCCTTCTCGTTCAGTTCATCAGCATATTCTGAATCCATTTCCTTGATTCCTGCAGGGAATTCATACTTCGCGAGTCTTTCTACGAACGGATCTGGATCGAAGTGCTCAGGACCCCATGCTCCGGCTTCATTCCAGATGCCCTTAGCGATGAGTTCCATCATGATGACAGGACCTACTGCAGTCTGTGCAACGACTGAGTTTGTAGTGTACTTGGAGATGCATTCCTGGTTGTCAGCGACCTGATACAGATATACTGATCTGTACTTGCCGTCTTTCCATCCGGTTACCCAAGTACCGGCGCAGCCCTTACCAGTCATCGTCATCGTTGCGTCAACCGGTGAAGGTATTACCTTACATACGAAATCTCTTGGAGTGATCTCGCTGTCGCCGACTTTGATCTTCGTTCTCTTGTCTGAGAGACCATACTCAAACAGTACCATCAGCTTAGCTCTGAAATCAGCAGGTACGCCATACTTGAATGTTACTCTGTTGCAATCGATTTCTCTCGGTACCAGCAGTACTTCTTCGTGCTCTACGTTAACAACTTCTACGTCGCCAATGCCGCCAGGGAAGTTAAATACTTCAGGCTCTGAGAACTGAGGTGTGCAGAACCAGTGACCTTCAGGGAACTCTTCGTTCTTTTCCCAGATTACAGGTGGCTGTAAGCATTCTTCGATGGTTGTCCATACTGAGAAACCAAAGTCGGAATCAGTATTTCCGTAGTTATCGCCGTCACGTACGTCAACTCTGTCGATCTTATCGAACAGGTGCTTAGCAGCGTACTTCGCGAAAACGTCTGCCATTCCAGGTTCAACACCTGATCCGCAGATCGCGATCTTGCCGGAAGCTTCCCATTCCTTCTGCTTAGCAAACTGATAGTCACCGAGCTTGATGTTGGTCAGTTCATATGGCTTTTCAGGGTGCTCAGTTCCCAGTGTCATAGCGCAATCCAGATATCCGATTCCCAGTGCCAGGCATGTATCAAAAATAGTCGCATTCATTCTAGGGTCACATGCGTTCATCGCGAAATCGCAGCCGTGTTCATTTACCACTTTCTTGATGCTCTCAGCATCCATAGCATTGATCTGTGCAGGTATAAACTTGCCGCCGCCGCAGATCTCGTTAGCAACTTTCTCAGCTCTCTTCAGATCGTAGTCTGATACGACGACCTTTTCTGCCCAATCTGCATCTGCTCCAGCTCTCTGGATGATCTTAGCAGCTGACGTTCCAACTCCGCCTGCTCCGATAATAAGTAATTTCATTAGTGTTACCTCCAAAATCTAATAACTACATCAGTGTTATTTTATTCAATCTGTTTAAATGATAGTCCTTTCACTTGGGGTTTGCAATGAGCTATTTGCTTTATTACTGTACTTATTTGCTGTCTATCATGATCAGTTCGGCGCCCACTCCCTTAAAGATACTTCTGATGCTCATGGCGTCCGAGCTGGTGTATGTGGCGGAGCTGATTGCAGGCTCTGTAAGCATTTTGTTGATGATCATTTCACGTACCGTTTCTTCTTCTTTTTCACGGCCGTTTTCTTCTATTTGCTTAATAATGTTGTCGCTGTCAAGCCTGTATCTGAGCACTCTGAACTCTCCTGACATGCCCGTGCACCTGATAAGAAATTCAGACTCTCCTTCATAGTTTTTCACGATTCTCAAAAGGTCGCTGCTGGTTCCGATTCTCTTTAACGCTTTGATGACATTGTCGTCGAAATTGTAAACCAAAATGCTGAGACTGGTCAGCGCGCCCGGATATTGACACTTCGTCGTTACTACATATTTGCTGCCGGAAGCGATCAGATTTTCTCCCATGCTCATCAGCGTGTTATACGGCTGAGCCAAAATACTGTTGACGCTTCTGTTCATGATTTCCGCCAGCTCAGGCTCGCCTTTTTTGACCTCCGCGTAATCGTCATAAACATCGACGTCGACGATGACCGGTTTGATCTTCAGTTTATCCGCGTAGTCGGCATAAACGCCTTTGACCTGACTTCGGATGGCTTCCTCTATGCTGGCCGGACTGCATCTGGTATATTTGGCTTCGATTTCCCTGCTGATGATCTTGCCGATATATTTCTTTCGGTACTCCAGCGGATGCATGCCGAACCAGTTTTCGAAATGCTTGATATAGTATCTGACGGCGGAGAACCCCGTCTCGTCAGCGATAGCCCCGATTTTTTTATTCGTGCCGAGCAAAAGCTTCTCCGACTCTTCCACTCTGATATAGCTGAGCAGATCCTGGAAGCTGAGTCCCGTGGCTTCCTTTATGATATGAGACAGATAGTAAATGCTCAGGTGCTCCCTGTCAGCGATCTCGCTGAGCGTAAGCTTCCTGTTATAGTTGTCGTACATATAATCTGTGATGCGGTTGAGCCTTCCGGCCAGGATTTTGTTGCCTTTGTTCTTGGATTCGTTCTTGAACTTGCCATCCTCCATCACGAAATACTGGAAGTCTGACATGAGGCAGGCGATGAGGTTATGGGTACTCTCAATGACCTTATGTTCGTATCCGTATCCCTTTTGGAGGACTTCCATCATGATCCTCGCCAGGATATTCTTAAGAACGTCCAGACTCTCGTCGCTGTCATCCTCCATGTCGGTAACAAAGAAATTATTCTTCAGATTATCATAGTACCTTGAGAAATATGACAGATCCATCTGGAGCATCATGACCATGTTGTCTTCGCCGGTACTTTCGAAGCTGTGCATTTCTCTGTCGTTCAGGATAAAGATGTCGCCCTGCTTCAGTGCGTAGGTATAATATCCGTTCCTGAGCGTGATGCTGCCGTCCAAAACATATACGACCTCCATGTCATCATGGAAGTGTATCGGATATTCTTCGATATTGGCTGTAATTACATTAATTGGAAGCTCGTCCCGGTAAACAATTTTTTCTTTCAGCATATCTGGCTCCTCTATTTTCTGGTTTTATGTCAACCAATGTTCTTTTTTGTAAATATTTGGTTCAACAATCCAAAAAGCCTAATATTTTAAGGTTTTTGGGGTTTATCCACAGTTTTTTCAGGATTGTATACAATCTTATCCAAAGGGTGCTGTGGATAACCATTTTTTTACTATTGTTGAAATTTCAACGGTTTTACATGTCAAGTACTATTTTAGATACTTGTTTTTCCACAGGTTCAGCGAACAATTTTATTATTGTGATGCAAACCGTCACAAATCCCCCATTTTAGGGGATTGCGGGCGTTTTGTAACTATTTTCACATTTTTCCACGAAAATATTATTTGTCACCGCAAATTAGTAATCTTAACGTTATTATACTCCTTTGCTCACACTCTCTACAATGCTTAATTTGACTTTTTTGCTTATGATGATTAAACTTCTATTCATAGACTTGCTATTTTTAGGGGGATTTAAAAACATGAAGATGACAAAATTATATCAGCAGGACGTTTATATCAAAGAATGGGAAACCACTATTTCCAGAATCGAGAAAGACACCGTTTATCTGACGGAAAGCGCCTTCTTCCCGGAGGGCGGCGGACAGTCCTGCGATGTGGGATATATTTGCTCAAGTGACGGCAGGCTGCGGGCCCGGGTTACGGATGTACAGGAAGATGGTGAAGATGTGGCCCACACCATTGCCATTGCCGATGCTCCTGAGGGGGCAGCCTTCTCTGCCGGAGACGCCGTCAAGTGCGGCATCGACTGGGACAGGCGCTTTGATAACATGCAGCGCCACTGCGGGGAACATATTCTGTCGGGCATTTTCTACCAGGAATGCGGCGGCGTAAACCGCGGATTCCACATGGGTGAGGATTATATGACCATCGACATCAGTCTGGAAGACGAGCCAACAAATCCTGACCGCACCAGACCTTCTGTGATCGACATGCAGCTGGCGCTCCACTGTGAACAGCTGGCCAACCAGGTGATCTGGTCCAACGCCCCTGTCATCGTGATGCGATTCGATTCCCGTGAGGAAGCCGAAAAGCTCCCGCTCAGAAAGAAGCTGGCTTTTGATGAGGACATTTCCATCGTCTGCGTGGGCTCACCCGAAAATGCCGCCGACTGCGTCGCCTGCTGCGGCACGCACCCGTCCACGGCGGGCCAGGTGGGGCTGATCAAAATCTATAAAGTTGAGAAATACAAAGAGATGTTCCGGATCTATTTCGAGGCCGGAGAAAGAGCGCTTAAGGATTACGATCTTAAGCACGATATGCTTACAGACCTTGCAAACAGATACTCATCGTCTATTGACGATTTTCCTAAAAAGATCCACGCCCAGGAAGAACACCTAGCTTCGGTAAAGAACGAACTGTTCCAGCTCAAAAAAGCGTTCACCGAGATCGAGTCGGCCAGATTGGATCAGATGATTGCGGAGACAGACGAAAATGTGGTTGTCTGCCCGCTGGAGCACTTTTCTGTAGATGACGCCTTCAACATGGCGAAGTCATATATGGGAAGCGACCGCACCGGCGGTAAACTGCTGCTTCTCTACTCCGTGCCCGCAGCGTCCTATGTGCTGGTTTCTGACGGCAGCATCAAATGCGGACAGCTGGTTCGCGAATACGCGAATTTCTATCAGGGCAAAGGCGGCGGAAACGATGTCAGCGCCAGAGCCATGTTTGCCAGCGATGAGAACGCCGGCCTGTTTGCGGAGCTTTTGAAAAACCATCTCAGATGATGGTTTCGCCGCATACATATCCGACTCTCTCCCTCGCCGTTTCCTGCACCCAGTAAATATCCTGTTTTTCTCTGGATATGCCGATGCGGTCCATAAACAGCGAGGCAAGTTTGTCACGGCGCATATGCCGCAGATGTTTCTGCGATAGTTCATCCATAAGGCTGGCCGCTGCTTCCATCAGCGCCAGCTCTTTTTGTTGATTCGCTTCAGATACGGCGATGATGCCGTCACGGTCGTATACACCGAAATGGGAGATCACATAAACGAAATCCGGACGAGCCGTCGCCAGCTTTTGCAGCTTCTCCATGGAAGCCAGCGAGTCTTTCAGGTCGTAGTGATACGGCATTTTCGTCTTGTTCAGTTTGTCGATGGACATGACCGCATCTCCCAGGAAGCAAACACCGTCCGGGCTCACCACCGCCTGGTGTCCCTCCGAATGTCCTCTGAGGGATATGATCTCGAAGGCATCCTCATCGATATGGAGCGGGCCGTTATCGTCGTTTACGCAAACCCCGCTGCTGTCCGTATACCCCGCGTCGTTCTCATGGCGGATTTCGTCTCCCGACGCAAAAACTCTGCAGGCGTACCGCTCGCAGAGAAGTTGATTGCATCCGATGTGGTCGATGTGCAGATGGGTATTGATGATGGCCTTCGGTTTGATATCATGATCTTCAAACCAGCGGATCAGTTCCGGCACTTCCTCGCTGCCGGTGTCGATCAACACGGCCTCATTCCCTTTGATATACAGGCCCACATCCGTATGACCGAGTCTGGTCATGTATGTATTTCCTTTGATGTGTTCAGGGTTTATGTGTTCTGTCATTTGATGTATAAGCTGACGGTTCGTCTTCCCCAGGAGATTGCCTGGCCTCTGGTCTCAAAGAACAGGTCGATGCGGTTGCCTCTGATGGCGCCGCCGGTATCCTCAGCGTGGACCTCGCCGTATCCCGGCACATAGCCATAGGATCCCATGGCGATCACGCCCCGGTCAACTGCCATGGTTCCTCTGTGAGGATGAGTTCCCGTAGCCGTTCTGTTTCCCGTATGGGTGTATCCCGTTGCCACGACGGTGATCACCCGGCTGTATTTCACGCCGTCATAGGATACGGCCGTTCCCAGCTCGATTTTCTCTGTGACCGGCTCCTTGATCGTCTTTCGCCCGATCTCCTTGCGGCTCTGTTCTTCGCCGCCCAGATAAGTTACCTTATATGTGACGCTGTCGATGCCTTTTTTGCCCTTTTGCGTCACACGCTTTTCCCCTTCCATGATGTCGGAAGTGTATGACTCTTTGGTTTTGAATTTTGTTTCTTCTTCGACGGTTTCTTCCTTGACTTCATAGAGCTTGATATTGACATCCATGCCGTCCTGGAGCTTCGCCGTCTTTCCCGGATCCACGACATCCTTCTTGTCGAGGCTGACGTTCCAGCCTGAGAGCATCTCGTCCACCGAAGCCTTTGCTGTTTTATACAGCGCCGTCTTGCCGTTGACGGTAACGGTGATATCCTTGACGATGATCTGGGTTCCGATGAGCACGCCAATAAGGGCGAGGTTTACCGCGATGGCACCCGCCAATACTTTGTAGAACGTCCTTCTGCTGTTATACTTTGACTTTAGATAATTCATAGGCTGCTTCCGCGTATATCCTGGTCAGTTTCATCAGATCATCGATGGAAATGCACTCATTCTTCTGATGGCCCAGCTCTTTCTGCCCCGGGAACCTGGCGCCGAAGGCGACGATATTGTCCATCGCTCTGGCATAGGTGCCTCCGCCTATCACCAGCGGCCGGCTTTCGAGATCGCCTGTATGTTTCCTGTATATATCCATTAACGTGGTGATCAGGTCGCTTTCCGCGTCTTCATACAAAGGCAGCTGATGCTTGCCCTTGACCACGCCGATATCATACTCCGAGAGCACCGGCAAAAGCCGGTCATATACCTGCTCTCCTTCGCAGGTGACCGGGTATCTGACGTTGATGGTAAGTCTGGCCGTATTGCGGTCCACATCTATCATGCCCACATTAAAGACCAGATCACCCGACAGCTCATCGTGCATTTCGCAACCGATGTTTGCGCCTTTCAGGTCATACCCGATGCGTTTATTGTAGAATTCTATGAAGTCTGCCGCGCCGTCGTTCAGGAAATTCAGCCTGCTCAGGAAGTCCATCAATATGCTGATGGCGTTTTCACCCCGTTCCGGGTGGGCGCCATGGGCGGAAACGCCTTTGACCGATATCTCAAAGCTCTTTCCGACGCCTTTGCAGTTGATCTTCCAGCCCTTTTCCGTGCGGGCATTGGCTACCATTTCTTTGATCAGCGCGTATCCGGAGCCCGCCGTATCATTGACGACGGCTCTGGCATAATCAGGTACCGAATTGGCAGCCGTTCCGCCTTTGATGGAACTGAGTTCCAGGCCTTTGCCCCTGGATGCGGGAAGCTTCTTGACGAGGTCGAATACCAGAATCCCCTTCTCGGCGTGGATAACGGGGAAATCACCATCGGGAGTGAACCCGCAGTCTGGCAGATCCGGCACCTGTGACAGGTAATACTTCATGCCGTCCCAGTTCGTCTCCTCGTCCAGACCGAGAATCAGCCGGATGGTCTTATCCGGCTCAAATCCGCATTCTTTGAGGGCTTTCATGGCATAATAGGACGCGATGACGGGGCCTTTGTCGTCTACCGTTCCTCTGCCGCACACGAAGCCGTCTATCACCGCTCCGCCATAGGGCTCGAAGTCCCATCCGTCCCCTTCAGGCACCACATCCAGATGCCCCACGATGCCGGCGATTCCTTCGCCTTTGCCGGGGAAATCAATGTGTCCCCCATAATTGTCCGCATTATAAACGGAGAATCCATCACCCTGCGCCATATCCAGCATCCGGCTGTACGCATTCTGGACATGTTCGCCAAATGGCCTGAACCCTTTTTCATCGGTGGCGACACTTGGTATCGCAATAAGCTGAGACAGAGATGATATCATCTCTGCCTTGTTTTCTTCTATTTTTTGATTTACCTGTTCTAATAAATCCATCCTGCTCCCCTGCTTTTCGCGGAACTACTGTACGGCTTCAACGCCGGCAACTTCCGGATAGCTTTCCTTGAGGATTCTCTCAACAACGCCCTTGATCGTCATCTGAGCGCCCGGGCAGCCTGCGCAGTGACCCTGCAGTCTTACTCTAACGATGTTGTCATCAGTATATTCAACGAATTCGATGTCTCCGCCGTCTCTCTGCAGGAATGGTCTGATCTGATCCAATGCTTCCATGATTTTCTTTTCCATTTGTTTTCTCCTTTATGATTCTTTATTACTTTGATTACTTGATTTATTCGATAGGCTCTACCGTGTAGAGCGTATGGACTTTACCTTCGACCCATGTACTGATATAGGCCGTCTTGATCGGGTCGCCGATGCTGCTGAAGTAGATCAGGCCGCTGGCTCCCTCGTACTGGTACTGCGGTCCCGTCAGCAGGTTTCTGATGTCTTTGCCGGTGGCATCGTCCGGGGATTTGTTGATGACATCCAGGGCCAGACAGTAAGCGTCATACCCCAGCGCGACGGCATCCTCCGGCTCGGTTTTGGCTCCGTGCTTCTTCTGATATGCCTTGAGGAAAGTCTCCTTCTGCTGGTTGACATTCGCTGTGACCGCGTCTCCATCCGCCGCGAAGAACTGGACAAAGGCCATATTGCTGGACTTGACCGAGCTTCCCAGCATCTGTCTGAACTCCTCGCTGCCCCAGTCGGTGCTTCCCAGGAACTGTACATCCAGACCCATCTCCGCTGCCTGATTGATGATGTTCGCCGCGTCCGGCATCTCCCCTGACAGCATCACCTGTTTGACTCCGGCTCTGCGGACTTTACCCAGTTCCTTGGAGAAGTCCTTGCTTCCGGCCTCGAAATATTCATACACGGTGATGGCGTCATCGTTACCCGTTTCGGCTCTCATTCTGTCAGCAAAGGCAGTGGCTTCCGCCTGAGCGGCATCGTCCCCTCCGGGCACCAGAACCCCGGCTGTTTTTTCTTTCCTGTCGTTCAGCACGTAATTGGCCAGCAGGTCGCCCTGATTCGAATCCACATAACAGACTCTGCAGTAATAGTCGTTGTTTTTTGTGATCAGCGGATTCGTATTGGTGATGGCTATGGCCGGAATCTGCGCTTCCTTGATATAGCTGCTGGCGGCCAGTGAATACACGTTGCCGTAGCTGCCGAGTATGATGGTCGGTTCCTTGGAAATCAGCGTGCTCACCGCCGTCTCCGCGGCATCTATATCAGAACTGTTGTCGGCGTAAACCAGCTCAACGCTTTTGCCTTTGACGGTCGGGTACATTTCATAAGCCAGCTCGATGCCTTCAACCTCTGCTGAGGCCGCCTCCTTATCGGAGCCCGACATGGGTTCAAACACGCCGATGAATACCGTGGTATCTTTATCCTGGGGTTTATCGATAAAGGCTTCCTTAAAATTATCAAATGTCGTACATCCTGAAAGCCCCAGCATGATCAGTAATACTATTAGTATAGATGTAATGGATTTCTTTCGTCCCAACTTGTTCACCTCTTTATGTTGCATACATAGTCATTATACCTTTAATATCCACAAAGGTAAAGAAAAACCGCCGGCCTTCCCGCCTGCGGCTTTTCTGGTTTTATATTGAGGAATTATTTTAATCTTCTGTCCGATTTCAGATTCTCGCGCCGGCTTCGTTTATGATTCTGTTCGCCGCGCATACGTTTCTCATGACTTCTCCGGTCCTTGCTGCAATATATCTTGAAAGTGTATCTTCATCGACTTTCACATTCATTCTGTCGAATGCCGCCTTCATGTACTGCTGGATCATTCTGTTTCTCAGGTCCATATCATTCGGGAAAGCAGGTTCCATGGAAGCTGCTATGTTGTACTGTCTGTTCATCATTCTTTCGTTTAACATTTCATTTACCTCCTTGAAATCTTTCTTTAGTAGTCTCTTCTTGACTCTACTATATCCTATGGCTTATAATAAGTAAAACGGTACTTTATTATAATTTTAATAAGTTTTACTTATATTAAGGAGACCACATGAGCTACTCGCAATTCAGCGCCATCATAGCAGCCGTAGAGCTGGGCAACCTGAGCCGCGCTGCCCAGAGTCTGGGTTACACACAATCCGGGATCACACAACTGATCGATAAACTGGAATCCGACTGCGGATATAAACTGATCGTCCGCGAAAAAAAAGGCGCCTATCTCACCGCCGAGGGCCAACAGCTTATGCCTTATTTTAGAGAGATCAAATCCTCCTACGACAGCCTCTACCGGCAGGTAGAAGACATGCAAAGGCTTGAAACCGGCCTTATTCGTATTGGCTCCTTCAATACCATATCGGTCATGTGTCTGCCTCAAATACTCAGTGAATTTCGTGAACGATACCCCGGTATCCGGATCGAACCGAGAGATGGTACGACAGAAGAACTCCGCACATGGCTTCTGAATGGTGATATCGACCTGACCTTTGACTGTCCTTCCCCTGATTATCCACTGCCATATTATGATTTGGGATTTGAAGAAATGCTGGCAATCATGCCCATCGGACATCCGCTTCAAAAAAAGAAAAAGGTCACCGCTGATGACCTCATGTCTTATCCATTTATCAAACTCAATGAAGGAAGTATCAATCAGGTGCCGGAAATATCGGAGATATTCGACGAGTATCATATTACGCCTGACGTTGCTTATTCCGAGTCCAATGATTTCGCCGTAATCAATATGGTCCAGCACGGACTGGGAATCAGCGTATTGCCGCAAATGATTCTCAATGACGTAAAAGACAAGGTGTCTGTAAGACCCCTTGCCTTTCCTGCCAGACGTCATATCGTTCTCGCTGTTAAAAACAAGAACCTGTTGACGAAATCCATTCTGAATTTTGCCGACTTCACCAGAGAATGGATGAGCCGCATCATGTCCGATTAGAGATTGTCATCGAGCCATGCTTTCGTATGTTTCGAATCCTTTGTGATTGCCAGTATCAATCCATCACCGTAGAAATAATCATTCGGTGTTACGTCTATGAATGTCTCATAGACCAGGCTCTCCTCATAGCTGTTTTCCTGGAAATCCTGTTCCATGGCTTTGATCAGCTCCGGAACTTTCTGATTCGGTATCTGAATGTACTCATCCTGTTCCTGCCCGTTTTTATATACAGTCCTGTTATAGGTAAACATACTGTGTTCCAAAAGCCCCGGCTTTATGTTGTGAAGGCTGTATCTGGTTTTGAATTCCTCGGACTCATAGATTTTTTTGGCTGCGCCTCTGACTGCCGGATCGATATATTTTCTCGGATCTTTCGCATCGGAATTGGATGTGTAAATCGAATAGCAGCGTCTCATCTCTTTCCCATTCTTCAATTGGTAAACGATTTGCACATCGTCATCCCAGGAACCATTTTCACTATCCTGATTCATCAGGCTTTTATGCAAATCTCTGACCGCGTCGATCGTATCCCCGCTGTTCATGCCGATGACCTTGATTTCGGTGTCCGGAAACTTATAGGTACCTGCGCCGTCAAGGATATAATTGTTCGCGTCGTATCGGAATTGATATCCACCGCTCTCTGCGCCCATCTCACCCATTGTGCCGAACAGATCGATGGATGACAGATCCACATAGGCCGTCTCCACCTCGTTTGCCGCCGGGATTTTGCTGCCGTATCCGGTAATGTCCGCGCTGAGGCCGGCAGTGACTGCAAAGGCCAGTACCAGCGAAAGCGCTGCCGGAATCAGATTTCGCTTGGTGAAGATCCTGGCAGACCGGTCGATCATGACGCTTCCCACGACGAAAACGATCAATGCGCCGATGACCATTCCTGTGATCATGCCGCTGCCGAATTTGATACTCTCCAAGTCAGAGAATATCTCCGCAAAAAACAATCCCGAAAGGATCGCTCCGCAGAACACACATATGATCAGCAGCCCCGCTCTGGTCCAAGGGAAAATCAGAGAGCTTCCCGTACGCTCGATTGGCCGTCTGGCGTAGAGCAGCCACCCAATCAGAAGAGCGGCGAGTCCCACGGCCAGATATATGATACCGAGCATCACAATCGATTTTCCCGGACTGATAAACGGCATCAGCGGATTCGCGTTATACATAAAATTCAGCAGTCCGCGAGGCGTATCATATCCGAGCAATAATGATTGGCACGCCGCATATATCACCGCCGTCACGCCGGTCACCAGGCTGCATATCAGCCCGGAATTAAACAGGTGCATCAGCGTGTTGCCGCTTATCGCCGCCGCAAATACGGTGATGGAGAATATCGCAAAACAGCTGACAGCTGTTATGATCAACCACTTCACAAACAGCAGGCTGCCCGCAAGAGCGCTCATGACTGCCGCGTTTACGACCAAAGGCCCTGCGATCATCAGGATGCCGCTGAGGATGTTGGCGAGATAAAGCTTTTTCCTGCTTACCGGCAGACTGTGGATGTAATTAGCCGCCCCCGGATCTCTGAGGTACGAGAAAACCGTCATGCCGCTTCCGATGGCCAGAATCAAAATGCCCGAAACATATCCGAAATTCTCGTTAGCCGCCATCATCCTTAAGTTCTCCATATCGCTTCCCGACAGGAGAGTCGGCACGAATCCCCATACCAGCAGCCAGAAAAGGCCAAGGGCCGGAACCGTCCAGTATTTTTTGAAATTATCTCTCAGTATTGTTTTTATTTCACTGGATGATGTCATGGATCTCATTGGTCTCACCTCCAAGCTCATAAACAAAAATTTCTTCGAGTGTAAGCGGCAGCATGTCGAATACCGGAGTATCGAATGCGCTGAATGCTTCCTGTATTTTGTCCGCCGGCTCACGGATGATGGCGATATGCACGGAGCCCCGCGTTTCGTGGTGCATGACCGCCATGGATTCTGTGGCCTTTGCGAATGTATCCTCATCCTCATCCTTGAAGGCCACCTGTATTTTATGAATGTCGGATTTCAGATCCTCCAGATCTCGCTCAATGACCATGCGCCCGTCTGCGATGATCCCGATATGATCGCAGTAGCCTTCCATTTCTCTCAGGTTATGCGATGACACGAGAACCGTCATTTCCCGTTCTGCCACATCATCGATAATGTACTTCCAGGTCTTTCGCCTGACTAGCGGATCCAGTCCGTCGATAGGCTCATCCAGGATCAGATATTCCGGCATCACGGACAACGCCAGTATGAAAGCCGCCTGCTTTCGCATGCCCTTGGAAAACGACGAGAGCTTCGCTTTGTCATCCAGTTCGAATTCACCGATCAGCTGCCTGAATCGCTCTTCGTTCCAGCTCTCATAAAGACCTGCCGTATACGCGCCCATTTCCTTCAAAGAGTACCCTCTAAAGGCAAACGGATCGTCGGAAACATATCCGATCAACTGTTTCACCTGCGGATCGTCACTCACCAACCGCTCCGATACTAAGATCTCCCCGGCATCGAGGTGAAGGATCCCCAGGATGCTTTTGATGACTGTGGTCTTCCCCGCCCCATTGGTTCCGACCAGTCCATATATAGAACCCCTTTTCACATTTATGCAAAGGCCATCCAAAGCCTTTTTGCCTTTTTCAAAACTCTTTACTGCGTCTATGACTCGAATCATTTCCAGTCACCCCTCTCGTCGATAATTTGTTCTACGATGTCTTTCGCTTCTGTTTTCTTTATGCCCAGATAGTACAGCTTGCTGATGCTGTCTCTGATCTGCGTTTTCGCTTCCTGCAGTTCTCTGCTGTCCACCGGCAGGCAGCTGGTATCGGCAACAAATGTCCCCCTGCCCTTCACGGTGAAGATATATCCCTGCGCTTCCAGTGTCCGGTAGGCCTTCTGCACCGTATTCGGATTCACGAGCAGCTGACCCGCCATCTCTCTTACTGATGGAATCTTATCATCTGCCTTGATCACGCCGGAGACAATAAGTTCTTTCATGTTTTCGATGATCTGATCGCTGATGGCCTTGCGGCTTTTCATATCAAGTTCAAACATAGCGCCCCTCCTTTCGCCATAAGTGTACTATTACAGATAGTACACGTCAAGCACTTTTTTTTATTACCCCTGGCAGTTAAAAAATACTTTTCGTGAAAACATGATATAATTGTCCCATAAGATGGGAGGAGGAATGATGAAAGTAAATACAAAAGCAAAACTTATCGCCATACTGATGTCTGTCATGATGGTCTTTACCGTAACGCCGGCCATGGCCTTTGCAGATCAGGAGGCAATAGATAACGAATCGGTCGCCGAAGAATCCGCGGATGACGGCGCGATGCTGAATTCCGGTTTGCGTGTCACCTACCATTTCGGAAATGATAAGAAAGCGCTGGCGAAAAAAATCTACAACTGGATGAAGGCGAACAATCCCGATCTGTCCCCTAAACTCTCCGGTGAGAAGCTTTCGTTTCTGATCAGCGGACAGCTTCCGGGTTATGCCGCGGGACAACTTCCGCAGAGCTACATGAGAAATGTGGGAGTCGAGGAGCTCGATAGAGGTATATTCAGATACAACGGAAGTTTATACACAGGAGATGTGGGTCCTAAACCGGCAAGCAGCTACAAAACCGTATCCCAGTATCAGGCAGATATGAACACCTTTATCATGGAACCGATGGGACCGGGTTCAACATACTACATACAATGGTACAAGCCTGTAAAAGTCGTTGCGGATATAACAGTAGACGCCCCTGTTTGCGGAACTGAAGTAGTGACCACAGAAACTTTCCGTGGGCGCTCTCAGACAAACGTTCCGGCAGTCTCATTCCCGGACGGTAAGGGAATCGTCGAAACAACTAACGCCTATTGGGCAGGAACCCCGCGAGTAAACTCATCTTATATCAGCGGCACCATTGAAGGCGGCGAGACGTATAACGCGATGGTCTGCCCGTCTTTGGCATATGGATATTGCTTCTCCGAGGATTCGGTCATCACGGTCAACGGGCAGCAGCCGCAGGATATGGCTAACTATATGAGAGGGCCGATCGTATGCAATGCCGCGGTCACGGCCAAGCACGCGTGGGATAGAGGAGAGGTCCAGGGTGATGGAAGCATATTGTATACCTGCACAAGCTGTGGGGAAACAAAGGTTGAAGCTCAGCCGGCAGCCGGAGCTGATGGTACTGCTCTCGGCAAGGGCGCGTCATTTCTGGCGGCAGATGAAGCGATCAGGCAAATGAGTTCAGATGATGATCCAGCGGGCACCGTGCTTGATCCGCTCAGACTCAAGTCCGTAAAGCAGACAAAGACAGACGTTACCCTAACATGGAACGCTCAGGCCAGTGCCGTGACCTACCTTATCTACGGCAATAAGTGCGGCGCTGAACATAAAATGGAACTGATCGATGAAACGAATTCACCTTCGTACAATGTCACCGGTCTGCAGGCGAAAACATACCACAAATACATGCTGGTCGCTCTTGATGGCAGCAACGAAGTTCTGACCGCTTCCATGATGATCCACGTCGCGACAAAGGGCGGCAAGCCTGGCAACAACAAAGCCGTCACCATCAAGATCAAGAAAGGCAAGAAGTGGAAAGCCGCAAAAACAGCTTCTGTCGCAACTGGCAAGACACTGAAACTCAAGTGCAAGGCAACAAAAGCAAAGAAAGTCAAAGTCTATAAGCATGTGGGGCTTCGCTATGAATCATCAGACATAAATGTGGCGGCTGTATCGCCGAATGGCCTCATCACCGCCATGGCTCCCGGAAAATGCGCTATTACCGTCTATGCCCAGAATGGTGTAAGCAAAACGATAACAATTACGGTGAAATAATCATTGCGGTGAAATAGAGACAGAGACGCTGAATAAAAGCTGGCCCCGCGTTTGTGACGCGGGGCTTTTTACGCTCAACATTACGCCTATCAAATTGGTATGTCTTATTTATTGCATACTGCTTTTGATTGTTATAAGATGAAGTCGCGTAGCTTTGTTGAGAGTATAAAAGGGCTGCCATGTGGCAGCCCTTTCTCATTCTATTTCAGCTGTTGGTTTTAGCCGCTAAGCTGTGTTCGATTTAGCCGAAGTATCTCTTCAGCAGGCCTTCGAATGCCTTGCCGTGTCTGGCTTCGTCTCTTGCCATTTCGTGAACTGTATCGTGAATTGCATCCAGACCCAGTTCCTTCGCTTTCTTAGCCAGAGCTGTCTTGCCGGCAGTTGCACCGTTTTCAGCGTCAACTCTCATCTCGAGATTCTTCTTCGTTGAATCTGTTACTACTTCGCCGAGCAGTTCTGCAAACTTAGCTGCGTGTTCTGCTTCTTCGAAAGCAGCCTTTTCCCAATACAGACCGATCTCCGGATATCCTTCTCTATGTGCAACTCTTGACATAGCCAGATACATACCAACTTCTGAACATTCGCCGTTGAAGTTGTCTCTCAGACCCTGAAGGATCTCTTCATCAACGCCCTTTGCAACGCCTACAACGTGCTCTGCTGCCCATTCTCTCTCGCCTTCTTCGACCTTGAGGAACTTCTCAGCAGGAACTCCGCACTGTGGGCACTTTTCCGGTGGTGTATCGCCTTCATGAGTGTATCCGCATACTGAACATGTCCATTTCATAATTATTGTCCTCCTTGATTAATCTTTATGATCTAACGCTTTGTTTACTTGATTTGGTTATATTATACTATTTTAGTCAAGAATAGTCAACACGAATTTCGCCTATTCTTTCATTCCCTCCCGAGAAAACTTCCTGGTGACAGTCTCAGGTTTATGAAATAGAATCCAAAAGTCCGAAAACGCATAGTTTAGCCCTCTGAAATTGGCCGTTTGGCCTTTTGGATTCCATTTCATAAAGCATGCTGCCAAACTGCCACACTGCTTGACATAAGTTGACCAAAAGCGTAAAGTATAAGAGCGTCACGACAAGAGCGTCACAGCGCACTAACATAAACAAGGAGTAGCAATATGGCAATGATCACACATAATGTACTGGACCTGATCGGCAACACCCCGATGATCGATATGGAGCCGTCTACCGGGCTTAAGATTTTCGCAAAGGCTGAATTTCTCAATCCGGGCGGAAGCATCAAAGACCGCGTGGCTAAAAACATGATCGAAGCTGCCGAGAAGGAAGGAAAATTAAAAAAAGGTATGCATATCGTGGAACCGACATCCGGCAACACCGGCATCGGCCTGGCCCTTTGCGGTGTGCAGATGGGATATGATGTCACCATAGTCATGCCGGAAAACATGAGCTCCGAAAGAAGAGCCGTCATCAAAGCGCTCGGCGCTAAGCTGGTTCTCACCTCAGCGCGGCACAGTCTGGAAGGAGCCGTTGAAGAAGCCTACAGAATCGCGTCTAAATCTGACGATTATTTCATACCGCAGCAGTTCGAGAACCCGCACAATCCTGAAATTCACTATTTGACTACGGGGCCTGAAATCTGGGAACAGCTCAATGGTAAAGTGGACATTTTTGTTTCGGGACTTGGAAGCGGCGGCACGCTCCAGGGCACGACGGAATTCCTGAAGGAAAAGAACCCCGATTTGATTTGCGTAGCAGTAGAGCCGAGAAATGTATCCGCCCTTTTGGGTGATGAGCCGGGACTGCACCAGATCCAGGGCATCGGCGATGGTTTCATCCCGTCAGTGCTGGATGTTGATATCGTGGATAAAGTCATCACGGTAACTGACGATGACGCCATGAGAACCACGAGAAAACTGGCCAAAGAACAGGGACTCATGTGCGGCACCTCTTCAGGCGCCAACATCTGGGCTGCCATGAAGGCTGCTCGAAAATTCGGTGAAGACAAAGTCATCGCAACCGTTCTTCCTGACAGAATGGAGCGTTACTTCAGCACCGGCCTTCTGTAATGTGTCAAAGTGGGCGGTCCTGTCTAGCACATTTTAGGATGTGTAGCAACCGTTTCATGAAATACAGATAGTACATACCTAATCCGAATGAAAAACCGGCAGAGTTGGCGGAATTTCATTCGGATTTTCTTATGGCAAAATGCATTTCATGAAATCCCGCGCAATTGGTAATTTATGGCAACATTTTCATTCGGATCGGGCAAAAGCAATTTCCATTTCATGAAACGGAGCGTTGACAATCAAGCTCATGTCACTCATGCTCAGGCACTCAAGCCCATATCACTCAAGCTTAGCTCGCCGATTTTCCCCACCAACGCCCTTTATTATCAACGTTTGCGGGTTCGCGGTGGGGTTTAAAATTGAATATTGCCGAAAAATTCCCCACCAGCGATGTCTGTCAAAGCTGTTTAGTGGGGTATTCTCGCAAGATATTACATTTCTGTCCCCACCACGATGGCTGGAGCCGTTGCAAATAAATGAGTTGGTGGGGTTTTTGCCGTTTTAACCGCGAGCGCGACGAGCGCGGCGAGCGTGGTGAGCGTGGCGAGCGCGACGAGCGTCTCGATTGTATCGAGCGTGGCGAGCAAATCGACTAGCAAGCGCCTCTCGCGGAACACCAAAAGAGACTGCCGCGAGCCGCAGCAGTCTCTTTCACGTTGTCTTATTGATGATTCGAATCAGACTGATTCAAATCAGATTGATGCTCCCAATCAGGTCTCATCGTAAGGCTTCAGATCAGGTGACCAGATCAGTTCAACGCCGGTTGCTTCCTGAACTTCTTCCTTAGTGTAGTCAGGGTGCAGTTCCGTTACTACGATTCCTTCGTCGGTAACTTTCATCACTGCCATCTCTGTGATGATGTTTGTTACGCACTTTTCTGCAGTCAGCGGCAGTGTGCATTCCTTCTTGATCTTGTGGTTGCCCTTCTGTGTGTGAAGCATGGTGATGATTACTTCAGGACATCCTACGCAAAGGTCCATGGCTCCGCCCATTCCGGCAACTTTCTTGCCAGGAACGATCCAGTTTGCCAGGTCTCCGTTTTCGGCAACTTCCATAGCGCCCAGAACGGTAGCCTTTACGTGTCCGCCTCTAACCAGGCCGAAACTCTCTGCTGTGTCAAAGAACTTGGCTCTTGGCAGCGCTGTTACGTACTGTCCGCCTGAATTGATGATATTAACATCCAGTGTTTCCTGGTCAGCCAGGATATCGATGCCTGCAAATCCGTTCTCGGAATGGCAGGTGATGATAACGTCTTCAGGAAGATAATCCGCTACCATAGTCGGAAGGCCGATTCCCAGATTGATGAAGTCACCATCTTTGAAGTGCTTCGCGCATCTCTTTGCGATTCTTGCTTTTAAATCTGCCATTTTGGTTCTCCTTCCACGATAGACTCAACCAGTACTCCGGCTACCTGCCAGATGTCAGGATCAACGGATCCGACTTCGACCAGTTTCTCTGCTGCGATAACGGTGTGGTCTGCTGCTCCGGCCATGACGAGGTTAAAGTTTCTCGTTGCCTTGGAACACATATAGTTGCCGAATTTGTCAGCCATAGTTGCTCTGATGAACGAATAATCCGCGTGAAGAGGTCTTTCGAAGAGGTACTTCTTACCATCGATAACCATGACTTCTTTCTTTCTGCCCAGCTCATCCAGTTCCGTTTCCATCGGCGTTCCCAGACCTACCGGAGTGAGGACTCCGCCCAGGCCGTATGCCGCGGCTCTGATCTTTTCTGCCAGAGTGCCCTGTGGAACCAGTGTGTACTTCAGGCTGCCGTCTGCAAACTGTTCATTCAGTCTCGGGTTTACACCTACATGTGACATGATGACGTGATCTACCATATGGTTTTCCAAAAGCTTACCGATGCCTCTCGGAGTTTTGCCTGCAAATTCTCCTGCAGGCTGACCCTCAGCCAGTCCGCCGTCATTACCAATGACAGTCAGGTGCTTGACGCCCTTTCTTACCAGCGCGTCCATGAGAACCTCAGGTGAGCCTGTGCCGAGGAATCCACCGACCATTATGGTCATGCCGTCTTCTACGCCAGCTACCGCTTCATCAGCTGTTAAAATCTTGTTGAACATATTACTTTACCTTTCTTCTTTAGAATAGCTTAAATCATATTCCTGTTCACGATTTCAGTCAGAACAAATGACGCTACGTCTTCTGCGTACTTATGCTGACCAAAACCCGCATCATAACCCAGTTCCTGAGCCAGTTCATGCGATATTCTAGGACCGCCGCAAACCAGAATGACCTTATCTCTCATGCCTTCCGCTTCGAGGAGTTCAACCATGTTGGTCAGGTTTTCGATGTGGATATCCTTTTGTGTAACCGTCTGTGAAACCAGAATCGCGTCCGCATGTACTTCCTTGGCCTTTGCGATAAGATCTTCGTTTGGAACCTGTGAACCCAGATTGTATGCTTCGATGCCTTCATATCTTTCGAGACCGAAGTGGCCGTGGAAGCCCTTCATGTTCATGATCGCGTCGATACCTACCGTGTGCGCGTCTGTACCGGTGGATGCGCCGACGATCACTACAGGTCTCTTGATATTTTCTTTAATGTACTCAGCACATTCTAACCTATCCATCACATCTACGTCAACCTTTGCTACCTTAATGGTAGTGTAGTCAACCGTATGCTGGCATTTGCCGTATACTACGAAGAATGTGTATTCCTTTGTCATTTCCTTGGCGTATACTACGTTAGGCTCATCGAGTCCCATCTTCTTCGCCAGGATCTTTGCCGCTTCATTCGCTTCATCACCGTAAGGTACAGGAAGCGTGAAAGCAACTTCTGTCATACCATCGTTAAGCGTGTCGCCATATGGCTTTACTTTCGTCAGATCGATCTGAGCTACTGCTGTGTTGCATTCTGCCATTATTCTGCACCTCCTAACATGAGTGGAATGAACGGATTGAAGTACTCGTCATCCTTGACGCAAACGCCGCTGAGTCCTTTTCCGCCATCTCTAGGTCTCTTGACTCCGCCGAACTTACCCTGTTCAATTGTTGAGAACAGACCTTCTTCGACGATCTCTTCCAGGAGCTTATCCGCCTTGTCCAGTACGAGCTGCGCTCTGGACTGGATGATACCGCCCTCTTTGAATTCCACTTCTGATCCGATATCTCTCATATTGTTGAAAATGTACTGCGCATTTTCGATGGAGAGGTATCTGTCATGCATATGCGGTGTGTGGATGGCTTCTGTCAGCATACCCAAAAGCTGCAGTGACTGTCCTGACCAGATCGCGATCATGTTGAACAGCGCGTCCTGTACATTGCCCTTAAAGATATTTCCTGTCATGTACTTCGTTGGAGGCATGTACTTCAGAGGAGCGTTCGGGAAGATCTCCCTGGCCATGACGGCCTGTGCCAGTTCATAGAGGAATCCGTTCTCGATATCCGGATCCATCTCGAAGGCGTGGCCGAGACCCATCTGCTCTTCTTTAACGTTTGCCAGTACGGCGAACTGTTCGTTGATCAGCTGTGACGCCAGAACGGTATGCGCGTTTTCATACGCGTCATCTGTAGTCAGATAGTTATCTTCACCTGAGTTGAAGATAATGTCGCAGTAACCGATAATGACTCTGGAGAAGTACTGGTCTACCAGTGTTCTCTGCATGTTGATGTCTCTGAACAGGATTCCGTAGAGCGCGTCATTGAGCATGACATCCAGTCTCTCGATAGCTCCCATTGCAGCGATTTCAGGCATGCACATTCCTGATGAGTAGTTGCAAAGTCTGATATATCTGCCGACTTCTTCACCAACCTCGTCAAGCGCTTTTCTCATGATTCTAAAGTTTTCCTGCGTGGCATATGTGCCGCCGAAACCTTCAGTCGTAGGTCCATAAGGAACGTAGTCCAGCAGTGACTGCGCGGTGGTTCTGATAACGGCGATGATATCAGCGCCCTGTCTCGCCGCAGCCTGTGCCTGAACGACGTCTTCGTAGATATTACCTGTAGCAACGATTACATACAGATACGGCCTTCTGCCTTCTCCGATAGTGGCCAGATACTCATTTCGTTTCTCTGTCTGTGCCCTGATAGTCTTTAATGCTTCGTGTACCTTAGGCATGATCTTGGCTTCCGCTTCTTCCTTTGAAGCCAGCGGCAGCTTCGTCACGTCCAGATTACCTGCGGCCATTTCCTCAGCTATTTCCTGCGGCTCTTTGCCGGTCTGGATCATAGCATTTCCAATCCAATACGCAACACCCCTTGGCAGGCCGCCCGCATCGAGGATCTGGTCAACTACCACATTCGGCAGTGGAGTATCTACCTCATCGACACCGTCAACACCCAGAAGTCTGAGAATGGTTCTCTCCGTACTTACTGTAGTGTGCCTGTCGATGAATTCCTGCATGCTCTTAGCGATCTTGGCAGCGCTGTTTCGAGCATGATCAACCTTTTTAGGGTCCAGGTTCAGTTTGCTTTTCATCCTTTTTCTCCTTTTAAACTATGTACTGTTTTGCCTTTTCTATAATGCTGTCATCGATGCCCAGCATCTTCGCTATGTTCAAGGCATCTTTAGGGATCTCGGCAGCGTCGTCAACCCGCGTCAGGCGGTAATCCATGTACTTCTGGATGATCCCGATCCTCTCGCGCCTGTTTGCGTACCTGATCTCCCTGTTTAGTTTGTCGAAATCCACATTCGCAAGTCCCGTGACCTGCATATTGACGACGTCCTTATCCGCCGTCACCGTCTCGAAATGAGTGGTGATCAGGGAGATGAACGCCTTGCCTTTGAGATAGTCAACGATGCTCTTCGTGAGCGCCAGTCCCTCTACCGGATTTGTTCCGCTGGCGATCTCATCGATGAGCAAAAGCGATCTGTCCGTGCTGTTGTCCATGATCTCCTTCAGTTCTTCCATCTCGCTTCCGAAACTGGAGAGTCCTCTCTCGATCGACTGACTGTCCCCGATCAGTATCTGCATGAAATTGCTGAGACCTACCCGCGCGCTTTTGCACGGGACGAAATATCCGTACTGAGCCAGGATGGCGACCATTCCGGTGAGTTTCAGCGAAATGGTCTTTCCCCCCATATTGGCTCCCGTAATGCATGTTACCCCATCACTTAGAGATATACTAACGGGGCAGTATTCCCCGCCTTTTTTCTTGATGATCTCTTCTACCTGCAGATGCCTGCCGTCCGTAAATTCCACCACGTGCTCCCGGACGATCTCAGGGCGTACGCAGTGATGCGATATGGCGTACAAAGCCTTTGCCAGAACGATGTCCAGCTTGCCGATCCGATCGCAATTGTCCAGAAGCAGTTCTGCATGTTTGTGGATTTCCTTTGACAGTATTTCCCGCACTCTCAGCTCTTCTTCCTCAATGTCCGCCGAAATATCGTCCGATTTTCGCAAAAGCTCCTGAACGTCTTCGCCGGGCACGAGAGTGTAGGTTACTGACATATAGTCTTCATCCGATTTCGTCAAATCGGAAATCTCTTCTATCATTTTTATACCGGCTTCGTCGCTCCTCGATACGGTGATATCGAATTTGGGTGTGAGCACCAAGCCATACGTTTTCTGGATCTCTGATTTCAGCGCCTTTTGTCTGACTCTGATTTCCCTGTCCATCTGCTTCTTTTCTTTCCTGAGCTCCGCAAGCTTCTCGGAAAAAGAATCATAAATGTAAAAGGTATTGAGCCTATCTCCGCCCGGATCGAGCACGTCCAGCAGCTCGGTCACATCTTCGGGCACGAATTCGCCAGGCAATTCTATCCTGCCGCTGATGCCTCTGATTTTCTCCATCAGCAGCAGCAGATTTTTGATCTCAAAGATCTCTACGACGGACAGCACCGAATTCTCACTTCTCTCGATGGTGAAGGTGTTGTCCTTTAACATCATGAATGTTTCCTGCAGCACGCCTATTTCTCTGCTGTTCGCTTCCGCCGTATCAACCATCTTCTCTACGCGCAAAAGCTCTTCTTCCAGGGCTCCCTCCTGCCCCGGGAAAAACGGCTTCTGCTCTTTGATCTGCTTGCTTCCAAAGGGAGTCAGCAGATTCATGGCGGAAACGACATAGTCCAGCCCTGTTTCACGTCTTGTCTTTTGATTTGCCAGTCTCTTTACAGCTATAGACATCTCGGTCTCCTACATACGTACATCCAGAACAGGTATATCCGGAATCGCTTCCTGCATGGCGTTCAGCAAACTTTCATGATCGAACGAATAGCCTCCCGGCGATGTGGGGTTTACTGTGATCGCTGCAACATTGATATTTTCGAGCACCTTTACCGTAAGTCCCTTTTTTCTGAACTGATTCCACATCGTAGCTCCGATAAAGATCTTCGTAGGATCTTTGAGCACGAATGTGACGTTCTTTAATTTCTTAGGATTGATGTCCGAAACAATGCTTTGTGTAAACGCCCCCGGAACATAGATGTGGCTGACCTTATCATCGATCTTGGCGTCCAGGAATCTCCCTGCGCCAAGGCCTGTGTTCAGATCGAGGGCCACCAGTTCCCCATCCCTGATCAGGAGGATATTTTCGCTCTCTCCGGTCAATAATTCTCTCTCCCGTCCATCCTCGAGACAAGGCAGGCGGTAGAGGTTGACGGTATGCGCCGTCTCCTCTACGACTCTGCTCATTTTTCTCGATAAAACCGCTCCTGTGGACAGGATTATCGCATCCGATGTCCCCGGTGCCGCGATAGATTTCCTGTCTATCGCACCATCTATAAGCACCAGCTGGGCACCTAACCGGATCATTTCTTCACACATCTTGATGTGCTGCGCGTTGATTACCGGCCCTGCTACCTGCACGTATCCGCTGCTGACAACTCTGCAGAGCATGATCTGCCCCAGTGACGAGCCGTATTCAGTCATCTTAACGATCTCCAGGCCGGCGTCTGCCAGCTCATAAAGCTGTGTTGGCACCGATACGATAGTGTCTGTATCCAGAAATACACGAGGTTTGTCAGTACCCGTGACAACATCTGTTCCTTCGCCGTCTCTGCCTGTAGAAGTGACGCCCAGGGCGATGCCTTCGTCCATGGCCTCCTCTATAAGGTAATTCAGCGCTGTAGTCTTGCCGGCGTTTTTCGCCATGCCGACTATAGATATTCTCTTGTATTTCTGTGATAATTCTTCTAATAGGTACATTTAATTATTTCTTGTTTCTTTCGTGTCTCAGCAGATGAGCCGGTTCCATTGACATTCTTTCGCCCTGTGCCAGTCCTGCAACACCTTCATAGTGATAATCTTCGATGTTCTTGCAGTTCTCGTAGCTGCACTGAAGCGGAGGCAGGTTGGACGGCTCGGTGTAAGTCGTGATAACGCCTTCGTAGTTTCTCAGGATAACCTTATCAGGAGTCTGTGAAATGACATACTGCGGCATTACCGGAGTCTTGCCGCCGCCGCCGGGAGCGTCGATGACAAATGTCGGTACCGCATAACCTGATGTGTGACCTCTGAGTCCTTCGATGATCTCGATGCCCTTTGCGACAGGAGTTCTGAAGTGTTCAATACCCAGTGACAGGTCGCACTGATAAATGTAGTACGGACGAACTCTGTTCTTGCAGCAGAGCTGAACCAGATTTCTCATGACATGTACGTCGTCATTGATGCCTCTGCAGAGTACTGACTGGTTTCCGAGCGGAATTCCTGCGTCTGCCAGCTTCCTGCATGCTTCTGCTGATTCCGGAGTGAATTCCTTCGGGTGATTGAAGTGAGTGTTCAGCCAAATCGGATGATATTTCTTCAGCATATCGCAAAGCTCATCTGTGATTCTCTGCGGCATAACGACAGGAGTTCTGGATCCGATTCTTACGATCTCAACGTGATCGATCTTTCTCAGCTCGCTGATGATGTATTCGAGAACGTCAGTCTCAACGCAAAGCGCATCGCCGCCTGAGAGGAGAACGTCTCTTACTACAGGAGTCTTACGGATATATTCGATACATGCATTGATGTCGTCCATGCTTCTGGCGCCATCAGTTTCTCCTGCCAGTCTTCTTCTCGTACAGTGTCTGCAGTACATGGAGCACTGGTCTGTGATCAGGAAGAGAACTCTGTCAGGATATCTGTGAGTCAGTCCAGGTGCCGGGGAGTCTTCATCTTCGTGAAGAGGGTCCAGCATATCTGATTCTGCTCTGTGAGTTTCAGCGAGTGTAGGAACCGCCTGCATCCTTACCGGGCAGTGTGGATCATCAGGATCCATCAGTGAAGCGTAGTATGGAGTGATGCCAACTCTGAAGCCGTTCATAACCTTAGCAATGTCTGCCTCTTCTTCAGGAGTAAGGTTCACAACCTGCTTGATCTTTTCTACTGAATCCAGTCTGTTCGCGACCTGCCAATGCCAGTCGTTCCACTGTTCCTCTGTTACATCCTTGAAGAGAGGAATGTCTTTCCAATTTCTAATAGCCATGTTTATCTCCTTTTCATCGATTTGGTAAAACTACTCAACTTGATTTAAGCGGCTCGCTTACGCATACATTTCTTCAAAGAGCTTCTTGATGCCTTCGTGCTCTCTGAGAACCTGCAGAGTGATTGCTGCGTGGCCCTTGGTGTATCCGTTTCCTACCATCATGTTTACGTCCTTGCCAACGCCTTCTGCGCCCAGGGCTGCCTTTGTGAAGTCAGTTGCCATTGAGAAGAAGTAAACTACGCCGTCATCCTTACAGGAAAGGATGGATGCCATTTCTGTGTTCGGGATGTTTACGCAGTTGATAACAACGTCACACAGTTTGCCGTCAGTCAGCTCCATGATCTTCTCATACATTCCGACTGCATCCGTTGCATCCATGTGGAAGTATTCGTCTGCCAGATCCAGATTTCTGGCTCTGTCTTCTGATTTCTGTGAACCTGCAGCGCAGATTACCTTACCGGTTACGCCAGCTCTCTTCTTTGCTTCATACAGGCAGAGAAGACCTGACTTGCCGCCGCCGCCGATAACCAGGATCGTGTCGCCAGGGTGTGACAGTTTCGCAGCCTGTGCAGGAGCTCCTGCAACGTCCAGTGCTGACAGTGCCAGACCTTCCGGCATATCATCCGGAAGTACTGCATAGATACCGCTCTGGAAGAGGATTGCCTGTCCGGTAATGTCAACCTGATCGATTCCAGGTCTCATTTCGTGGATCTCTTCGATTACCAGCGGAGTCAGTGACAGTGAAACCAGAGTTGCGATCTTGTCGCCAACCTTCAGGTCGCCTTCGTAAGCAGGTCCGATTTCCTTAACTGTACCGATCAGCATGCCGCCGGAACCTGTCCAAGGGTTCTTGTGCTTACCGGCCTTGGCAACGATTTCCATCATTGTCTTCTTAACTTTTTCCTGATCTTCAGGTGAATTGTCGATGTCAACAGGCTTCTTGCCGTCACATGATCTTCTGACGATCTCTGTGAATGAAGCTGAGTCGATGTTCAGTGTCTGTACGTCGATCAGAACTTCGTTGTCATAGATTTCCATCGTGTTGTCGATGACATCTGCAGGCTGTGGCAGTACGCCTTTTGGTGAAATAACTCTGTGTGTTCCGTAAGGGCTTCCGTGTTTCATGTTTCTAATTCCTCCTAAAACAAATTATCTGATAGCCTTGTGCCAAGGCCTACGCCTTTGTCACAAAGGCTGCTTTAACGTGTCTCTATATTAAGCAACTTGTATGCCAATTTCTTAACAATCAAGTTGCGGCGTTGAAACTCCAAGGGTTCCGCACGTTATATTTTTTTGTTTCCGTCAAGGCGCGCACGCCGTGAAAGGCGGCGCCGCCCTATGCGCTCCGCTTTCGGTTCAAAGGCAAAAAATATGCGAACCAAAATCGGTTCGCATATCCAATCTCCTTTAATGATGATCATGTTTCATCCTATTTCGTATTTGTTCTTTTTTCTCACCAGCTGCGTCTGGGAGATTCCTATGGCCTTGGCCGTCTTTCTGGTGGATCCGTATTTCTTGCAGGCGTTCTGTATGATCGCCTTTTCGAATGACTCCACCGCCTTGGTCAGGCCAATCTCTCCTTCCTCCAGCTGCTTGACCTGCGCGTCCAGATCGGCAGCGCTGATCAGGTCTCCTCCCAGCTCTTTCATGACATCGACCAGCGTGATCATGTCGTTGGGACTTGAGATCATAAGTCTCTGGGTCACATTTTCCAATTCCCTGATGTTGCCCGGCCAGCTCTGGGCCGCCAGATAATCCTTGGCATCGTCGTCCATAAACTTATTGATGCCGAATTTCTCGTTGTATTTCCTGATGAAATTGTCCACCAGCGGCGGGATATCATCCTTCCTCTCGTCCAGCGCCGGCACATTGATCGGGAATACGTTCAACCTGTAATACAGATCCCTTCGGAAGGCTTTGTTCCGCACCTGTTCCTCCAGATCCCTGTTGGTGGCCGATAAAATCCTCACGTTGGTCTTGACCGGTTTCGTGCCGCCGACCCGCATGAATTCTCCGTCCTGGATGACTCTGAGAAGCTTGGCCTGGATATCAAGAGGCAGTTCCCCCACCTCATCCAGGAAGATGACGCCGCCTTCCGCAACTTCGAAATACCCGCGTTTGCCCTTCGCGTCTGCTCCTGTAAATGCGCCTTTCTCATAACCAAAGAACTCCGATTCCATCAGATTCGGCGGTATGGACGCGCAGTTGATCTTGACGAACGGCTGCATTTTCCTGGCGCTGTTTTTCTGTATGATATTCGCCACCTTTTCCTTACCTACGCCTGTTTCTCCCGTGATCAGGACGTTGCAGTCATAACGGGATACGCTCATGATCTCATCCAGAACTTCGTGCATCTTTTTGCTCACAGCAACCAGATCCTCCGCCACGGAGATATCGTAGTGGTTGTAGTGATCGAAGACCGCCTTGTCCGTCTCCGACCGGAAGCCTTTGCGCTTCATCTTGTTTCTCGGAACCATGGCGCCGTCGATGTAAGGCGCGATGCCCTTCACGATCTCGAAGTCGTACTCGTCATACTCCTCCAGGTACCCTTCGGCGCAGGTGATGCGGATATCTCTGGATATGGCTTCCGTGATATACAGGGCCATATTATAGTTGCTGATGAAGTTAGCGAATACAACGGTCCCTCCGGATTTGGTGGCCATCACGCTGACCGTCTCCGCACCGGGAATATCCGCGCAGTTCACCACCATATCCATGCCGGGATATTTGCTGAAGCTCCTGAGACAAGCCACCGGTTTCATCAGGTTATGGTAGGAAACCTGGGTGAATACCTGCCCCATGATCTCATTGAGTCCATCGCCCTGCATCGTGATGTCCGTGTTTCTGTCCAGCACGCAGTAGACCTCCGCGTCAGGTCCTGCCGCCTGTCTCACCGTGTATCCGTAGAGCAGCGACATGAGCATGTTATTGCCGATGATGGCAAACCGGCTCTTGCCCGCCGCTTCTCTGCCTACTTTATATATGGTCCCGGACTCGTTGAAGGTAAACAGCAGCAGATCCATGGGCATTCCCTCGGGCTTTTTGATGATGGGCACGCCGGGCAGCGCGATGGCATACCCGTCCGCCTCAAACTGAGGGTATGTTTTGTCGATAGAAGTGATACTGTTGATAAACAAAGGCACTCCCGCCAGCGAGGCGTTGCAGATCACCTCATCTCCTACCTTCAGGCCTTTTTCATTTTCGTACCGACTGTCGATCTCTTCGATGAAGCCGTAGAACAGACCGCCCGTATCCGTAATGGGATTGTGGAGCTTGCCGCGCCGGATGACAATATCCTTTATCTTTTCTTTGATCAGATCCTCGTCGTTGGCCGCCTCCTGGCAGATCTGCCTGAAGCTGGTGCTCTCAACGTGCACGCGTCTTAATCCGATGCGCATTTCTCCCGGCTTTAGTTCGCTGCTGTTGTCCAGTTCCCAGGCCGATGCCGGAAATACCTGTTTGGGCGATATCACCCTGTCGAGTCCATAACTGTTCATCGTTCTTTCCTTTCGTGAACCGTTTTCGGTTCAATTCCTGTCATTTTCAATGATAAACCATTGGCATTGCTTTTGCAATAAATAAAAAGTGTGGTAAAATAACAACGTATAAATGAAAAGGAGATTGAACATGGAAAAGATCACTTCAACTTTAAGACTCAGAATGTCAGCGAAAGATGCCCACTACGGCGGCGAACTGGTAGACGGCGCGCACATGGTACACCTCTTTGGTGATGTTGCTACAGAACTGCTGATCAAGCTGGACGGAGACGAGGGCCTCTTCTGCGCATATGACAATGTTGAATTCCTGGCACCGACTTATGCTGGCGACTATATCGAAGCATACGGTGAGATAGATAAGATTGGTAACACTTCAAGACACATGGTATTTGAAGCAAGAAAAGTCATTGTTTCCAGAAAGGACATCAATGACTCAGCAGCTGATTTCCTGGAAGAGCCTATCGTAGTAGCCAGAGCTTCCGGAACATGCGTTACCCCTAAAGAAATGAAGAGAAAATAATTTCGTTACCAAGGCTGTCGTCCGCCATTTGCCGGCGACAGCTTTTTCTTTTCGTAAAGAATGATGGATGAGGATAAGAGGATACTGATTTGAAATTTGACCTGCACTGCCACACGAAAGAGGGATCATTCGACTCTAAAGTGCCGCTTTCGGAATACCTGCGTAAATACCGCATGCTGGGTTATGACGGCTTCATGTTCGCCGATCATAACAGCTACCGCGCATGTAAGAAATGGGCGTATATGAGAGATCTGCCCGAATATTCCGGAATGACAGTCATCTGCGGCATCGAGTACGATACCAAGGATGCCGGCCATGTACTTGTGGTGCTTCCGGACGGTCTGTACCCTAAACTGCTCAAAATCCGCGGCATGCGCTGCATGAAGCTGATCCGCCTCGTCCATTCGCTGGGCGGCATCGTCGGACTGGCGCATCCGTTTGGCGTTGCCTCATCCTCAGCCATGGGTTTCAAGCTCATGGACATTAAACTTCTGGAGCAGATCGATTTCGTAGAAGTCTTTAACACCTGCGAGAAGCACGATTCTAACTATCTGGCATCGGAGCTGGCAGCCAAATACGGTCTTCCCGGAACTTCCGGCACCGACGCCCACAGCAGCAAGTACATCGGCATGGCCTGGACGGAGATCGATGCCGACATCACCTGCAACGTCGACTTCATCGACGCCATCAAGAACGGGACGATTATTTCCGCCACCGGCATCGAGCGCAAAGACACGAAAAAAGGCAAAGCAAAAGACCACTGGACCGGGATTCTGGGTTACAAAATCTACAACCGTGGCCTTAGCAAGCTCAAAATGCCTCGGCGCAAGTACATGCACCGCAAACACTTCCGCAATCTTTCGAAATAGTCTCTTACAGATTCTATAGTGTTTTTAAATATTCTATCTCATTCCTGGTCAGCTTCCTGTAGTGACCTTCTTTGAGTCTGCCCAGTCTGATATCGCCCACCGCGATGCGCTGCAGAGACTGGACTCTGTTTCCTACCGCCGCGAACATCTTACGCACCTGACGGTTCTTCCCCTCGTGTATGGTGATCTCCACAACGGTGGAGCGCGGGTTTTGCCTGATCACTTTCACCTTCGCAGGGGATGTTACGAATCCGCCGATATCGACGCCGCGCCTGAGCTGCGCGATTCTCTTATCCGACAGCACGCCGGCAACCGTAGCGACATATGTTTTACCGACCTCGTGTTTGGGGTGCGTCAGCGCGTACGTCAGCTCACCGTCGTTGGTCATCAGCAAAAGCCCCGTCGTATTATAGTCCAGTCTGCCCACAGGAAATAATCTCTCGGGAATATCCGCCACCAACTCCGCGACCGTCGCTCTGTCTTTATCGTCGTCCATGGACGTGATGTATCCCATGGGTTTGTTCACGGCGACATAGACCTTAGGTTTACTTCCGTCGATCAGTTTGCCATTGACGACGACTCTGTCGCCCTCGCCCACATCAAAACCCATCTCGCGAACGACAGCGTGATTGACCTTCACGTTCCCATTGGCGATGAGTTCGTCGGCCTTACGCCTGCTGCATACGCCTGCAGAGGCAATATACTTATTCAATCTCATAGCCTACCCCTTGATGTTCTTCAGGGCATTGAGAAGTTCCAGATCCGACTGCGTCACTCTGATGCCTGTCTTGTATTCAGTTCCGTCGGGATAGCGTACCGCTACAGCTATCTCCTGATTTTCGCAAAAGCCTTTGGCCTGGACATTGCCTATGAATCGTTCCATCTTAGGATGGTTTCTCATGAACGTATCCTTCGCCTGCATGACTTTGAAAATACTCTCAAAATTCATCATATTCATGGTTATATTTTAACGCATATTCCAGTTTCTGACAATATAAAAAGAGGCCCGCAGGCCTCCTGATCAATGCGATCAATGTCCCGATCAATGTATTGAAGCAATCATCTGCTGGACGGAGCACTGGATCTGACCGTTCAGACTCTCGGTAATATCGATCCTGCATTCCTTCGCGTCAACTTCCTTCTCGATGACGACTTCGCCCTTATCGTCCTTCACTATAATGGTCATATCAGACGCCTCCTTTCTCCTCTGATTGCTTTATTGCGTTAAAACAATATTGCATTAACATAATACATCGTTGGAGTGCAGGTGTCAACCGTTCTTTTGTCTGATTTTCGCAATAAGTTCTCCGCTCGGATCATATTGTTTGCCTAATACATACGGTGTTATAAAATATATATTACAGCCCTGAACAAATGCTAGTGCAATGGCAAAAAAAAGGGCCTGCGTCGGAGATGACATCCGTTCTGCTATTACCATCGAAAAGGTTGCCGCAATTAGACCCAGCATGGTTGAAATTCCGCCATAACCAGAAGACGTGTCCTTAGTCGTTTTTGTTTCAATTTGTTTCATAAGAGACTTAAACAAAATGCGTGAAAACGACACCGCCCCACCAACAAATACTGCCATTGTTACCAAATAATAAAGAGTGCTAACCTCAAGGCTCCTTACTCCTGCTAGTATGGATAGTAATGATAAGATGAGACCCGTCCCCACATATGGAATATATAAGAACCACGAATAGTCTTTTTTCCGAATTAGGCTCCCTGCCTTTATCATTAGTATTACAACAATGAAAAATCCAAAAGACAATGGCCACCAATGCTTGAGGCACATTATCGAAAATGCATTCAAGCCCAAAATAATAACACACCATAAAACAAACAGCGCGATACTGTGAGCTTTGAAATGCCCTTCCACTATATTTTTCCCTAATATAACCTCTAAGTATTGATCAACTTCTTTTTCTATATCCATCCTCATTTTTTTGCTTGTATGATTAGTTAGAAGCTAAATCATACTCTCCTTTCCATTTTTACTGTTTGTGTCATAATACATTTGTTCAGTACTTACATTATTCTGTTTTACTCGTGAGCTGTATATATGATTTCCAAACATTGTATGTTTCATATACCTCTTCTTTATTTCTTTTATCCCATGATTTCAACGCGCAAACATTTACTATTCTTCGCGGGTTAAGAGACTTCTTCTTAATGAACCCCAACACTACAGGCTCATTGACATCTGCATAGTTCCTCGGCTTTGTGAAATACCCCCAGTACAGTTCCGGATTGTTCCTGACCATGACCTCACCAAAGTAATACGCAATGTCATATATATAACTTAGTGTCTCATATGTGAACTTATCATCGGGTATATATTCGTACATCCATTCCGGGTTATCTTTTCTCTCTTCAAGGATCTCTTCCCGGGTCCTTTTCTTTTTCTGCATACGTTCCTCAAACCATTCCCATATATCTATCAAAGATTCCGGTGTGTAATCAAAAGTGATGGGATGATCTGAAGTATGATTTACCCATTCTCTTAATATCTCTATCCTTTTATCCTTCTGATCGATATACCAATCAAACATTCTTTGAACTTCTTTCTTTGTCAAGTCCCTTGGGTCTTTTAAGTTCTCCGGCAGTACAGAGATGTCAACAATTTCATATTTCATACTTTTACTTTTCTTCTGATTATTCCCTTGACTTTTCATAGTTGGTATATTCTTCTTTCTCTTCTTCTTTAATTTTTTCTTTACGGCCTTTATCTTTGATGATGCGGCTCTCGCTTTGTTTCGGACTGACCTGACGGCTCTTTTGACCGTCCTCTTTACAGATCTTTTTACTGCTCTGAAGGCCTTCCTTACGACACGTTTAGCTTTTTTGAAGATCTTCCCCAAAAATGAATGCCCTGTCGGGTCAGTGAAGTTGATGGGATTCCCGCCGCAGTAGATGTAAAGGTTCAGGGTAAGAGGAAGCGTACCGTCACCTCTGTAGGTATCCATGCTGGTAAAGCACGCATCATGAGAGTCATAATACCTGGCGTTGCAGTAGTAAAAGCCGTATCTTCTCAGTGTCAGTCAACCCAATCAGGTTCTGACATCTCCGATTCTGATCTTATCCTCAAGGTCATATTTATTTACATAGTAATGCATCATGAAAGATTCGACAATTTTTATGACAAACACCAGAAACAGGATCAGAAACCCCTCAAATATTACAGTTGAATCCATTTCTCCCCCTAGTTTGTAGGCGAGATAACAGCCCGGAGCTACTACAACTAATAAATCTTCCCTATTACTTTTATATATTTTGTTTAGGGCATAATACCCCTTCCTGATTCTTCTCCTTGTTAGTATCACTTCTATCACTGCTGTTATGATCCAAACCAATACTGCTATAAAAAACACTTTATACTTTGCGTGTCCTCCGGAGCCAATAATTAAAGCACTGATAGCAGAAGCAAGACTAAACAAAAGAATTAGCCCCTGTAGACCCTCGAAAAAAAATATATACTTTACTTTGCGGGAGTGTATTATCACTAATAATACTATTACAACTGCAATATTCAATGCACTGATAACATAAATCA
This sequence comes from Bacillota bacterium, assembly GCA_030530285.1. GTDB lineage: Bacteria > Bacillota > Clostridia > Peptostreptococcales > Anaerovoracaceae > Lentihominibacter. Next base: position 29,207 of record JAUMVD010000001.1, on the reverse strand, counting down.
GGGGGCCCCGGCACATCAGCAATGAGCAAATAATGCTAAATACTGCCATTCCGAGTATCCCTTTCCATTTTATCTTTTCGTATCTTGCAACTCCCTATGGGAAATGAAGTCCTCAACATTCTTATAGTAATTCATTACTGATGTATTTCACTCCTTTCCTATAGCGTTTCTTTAACCCAAACCTTTCAGTTGCATCACTAACCGCACTGCTTACAATCAGACCTACAAAAGCACCTACAGCAACGCTTCCAATTATTGATGTCGCTAATGTTGTAACAACCGCTCCAATAACCAGTCCTGCAACCACAAACGTCGCGTTGACTACGAAATCATCAACAATCCCTTTAAAACCTCTCCCCTGATTGTAGCTATCGACTACTCCCATTATCAGATCGCGATGACAGGGCTTTTTTCCGACAGCGTCTGCGGCAGGTATTGCCTGCTGTCCCCCTCTTTGTTCTCATAAACATAGCCTGAGAGATCCTCTCTTAGGCTTTCTTCTTCATCTATCCTCACAAGGTCAGGATCGTAGTCTTTCAGGATCCCGTCCTCATTTTCGAATTTCACGTATTCTTCCGTGACGTTGTCTTTCCTCATCGTCATTCCCTTCCGGCACGCCTCCCGCGCGGCCGGGAAAAAATTATCACAGTTCATCAGCTTGTGTCAATGCTTTTGATCGTATTCAGAATATTGGTTCTTTTGTCTGCATTGCTCGATTCTTTCTTTGATTTGCATAGAAATAACCATATAATGAGGCAGAGGACATTCAGAAGAATCTGCTTGATTTACCACCTGCCAATTATGATGTATAATACTTTCATCATCAACAAGGAGGACACCATGCGAAAAATCAGATTGGAACCCGTACTGGAATTCGGCAGCCGATGCGAACTGGCCATCATCGATGTTACGGAATCAGAATCCGATGAGACCGGTAAGAAACGCGGAACAATTACGATTGACTACTCCCCTGCGGATGTACGCCAGCTCATCACAGAAGGCCGGAATCTGGAAGGCGCTCTGGATTATTACAGAGACCGGATCTACAATCTCGTTAAATATTATATCTCGGGCGACTGGGAAGATGCCGGCGGCTATGAGAACGCTTTGTCGCTGGTTCGTAAACATATAGAAACGTATTTCTGATGATAATCCAATCCCTTAAGAGGTATTACGATGTTAAACACGACCGAATTAAAAATGAAGATAGATTCCCTTACAGTGTTTGCTGATCTGAAGGCAGATCCCGTCATCCGTTCTCTCAGGATTCTTCTGGACAGTCTTACGATCTCGGATTACAGCTGTTTTGTTTCAAACCTGTATCAGACCACCGATGATCTGTCCGGACATATACGGGATCTGGCGCTGGAGGACGATAACTTCTATGTTAAATCCATCGCCGCAGGCAATGAGCCGGACGCGGCCATAACCGAGGCCGTCAAGCACGAGCTGCAGACGCTGGAAGAGATCGCTTCTGTAACTTCATCAGATATGCAGGCCATCCTGCGCAGCAATCTGCCGGAATGCGCCGATGAACTCTATCTGCCATCATGGAACACCCGCAGCCTGCATCTGGCCGCAGAGTTTTCCGCTAAGCTGGGCCGACTGGGAGAAACCGGCTACGGGGATTTCGCCAAATATACATTCTTCCGTATTGTTGACGGGCATATCACACCTGTCACACATCCGGACTACCAGCGGCTGGATCAGCTGTTCGGTTACGAGCGCGAACGCGGTCTTATCATCAAAAACACGGAAGCTCTGTTAAACGGCACCGGCGCCAGCAATATGCTGCTTTACGGCGATATGGGCACAGGCAAAAGCTCCACCATCAAAGCCGTCGCAGCGGCGTATGCAAACCGGGGCCTCAGAATCGTAGAGGTAAAGAAAAACCAGCTCTTCCAGATTCCTGAGATCATGGATGAACTGGCTTCAAACCCATTGAAATTCATATTGTTTATTGACGATTTAAGTTTCGCCGGAAACGATGACAACTTCTCCGCTCTTAAGGCCATCCTGGAAGGCAGCATTTCCGGATGCAGCAGCAACACCGCGATCTACGCCACCAGCAACAGACGGCATCTGGTCAGAGAGCGCGCCAGCGACCGCATGGCCGGCGGCGGATTTGACGATGACCTGCACCTCAATGACACCCTGCAGGAAACCATGAGCCTGGCCGCCAGATTCGGCCTTACCATCACATTCCAGAAACCGGACAAGGATGAATATCTGTCCATCGTCCGATCACTGGCCGACGAATACGGGCTCATCATGGAAGACGAGGAACTGTTCCGCAGAGCCGAGGCCCACGCCATCCGCAGAAACGGCAGGAGCCCGCGTACCGCGCGTCAGTTCATCGAACTGCTCAAGGCAGGGATTTGACGAGTTCGCGCATCCGGGCCAGGAGCTCGTCCCGATCGTTTTCGAGACTTCCATCTATGACTTCTTCAAGGATCTGCTGCAGGATCATTCCTACTTCAGGTCCTTCTTTTATTGCCGCGGTAACATCTCTGCCGTCAATGGCAAGGTCTTTGATACTGAAACATTCACTGGACTCCACGATTTCCGCTATCGTTTGCTCCACGGCATCAAACTTATCGGCAAGCTCACCGCTCATATTCCCGGTTGCGATATTATCCGCCCGCTTGATGTGCAGGATTTCCAGCAAAAGCTCCGCGCCGTATTTATTCATCCATTTCTTAAGCAGTTTTCTGTCATTCTGAAACACCAGATCATGGTACTTGACCAGCAGCGCCACCTTCTCTGTGGTGAACCTGTCCGCCTTCATATCCGCCATGATCTCTCTGACGATTTCCTCACCTCTCGCCGGATGTCCGTACATGTGGCCGATGCCATCCTCACCGATAAAAAATGTGTCCGGCTTGCCGATGTCGTGGAACAAGGCGGCCATTTTCATATATTCTACCTTCGACGCATCTTCCGGATCCAGAGCCCTGACGACTTCCATGGCCCTGACGCAGTGCTCCAGTATATCATACTTATGATACGGATTTCTCTGATCGAAGCCCTTCATCGGCAAAAGCTGCGGAATCACCACTCCCAGTATATCCACGTATTTTCTCACCACATCCCCTCCGTGATGTCCTGTGATGAGCTTCTTAAACTCGGCGTAGATTCGCTCGGACGATACGTTTCTCAGCAGCCCCTTCTTTCTGAACATCGCCTCTTCTGTGGTCTGATCGATCGTAAACTGTACATTGCCACCATGGGCGCCGTCTCCCAGCACCGCCGCGAACCGCAGCGCTCTCATGATCCGCAGCGCATCTTCATCGAAACGTCTGTCAGGATCGCCTACCGCCCGTATGACACGTTTTTCGATATCCGCAGTGCCGCCAAAAGGATCCCGCAGGTTTCCGGATCTGTCCATCGCCATGGCGTTGATGGTGAAGTCCCTGCGTTTCAGATCCTCCTCCAGATTTCTGACGAACGCAACGCTGTCCGGATGACGATGATCCGAATAGTCTCCATCTGTCCTGTAAGTGGTGATCTCCACCGGCATGCCGTCTGCAGTTAACACCGTCATCGTTCCGTGTTTGAGCCCGGTCTCAATGAGCCGGTAGTCCCGAAACACGTCCAGCATTTCTTCCGGCGTAGCGTCTGTCGTGACGTCTATGTCTCCGGCTTTTGCAGGAGAAAGACCCATCCCAGACAGCACAAAATCCCGGACGCATCCGCCTACGTAGTAAGCTTCGTATCCGGCAGTCTCAAGCTCTCTCATCAAATTATCCGCTCTATGCATTGTCATCATGAATCAAGGGAATATTTGGCCTGATACTCTTCAAACAATCTATTGAAATTTTCGTTCTTCATTTTCTTCAGACTGGACAGATATTTATGCGTATCGAATTCTTCGTTGCCGAGTTCGATCATGCCGACCGCAATGTTGGAGCAATGGTCTGAGATCCGTTCGTAATTGGTGATAAGATCGTTGAACGCAAAACCCTTTTCCAGGGCACATTCGCCGCGTTGCAGTCTGTCGATGTGATGATTCTTCATCTCATCACAGAGGTTATCGATCAGTTCTTCCAAAGGCTCCACTCTGGTAGCCAATTCCATGTCATCATTAATAAATGCCCCCGTTGCCAGAGAGATGACTTCTGTCACCGCTTCACGCAGTATCGTCAGTTCCCGATTGGCGCTCTCCGAAAATACGATCTGCTTTTCGTGGATCTCCTTGGCCGTCTCCGCGATATTCAATGCATGGTCGGACATTCTCTCGAAGTCGGTGATGGAATGCAGGAATTCATACATCTGCTCATTCTGCTTCTTCGACAGTTCACGCGCACTGATTTTTACGAGATAAGATCCCAGTTTGTCTTCATAAACATCCACCATTTTCTCGACGCGCTTGACCTCTTTGAATCCTTCCTCGGAATAGTTGTTCAGCAGATCAAAAGCGTCCATCAGATTGGTTTCGGCGAGTCCGGCCATGGAATCGATGGCTTCATGACTCTGCTGGAGCGCCAGCGCCGGATGCTGGATGAATCGTTCTTCGAGGCGAGCCACGGGCTCCGGAATGTTCTCTCTTGCTGGCGGCTCCGGTCTGTCCTTGATGATGGCGCAGGCCATCTTCTCCAGCAATCCCACACAAGGGAACAGAACCACGACGACCACGAATCTGAAAAGCGTATTCAACATGGCCATGCTGACAGCTGTCATCATTACGCCCATGATTGAAAAGTCAAATATCGCATTCAGGATGTAAAAAACAACGCCGCATATCAGCGCGCCGAATATATCGATCAGCAAATGCACCAGCGCCGTCCTGACACCATTGATATTCGCGCCCAGAGCGCTGATCAATACAGGGACCGCACCCCCAACAGCGATTCCCAGCAGAATCGGGAATGCCGTAGAAAATTGTAATACGCCTGTCATGGCCAGCGCCTGCAGGATACCTACCGCAGCGGCTGAGCTTTGGATCAGGGCGGTGAAAGCGATCCCTGCGAGGATGCCCAGAACAGGATTCGCGAAGGCCGTCAGCACATGCAGGAACTGATCGCTCTCGCAGAACGGTTTGACCGAAGTGCTGATCGCGGTCATGCCGTACATGAGAACGGCAAACCCCATGAGGATCTCGCCCACCTGATTCTTGACCTGTGATTGCGTGAACTTACGCAGATAGATGCCGATAATCGCCACGATACCGGTGATCGTGGATGTTGAGAGCAGGGCTACCCAGCCATTTGCTCCCTGTATAGCAGAAAGACAGACGATCCAGCCCGTGATGCTGGTGCCGAGAATCGACCCCAGTATAATGCTGACCGCCTGTCTGAATTTCATCATTCCCGAGTTGACGAAACCGATCGTCATGATCGATGTCGCCGACGAGGATTGTATGACAGCTGTAACGCCAACGCCAAGGAGCATTCCTTTGAAGGAATTGCTTGTCAGTTTATATAAAAACGTCTCGAGTTTGTCTCCTGCGACCTTTTTGAGACCATCTCCCATCAGGGTGATCCCAAAAAGAAACAATGCGATTCCACCGAAAAAGGATATGATATTCACTATGCCCATATGATTGCTCCTCCCTCTTTATAATACTACTAACAGGGATGCGTTTCGTCAATCCATTATTACTCTATGGGCTTCAGGAATTTTTCGTGATAGAATGCGTAGAGTTCGTCGAAGGCCTTTTGCTCTTCTTCGTTTTCGTGCTTTCTGTCGTGCGTACTGAGCTCCTGCCCGTTCAGTCGCTGCAACAGGTGCTGGCATACATTGTTGCAGTGATCCGAGATCCTCTCTATATCCGTCAGCATTTCGATGAAGGATACGCCTCTCTCCACAGTACACTTACCTTCTTTGAGTCTGGTGGCGTGATTGATCTTCATGGCGTCTACCATATCGTCCACGATCTCTTCCAGCGCTTCGACCTTCAGAACTGCGGAGACATCTTCGGTCTCGTATGCCCTGCTCGTCATCTCCAGCACCTCGTTGATCGCCGCCTTCAGATAGCTGAACTCCTCCATACTCTCGTCGGAATACTTCACGCCATCATTGTGCATGAGTTCCGCTTCCTCCGCCAGATTATCCACGTGGTCTCCGATTCTCTCCATATCTCCCACCGTATGCAAAAGCTCCGTCGCGAAGATATTTTGCTTCGCGCTGAGCGATCGCTCTGTGATATGGACGATATATTCTCCCAGTACCGTTTCGGTCTTATCCAAAAATGCTTCGTTTTCGTCTATAATTTCTCTCTGTTTTTCATCGTACTTCTCTACCAGGCCGTAAGCGATGTTGAAACTCTCTCTGCCTGTGTCACACATGATGTTGATGACTTTCCTGCACTGCTCCAGCGCTACGTTCGGAGTATCAAAGAATCTCGGATCCAGCATGGCCAGTTCCTGATCCATCTTCGAATATCCTTCCTTATCCTTGACGACCTTCTTTGATATGGCGATCAGTAGGTTGATGAACGGCAGGAATACGATGGCGATCACCACGTTGAACAGTGTGTGGAAGTTCGCGACGCTTCCTCTGTTGACTGTGTCGTTCCAGAAGTCAAATCCGATGACTGCCTGGTAGATGTAAATAGCCAGGAGAAACAGTGCCGATCCCAACACACACATGGTGACATCGATGGTGACAGCTCTCTTGGCATCCTTGTTGACGCCGACTGAAGCCAGCAGTACGGTGACGCACTTGCCCAGGTTGCATCCTATGGCTATAGGAGCCGCCATGGCGAAGGTAACGACGCCGGTTGATGCGGTGGCCTGCAGTACGCCTACGGATGCAGATGAACTCTGCAGCAGCACGGTAACGGCCATGCCTACCGCAACACCCAGGAATGGATTCTCAAAGAGTGTGAACACCTTGCCGAATTCCTCTGACTCCGCCAGAGGCGCGAAGCTGTTCTCCATGAGTGTCATTCCCATGAACAGGATTCCCAGTCCCATGAAGATTCCCATCTTATCCTTCAGCGACTGCCGTTTGGACATCAGCATGATAAACGCGCTGATGACGATGAGAATCGGCGCAAAGGATGATGGTTTCAGCATCATCAGCAGGAAGTTGTCTCCATTTATGTCTCCCATTCTTAAGATCTGCGCGGTAATGGTCGTACCGATATTCGCGCCCATAATAACGGGAACGCCCTGGGCGAGCTTCAATATACCCGCATTCAGGAAACCGACAACCATGATGATCGTTGCCGCGGAGCTTTGGATCACCGCCGTGACTCCCGCTCCCAGCGCAACGCCTTTGGCCTTGTTGCTGGTCAGCCGCTCCAGTATTTTCTCCATTCTGGCGCCGGCCGCGCTTTCCAGAGAGCTTCCCATTAATTTCATGCCGTACAGGAACATACCGATCCCGCCCAGCATCATTAGCACCGATTCAAAATTCAAGCCTTGTCTCCTTTCCTGAATGTTATCGTGATGGTCGTGCCGTATTTAGGCGCGCTAACCAAATGTATTTCACCGTTATGAATGGCCGTTGCGTGCTTTACGATGGAAAGCCCCAGGCCTGTTCCGCCAACTTCTTTGGAGTGGCTTTTGTCCACTCTGTAAAATCTCTCGAATACCCGTTCCTGCTGATCGATCGGAATCCCAATGCCGTTATCATTGACCGTCAATACGGATCTGTCGGCGAAATCATTGATGTCGACTTTGACGCTGCCCCGGGGATTGTTATATTTGATTCCGTTCTCACACAGGTTGTAGATAATCAGGCTCAAAAGCCTGGAATACCCGTTGATGATACTCGGCTCCCCCGTGATCTCCAGGCTGACCCCGGCGCCGGCGGCTTCTTCCTCCAGCGAGGCGACAGCATCCTTTGCGATCTCATACAGATCCACATCTTCCCTGACGATGTCTTCCATACCTTCATCCAGATGGGAAAGCTCCAATATATCATTCACCAGTGTGATCATGCGCTGGGACTCGGAATAGATCCTCTCCGCAAACTGCTGGACATCTTCCTGTCTTACCATGCCACTCTTCAGGAGTTCTGCGTATCCGGATATAGACTGCAGCGGCGTCTTCAATTCATGCGAGACATTGGCGGTAAACTCCTGTCTCATCCGCTCCGCTTCACGCTGTGCCTTGCTTCGTTCCTCAGACGCGATCTTTCGGGAGATCCTGTTATAGATGAAATTCTTTTTGCCCATCCAATTCTCCTCTAGATCCTTCGCATCCTGTAACCCACGCCGCGTACGGTCTCTATGTACCTGCCCGCTTCACCCAGCTTGGTTCTCAGGGTACCGATATGAACGTCCACGGTTCTGGTCTCTCCCGCAAACTCCACGCCCCAGACGCTGGAAAGCAGGTTTTCTCTGGTGAACACGTGATCCGGGTTGGTCATAAAGAGCTGCAAAAGCTCAAATTCCTTATACGTCAGATTCACGTTTTCACCGGAGGTCTTGACCGTGCGAGAATCAGTATTCATCAGCAGGTGTCCCATTCTGATCTCATTGCCGGGATCAGAGGCAACTCCTGAGCGCCTGAGCACAGCGTTGACCCTGGCGATCATCTCCATCATGCCAAAGGGCTTGGTCAGATAATCGTCGGCTCCTGTGTCAAGGCCTATGACCTTATCGAATTCCGTTCCCTTGGCTGTCTCCATAATGACAGGAATAGATCTTGTTGCCGGATTGTTTCTGATCTTCCGGAGGATCTCCATTCCGTCATCTCCGGGCAGCATAATATCCAGCATGATAAGACGCGGCATTTCGCCGCTCTTCACACATTCAGACAGGGCTTCGAATAGTTCTCCGCCGTCATTGAATCCACGCGCCTCATGACCCGAAGTCCTGAGCGCGTAAATCATAAGATCTCTTATAGATACGTCATCTTCCACACAAAATATCATTCCAGCTCCTGCGATCGTAAAATCCGTACTACCCCATAATTATAATACTATCAATTAGTCAAAAACCATATCATTTATTTGTAAAATCTATGTAAAGTGTGTTCACCCCGCAAAAAGTGTGATACCCTTGTCTTATGTTAGGATACGTACGCATTTATAAGCCCGATCTGAAGGTCCGGGAATATGAGGTCTACTGCGGTTACTACTGCGGTGTATGTAAATACATAGGCAAGGAATACGGTCAGTTTCCCAGAATGGCGCTCAGTTATGACGCCGCTTTTCTCGCTGTCCTTCTCGGCAGCGTGATCGCAGATCCCGATGAGCCCGTCCAGGAACACTGCGTCGTCCACCACATCCGAAAGCGTACCGTGATCAGAAACGAAAGCATCGAATACGCCGGCGATCTCATGCTGATCCTGGCCTGGTTCAAGCTGATGGATGATGTCAACGATGAGGGCAAGACATCAGCAAAGGCCGCGTCGGTGCTTTTGCGTTCGAAATACCGCAGGCTGGAGAAAAAACGCCCGGCGCTCTGCCGCGCCATAAGCGAGAATCTGGCGGTCCTGTCCCGGCTCGAATCCGAACATTGCGCCAGCCTCGACGAGGCTGCCGAAGCTTTTGCGAAAATCATGGAAGCGATATTCCGGGAAGGATCTTCGGAACTTCACGAAACCTTCGCACAAATCGGGTATCATATGGGCAAGTGGATCTATCTGATCGACGCCCTGGACGATATCGAGGAGAACATCCAGGACGGAGCATATAATCCGCTGCTGTACAGATTTGATTTCAGAGGCCGCGTTTCGGGGGACGAGAGTCTGGCCGGCGAGACCGCTGATGCGTTCCGCGCCAGAATACGCGAGCGTGTGGCGTTCAATCTCTATCATTATCTGGCGGTGCTGAGCAAAAGCATCGAAAATCTTGATATAAAGAAAAATAAGGGTATAATAGAAAACGTGATATACTTCGGCATGAACCGAAAGACCGAAGAAATATTAGAACACAAAGAGGACCATAAGGAGGATCCGGATGAATCCATATGAGGTTTTAGGAATAAAAGAAGGCGCATCAGAAGAAGAAATCAGAGCGGCCTACAGAGAACTGGTAAGGAAATACCATCCTGATAAATATCAGGATAATCCGCTGGCTGATCTGGCTGAGGAGAAGCTGCAGGAAGTCAATGAAGCATACGACATGCTCATGAAGAACCATGCGGGACAGTCCCAGTCCTACAGTGGAAACGGCAGTTACAATGCGGGCGGCAGCGACTACATGCAGGCCCGAAGGTATATCGACGCAGGGAATCTGGCGGCGGCTGAGAATATCCTCAACAGGACCGGCGACAGGAGCGCAGAGTGGTTCTTCCTCAAGGGCGTCATCGCCTCCAGAAAGGGCTGGTACGATGAAGCTGTCAGCAATCTGCAGACAGCGGTCAATATGCAGCCAAACAATGTTGAGTACAACCAGCATCTCAGAGCTATCGTCAATCAGGGCGGTATGTTCCAGAATCAGGCTGCGGGTCACGGCTACAACAGTCAGATGAACGATGACTTCTGCTGTAAGGCGCTCCAGTGTTACATCTGCGCGGATTGCTGCTGTGATGCGTTCTAAGACATTCAAAATCGCGCTGGGCGGGATCTGTCTCGCCCTGGCTGTTATATTTATGTTCGGCGCCACTTTCGTGCCGGGCATCGACTTGACGTTGTTCGCCCTAAGTTCTGTCTTCACCGTCATCATGATCATAGAGACGGGAATCGGAGGCGGACTTTTGCTATACGCAGGCGCGTGCATCCTGGGACTGATTTTGATCCCGGGCAAAATCGCGCTGATTCCGTATATCTTTTTCTTCGGATACTACGGTATCGTGAAATATTTTATAGAGAAATCAAAAAGCGGCGCAGTCCAGATCAGCCTTAAGCTCATCTTCTTCGCCGCTTTGATGTGTCTCGGTATCCTCCTGTTCAAGTCCGTTCTGGCTTCAGGCATCCACCTGCCTGAGTATCCGTCAGCCGTCCTGATCATAGGAGGCACTCTGTTCCTGCTGGTCTACGATTATATCCTGACGTTTATCATCAATTTTTACAGGAGAAAGTCAGCTTCTCTCCATTAGTGTCGATCACAACGGTATCTCCATCTACGATGGTGCCGCGAATCAACTCGCCCGCCAGCTCTGTTTCCACGCTCTTTTGCAGATATCTCTTCACCGGTCTGGCGCCGTAAGCCGCGTCATAGCTTTCTCTGGCTATGAATTCCTTCGCTTTGTCCGTCAGTTCGAGACTGATTTCACGTTCCGCCAGTCTGGCTTCGATATCCTTCATGGACAGGTCGATGATCTTGACGATCTGCTCTTCTGTCAGCGGTGAGAATACCACCGTAGCGTCGATTCTGTTGAGGAATTCCGGTCTGAAATACTTACGCATTTCCCCTTCGACCTTCTCCTTGACCTCGTCGTCCACCGTACCGTCTTCTCTGATTCCGTCCAGCAGCATGTTGCTGCCGATATTGGAAGTCATGATGACGATGGTGTTCTTAAAGTCCACGGTTCTTCCCTGGTTATCCGTCAGTCTGCCGTCATCCAAAAGCTGCAGCAGGATGTTGAATACATCCGGGTGGGCTTTTTCGATCTCATCAAACAGGATGACGCTGTAAGGCTTCCTTCTGACCGCTTCTGTAAGCTGTCCGCCCTCATCGTATCCGACGTATCCCGGAGGCGCTCCCACAAGTCTGGATACGGAGTGCTTCTCCATGTATTCCGACATGTCGATACGTACCATATTTCTCTCGGAATCAAACAGGGCCTCGGACAAAGCCTTTGCGAGCTCTGTCTTACCTACACCTGTAGGTCCCAGGAAAATGAATGATCCAATCGGTCTGTGCTCATCCTTGAGTCCGGCTCTGGCTCTGAGCACCGCTTCAGCCACTGCCTTGACGCCCTCTTCCTGACCGATGACTCTCTTATGCAAAATCTCCGGAAGTCTCAGGAGTTTCTCCCGCTCCGTTTCCACCAGCTTGGCGACAGGAATTCCCGTCCAGCCGGAGATGACTTCGGCGATTTCTTCTTCTGTTACTTCTTCCTTCAGGAGTCTTGCTTCTTCCGCCTTGTCGGCCTTGGCCTTTTCTTCTTCCAGCTTTTTCTCCAAGGCAGGCAGCTTGCCGTATTTCAGTTCCGCCAGTTTCTCCAGATCGTAATGTCTCTCGGCTTCTTCGATCTCGTGTCTCACATCATCGATCTGCTGCTTGACCTCTTTGGCCTCGGCGATGGCTTTCTTTTCGCCTTCCCACTGGGCCCTCATGGAATTGCTCTCGTCTTTAAGCTGGACCAGTTCTCTTTCCAGCGCTTCCAGTCTGACCTTGGAGCCTTTGTCCGTCTCCTTGCTGAGCGCCTGTTTCTCGATTTCCAGCTGCATGATCTTTCTGGAGATCTCATCCAGTTCCGCAGGCATGCTGTCGATTTCCGTTCTGATTCTGGCCGCCGCCTCATCCATAAGGTCGATGGCTTTGTCCGGCAGGAATCTGTCGCTGATGTACCTGTCGCTCAGAGTCGCGCACGCGATCAGCGCGCTGTCCGTGATCCTGACGCCGTGGTGGATCTCAAATCTCTCTTTGAGGCCTCTGAGTATGGATATGGTGTCTTCAACGGTAGGCTGATCCACCATGACTTTCTGGAATCTTCTCTCCAGTGCCGCGTCCTTTTCCATGTACTTCCTGTATTCATCCAGCGTAGTGGCGCCGATGCAGTGCAGTTCGCCTCTGGCGAGTTTCGGCTTCAGCAGATTGCCCGCGTCCATAGCGCCTTCCGTCTTGCCTGCGCCTACGATATTGTGTATCTCATCGATGAACAGCAAAATCCTGCCGTCAGATTTCTCGATCTCGTTGAGTACGGCTTTGAGTCGTTCTTCGAATTCTCCCCTGAATTTAGCGCCGGCGATCAGCGCGCCCATATCCAGCGCGAAGATGGTCTTATCCTTCAATCCTTCCGGCACGTCGCCGTTGAGGATTCTCTGGGCCAGGCCCTCGACAACTGCTGTCTTACCTACGCCAGGCTCGCCGATGAGCACCGGGTTGTTCTTCGTTCTTCTCGAAAGAATCTGGATCGTATGTCTGATCTCAGCGTCTCTGCCGATTACCGGATCCAGCTTGCCGTCTCTGGCCATTTCCACCAGGTCGCGCCCGTATTTATTCAGGGCGTCATAATTCTCTTCCGGATTCTGGCTGGTGACTCTCTGGTTTCCCCTGACTTTATTCAGCGCGTTCAGGAAGCAGTCCCTGCTCATGCCGTAGCGCTTGAATATTTCAGCGGATGGAGTATTCCTCTCATCCAGCAGCGCCATATACAAATGCTCTACGCTGACGTATTCGTCCTTTAACTGTTCCGCCTTCTTCTCCGCGCTTGAGAAGATCTGCTGCAGTCTCCTGGTGGAATACATCTGGTCAGCTCCGCCGCTTACCTTAGGAAGCTTGTCCAGTTCCGCCTGCACGGCTCCGATCAGCTCTCCCGGATTGATCTCCGCGTATTTAAGAAGCTTCGGGATCAGCCCGTCCTTCTGCATCAGCAGAGCCATGTGCAGATGCTCGCCGTCGACTTGCTGATGGCCTTCCTCGACAGCTATGTTCTGACAATCAATGATTGCCTCTTGTGCTTTCTGTGTGTACTTTTCTATATTCATGATTTTGTTTCCCCCTTTTTCTTTGTCAATTACATTTTAATACCTGGAAATATGCAAGTCAATAGTTTTTTAGCACTCACTTGACGAGAGTGCTAATAATTTTTGATGGTGGTGGTGATTGTTCGCGACCCAGGGTTATTTGTTTGAATTGTCAAAAAAGTCTTGCAATTATCGCAGGGTATGCTATAATATGTTTAGTCAGAAGAAACGGGAGTTTAAGAACTGACGATGCACATTAAAAAATAAAGGTTCCGTGGAACATGGTAGCGCCCGAGGCTGAAGTAGAGCCAGGGAACAATACGGGGAGGGACCCCGGCAAGGAACCGGAGAAGAGCTCCGGGAGGAACCGAAAGAAAGAGGTGAGACCGCCAGAAGTATTTGTAATCCAATAACAGCTGTGACCTGCGAGAAGTAGGAAACGGCTGTTATTTGGTTTTTGGCGTGCTTATGGTATAATGGCTCTGGGAGTGAGTTTATAGATTTGCCGGAGGTAAGATTATGAAAAAGAAAAACAGTATATTCCATTTAACAATAGCAGCAGTTCTTTCTCTCTGTATGGTATTCGCCTTCGCCGGATGCGGCAGCAAAACCGCCAGTTCAGACGACGGAGTCAGTGAAGAGACCACTGCAGAAGAAACTGTAGCGACTCAGGAAGCGGCAGATTACAATATCTCAGAGGGATTAGATGTAGCAGAAAGCGGTGACAGCGCTGTCCTTAAGGGCAACGGCTTCGAACTGACCATGCCGAACACGGGCACCTGGTCATATACAGCCAACGGCGAAGATTCCGTAACAGTTTATTACATGCCTGCTGAGAGCGCCGGCTTCGGCGGAGAGCTTGTGACCATCATGGCGATGAATATGGACGATACTTCATACGAAGAATTTCCTGACTACGCCATCGCCGGGGAGAGCGAATCCCTGGGCAAGAGATTCATCGCAATGTTCCCGACGGATCTGCAGTGCGATCCCGAAGATGAAACGCAGTCCGCTGAGTATCCTGAACTTCTGGATCACGTCAAGAAAATCAGCATGGGCGCAGCAGACAGCCCGTTTACGGTGAAATAAGAATCGTGACGAACAAAGGGGACTGTACCAGTCCCCTTTTTTATTGTTCTGTTTTATTCTGCGCTGTCCCTGGTCCATTGACACCTGTCATTAATCCATTGACAACTGCCTGAGCCCCGTTTCCACCTTTATCTTTTAAATTGCTGCATTCCAGAAGTTTTCGGTGGGGTTTTTTATCGTGTCTTCTCGCAAAAGGCTCTGAAACTACACCGCGAAGACCTTCATGAGTTCAAATCGGTGGGATTATAGGAAATTACTACACCGCGATGGCTTATAAAACAAAGAATCGGTGGAAAACGCTCATCAGGAGTTCCAACGCCCTTCAAAGCCTTTGCATCTTCATTCCTATGCCCTATTTCTCCTTGTAATACAGCATGCAGTGACAGTAGCCCTCGAAATCCGGATCGGCGATCTGGTCTCTGAATTCTTTGCACATGCAGATGTTGTCCTCGATCTTCTCCACACGGCACGGACAATAGCCTTCTTTTTTCTTAAGGCCTGCCCTGATCGCGTCAACGATTTCTCTGTTCTCGTTGTATATGATTCTCATTTTGCTCCTCCTCGTGTGAAATCTTCCTTATACGAAGTCTTCTCTCATCGGCGAGAACATATCGATGACCTTCCCCGGTTTCGTGCATATCACTTCGTGATAGACGTGGGGCGCCATATAGACGGAATCCCCTGCCGTTACGGTTCTATGTTCTCCGCCAACATTAAAATCAAATTCTCCCTCCATGACATACGTGATCTGTGCGTGGACGTGCTCGTGCCATGGTGCCTTGTCTCCGGGCTCAAAGGCGTTTTCGACGCACATCAGTTCCTCTCCGTGGGCCAGGATCCGCCGTTCTTTATAGGTCGGCATCTTTTCTGACAGCACCTCGTCACGCATCACCCATATCTGGCCTTTATCAGGTTTTTTCATCATCATATCCTCCTCGTAATATTTTAACACTGTATATTATAAAAGCAAACAGATTATCGTGCGTCTTTGCGGAAAGGAAATATATTAAGACCCCCGCGAAAACGGGGGTCTTAATTGTGTGTATGATGCGCTGTGAAATACAGCAGAAGCTTTTAACTGTGATCGTGATTATATAGATAGATGATGCTTCCCACGAGTCCCAGGAAAAATCCGGGGTAACCGATAAAGCACAATGCCATGTATTCGTTTCGGATGATTTGATCGCCTACGCTCTCCCAGCCCAGGTAGCCGATGGCGCACCAAACCATACAATTGATCAATATGAATAGTATCTGTTTCGTTTTGCCCGTGATCTTTGGCATGTACAACTCCCTGAAACGGTAGTGATTCTTCTCTCATGCTCAATGATATCGGTCAATTGTAAAGTTCGAAAGCTGTCATTTGTAAAGATTTTTTAAAACCAATCACTTCTGCAGGCCAACCCGATACCCTTCAACGCTGACAACGGCTACTGCTGTTCCCAGTTCATCCGTGACTTTCATCTCATAAAAACAGGTGTGCCGTCCGTCCTTCAGACACCTCGCTTCACAGATCAGGTGTTTGCCTTTCACTCTGCTCAGGAACATGGCTTGACTTCCCAGTGTCACACATGGGCTCTGATCGAAGTTGGACGCAACAGCAAAGGCAAAGTCAGACATGGTAAAACACACGCCGCCCATCACTTCACCCATCGCGTTGTAGTGCCGCTCATCCAGATCCAGTTCCAGTTTGGCGTACTTGTCACCCACTTCTGTGATTTCGATCCCCGCGACTTTGGTCGCGAACATATCGTTTCCGAAGTATTCTCTGGCCCTTTGCAGATCCGTCTTATTGTTATCACTCATCTTCAAATCCTTTCTCGAGTTCCTCAGCATTTGCGCCCACGATACTGACAGGAGCCGGCATGACAGAAGCCACTTTATCAACACCCGAAACGATCGGTTTCTTGATGCGACACATTTTGTCTTTGCAATTCTCACATCGTATCGAAGCATTCGACCCTCTCCAGAAGCGCTCGGGGTGTCTGGCAAATACCAGTTCCCACCTGAGCATAACGATGATGGCCATGAAGATCAGGCTCCAGCTGAAAAAACTTCGTATCAAAATCATCGGGGTGTACATCATCAGATGGCCCCAATCAAATATCCTGCAATTGACACAGCATCGGTTTCCCATCATATACTTCTGGAACGGGCAGAACAGCATCATGCAGATCAGGTCCGATGTGAAATAGAACAAGCTGAGCAAAAGCAATTCTTCCACGCCGATTACGTCACACAGATACAACACGGCGAAAACAGCGTTGAAACTGAGCCACAGCAAAAGCACCCGCCACGCCCGTATATTCATCTGCTGCACGTATTCCAAAAGCTGCAGTCTGTCATACCCTTCCTTAGGCTCCCTGTAATTGACCGGTCTGCTTTTGAATCCGCCCATGGTGATTCTGACTTTAGGCACCAGGTGAATGACCATGCCTGCCATGAGGATCGCCCACAGCACATGCAGCGGTGTGAACTGATGAAAGAACTCATCCGTCATCACGGCGCTCAGCAACTCTTTATGTGTGAAATAGCAATACAAAACCAGGAGCAGGATCATGATCCTGCAAACCAGTCTGCCCATATATATGAGAAATATTTTATTATTTACTATTTTTCCGTTCATAATACTCACGCACACATCATATCGTTTTTATGGTATCACATCTTATAAATAACAACAAATCCGAAATCCGCTTTGTCACATTCGTGGTATAATACTTGGGTGGACGATAAAAAAATTGGGAGGATTACAGAAATGACAAAGGTAGATATTTTCTCAGGTTTTCTGGGAGCAGGCAAAACTACTTTAATAAAAAAACTGATCGCCGAAGCATATGAAGGCGAAAAAATCGTACTCATCGAGAATGAGTTCGGTGAAATCGGTGTCGACAGCGGTTTCTTAAGAGAAACGGGAGTGCAGATCAATGAGATGAATTCCGGATGTATCTGCTGCACCCTGGTGGGAGATTTCGGCAGGGCCTTGAATGAGGTCATCGAGACATATGATCCCGAACGTATACTGATAGAGCCTTCCGGTGTCGGCAAACTCAGCGATGTCATCATCGCCGTTCAGGACCTTAAGAATGATAAAATCCAATTGAATGGCTTCACCACCGTAGTGGACGCCAAAAAATGCAAGATGTACATGGCAAATTTCGGCGAGTTTTATAAGAACCAGGTGGAGCACGCCAGTTCCATCATCTTGAGCCATACAGACGGACTTCCTCAGGACAGACTGGATAAGGTCATCGCCCTGATCAGAGAACATAACGATCATGCTGCTATCGTGACGACACCGTGGGATCAGATCGACGGCAAAGCCATCCTGGAAACCATGGAGCAGAAAAAGACGCTTTCCGCTGAGCTGGACAAACTCAGAGAAGAGGCCTACGCGCACGAGGCGGAACATCACCACCATGAGCATCATGATCACGACCATGACCACGAACATGAGCATCATCACGAGCACCACGACCATGAGCATCATCATGACCACGACCACCATCATGCGGATGAGGTCTTCGATGAATTTGGTGTCTATACCGCGCACAAATTCACAGCGGATCAGATCACAGACGCCCTCAGCAAGCTGACAAACTTCGCCGAGTACGGACAGGTGCTCCGTGCCAAAGGCATCGTAGAGGGCGAAGACGGCCAGTGGCTGCACTTCGATTATGTTCCTGGTGAACCAGAAGTCCGCAGCGGAAACGCGGAAACCAGCGGAATGATCTGTGTCATCGGCGTCGGTCTGGATCAGGATGCCATCAAGGAAGCATTTGGACTTTAACTTTAGGCTTTTGGACGATAAGAAAAGAGGACATAAATGGTAACGGAAGTACCCGTATATCTCTTCACCGGGTTTTTGGAATCGGGCAAAACCACATTCATGCAGGAAACCCTCGAAGAGGAAGAATTCAATATCGACGAGAAGACGCTGCTTCTCATCTGCGAAGAAGGCGAAGTCGAATACGACCCCGCCCGCTTTTACAACAGCGAAGATGTGTTCTTTGAATATGTCGACAGCGAAGATGACATTACTCCGGAAAAGCTGGAATCTCTCAGAGCGAAGCACAATGCCACGAGGGCCGTTATCGAGTGGAACGGCATGTGGGATCTCAAGAATCTGTACGAAAAGATGCCGGCCGGGTGGATGATTTACCAGCAAACCATGTTTGCGGACGCCGGAACATTTCTCATGTATAACGAAAATATCCGCCAGCGCACCTTCGATCAGTTGGCCGGAGCGGAACTCATCGTCTTTAACCGATGCGTCAAGGACGAGAAGTTCAGGGAATGGCAGCTGCAGGTACACAAAATCTGCCGCGTAGCCAGCCGAAGCAGTCAGATCGTCTATGAGTTCAGTTCGGACGACGTGCTCCTGGACGACATCCAGGATCCGCTGCCCTATGATATGGACAAAAAGCTTCTGGTCATCGAGGATCAGTTCTTCGCCGAGTGGTACAGAGACATCAACGAAAATCAGGATGATTATCATGGCAAGGAAATCATCATCAAAGGCCGCGCCGCCGTTGGCGAAGGCCTGGCGGCGGACGAGTTCATTTTCGGCCGTCACGTCATGACCTGCTGCGAAGCGGATATCACCTTCGCCGGACTTTTATGCAAAGGCTCCGAAAAGAAGGTCTCCAAATTGAGCAATGGCCAATGGGTAGAGATCCGGGCAAATATACGCAACGAATTCACTGGCATGTACGGTGAGGTGGGACCGGTGCTTTACTGCTCGCAGATTACTAAGGTGGAACCTTGCAAACCGGAAGTGGCCACATTCTGACATAAGTGCCACATGCTAAAATAAGACATAAAAAATGCGATCAACCGCACCGGCTGATCGCATTTTCTTCTGATCAGTGATTACTCTTCGTTCTTTAAAGCGTGTACGAGTATTGACAGGTTTTTAGGGTTGAGCATCTGCGCCTTTTCCTGACTTTCCCAAACTTCAGGGTATCTTTCGACGACGCCGTTGATCTGCGCGAACAGCAGTGACAGTTCATCGGCAGTCATGCCGGTTGCCTTTGTATGAGCCTCATATTTTTCAGGATTTACTTTGATATCCTCGGCCATTTCCTTGTAGATTGCAGCAAAATCCTGGCTGGACATGCCTTCTACATTCTTCAGATCCGGGTGAATCATATCTGCCTTAGGAGTATTGTCGATCATTTTCGCTACCTTTTCCGGTTCCATAGCGCAATTGTCGATCAGTTTCCTGAACATTCCAAGCGACTCATCGGATTTTGCATTGATCTGCTCTAAAACTTCCTTTGCCTCTTTGATTTTATTGTCCATTATGGTTCCCTCCTATTATGATAAGTGTCTCTAACTATATATTATACTCGCTTGTCAAAATAATCAAACATTATTATTCAGAATGAAATGCCAAGCATCTCGATCAGTACGCCCCAGCAGACGGATACGATGTACAGGACGCCGATCACCATGAGATTCTGCTTCCACTGATGGTTTTCTCTGCACAGCACCAGAAGTCCAACGCCGGCTCCCGCCAGCAGTCCCGTCATCATCGGTCCCGCGCCGATCACGCCGTCCAGATACAGCTGGGTGATGATCACCGACGCGGCGCAGTTCGGTATCAGGCCTACAAGTCCCGCCAGGATCTCTCCCAGCACCGGCACTCCGTGGAAGAGCCCGGATATAGCATGTATCCCTACCGCTTCAATGGCAATGCTGATCGCCACCGAAACCAGTAAAATAAAGAAAAAGACTTTGAGTGTCTTCCTGATGGAATCCATCAGCAGATCCGCCGCGCAGTTACACCCGGAACTGAATTCACCGGTATAATTCTGCGGGATACGTCTCTTCCTGGCGAGCCAGCCAAAGAACATCTCCACGATGAACCCGGAAATAATGCCGATGCATACTTTAGCGGCAAGTATTTTCACTATGGTGGACACCGCTACGTGCTCCGAAATGAATATGGGCAGCATCTCATCCGACGTGGACATGTAGACTGCGATCAGCGTTCCCAGCGTGATGACCTTCCCCACATAAAAATAAGAGGCTGCAGCCGAAAACCCGCACTGGGGGATCGCACCCAGGATCCCTCCCCATATCGGGCCTACCTTGCCGGCGCTTTTGATCGCACGCTGCGCCCGGTCACTGGCCGCTCTCTCCAGCATGCCCATGATTAAATATGTAAAAAACAGAAACGGGATCAACTTTAAACTGTCGACCACCGCTTCCAGAATTGCTTCAAACATATGATTATGATCCCTATCTCCTAGAAATCAGCCAGTAATTCGTCAAGATCGCAAACCTTGCCGCCATAGGTGGCTTCAAAGTATTTCAAACCGGCCTGATAATCTTCCTCTGTGAAGGAGTCCGTCGTTTCTCTCGGAATAACCAGATCGTATCCGTACTGATACGCGTCCGCTCCCGTATGTCTGCAGCACATGTGCGCGTGCAGGCCGCAGATCACACATGTATCGACGCCCAGGTCTTTCAGCAGGATATTCAGATCTGTCCCGAAAAATCCGCTGTAATGTCTCTTCGGTACGATATAGTCCACTGCCGGATCTGCCTTGAGTTCCGGGATCACTTCTGCGCCAGGCGTCCCTGCGATGGCGTGATCTCCCCAGAACAGCAGCTCTTTATCGACGCCTTTGATGTGACAGTCATTTGAGAATATGACCGGAACGCCCTTTTCTCTGGCGGCGTCACACAGCTTCGTCACTGCCGGAACGATGGCTTTGCCTCTGTCACACGCCAGCGCGCCGTTTACAAAATCTTCCAACATATCCACTACGATAACAGCGTATTTTTTCATTGTTTTCTCCTTTCAACTGTTACAATATTATGCTATGATTGCCTGCATCAACTATTCGTCTTCCGGCACAACGGTGATTCCCGATTTCCCCAGGAAATCTTCGAAGCTGCTGCAGTCTTCAATGACAACAGGCGCCGTCAGGCCGTAAAGATCATCAAAATCTTCATTCTTGATTTCAAAGGTATGGGTCTCGATGTTGCCTTCATCGTCCATCTCTATGTTCAGGAAATTCACGAATGAAAGCGTCGGATCGGCGCACACGAAATACAGAGCGTTCCCTTCCAGATTTTCACCTATGCTGAGCATCCTCACCCCGCTCTGCAGCATGGCTGACAGTGAATTGGTGAAATCATTCATGATCCGGTCTCTGGTTTCCGGCGTCATCTCCAATGTCGTCGTTGTTTCATAGGATTCAAATTCTTCCATAATCGATCTCCTTATTATCTGTTGTCTGACCCCTTGATTATATCACTTCTCGGCACTTTTCGCCATCTCTAAGCGTGGGCCGCCATGGCTGATGAGTAGGCGAACTGCAGATTATAGCCTCCGGTATCTCCGTTCACATCCAGTGCCTCCCCGATAATGTGAATCTGCGGACAAGCCTTGAGACTCATGTTGGTCATATCGATCTGATCCAGCTCCACGCCGCCTGCCGTAACCATCGCTTCATTCCAACCGCCGGTGCCGCTTACGGAATAGGCCCTGTTCATTATGAGATTCGTGACATTCTCAAGCTCTTTGTGGCCGATGGAAGAAAGCTTCCTGCCGGGTTCGCTGAAGATGCCTGCCGCAAAGGCCTTTGGCAGACCAAACTCAGCCGCCAGGTACCCTGCGATACTTTTGCTGTTTCCCGCCTGATCGGCTTTGATCTTTCGGTAGACCTCGTTGATATTTAAACGGGGCAGATAATTGATCCGCATGACGTCGCCGGTCTTGACAAACTGAGAAATGTGAAGGATCGCGGGCCCGCTGAATCCCTTATGGGTCAGCAGCATCGGCCCCCGCGTTTTATGCCCGCCGCACACGATCTCCACATCTTCAAATGAGATTCCCGCCAGATCCGTATAGGGATAGTTCTGGACATACACGGGAGCCAGCGCCGGTCTGGGCTGCGCGATCCTGATTCCCAGATCGCGGTGCAGCACTTCCAGAAACCTGCCGTCGGATCCTGTCGACGGATAGGACTTGCCTCCGGTAGCGATGACCAGTTTCTCCGTATGCAAAAGCTCTCCGCCGGCCAGTTTCACCGCGATCATGCCGCCGGCATCCGGCTGGATGCCTGTGACCTCGGCGCTGCATCTGATGCTGAAGCCCCGCTCTGAAGCCTTTGCTTTAAGAACGTTCAGGATGTCCCCCGCCCGAAGCGATGCGGGAAAGACCTTGCCATCATCTCTTTCTATCAGCGGCACACCTGCCTCTTCCAGCATCTGCATCAGCTGCAGATTGTTGTGCTTATACAGGCACGTGCGGATCCTTCGGCCATGGTCCCCGTATTTGTCAATGAAATCCTTGATGGAGCCGCCGTGGGTGATATTGCACATGCCGTTGCCACTCATCAGCAGCTTTTGTCCGGGGCGGGTTGTCTTTTCCAGAATCAGATTCCTGATTTCGGAGCCTTTGTCCGGGCTCTCCCCTCCCGCAGCGTAGAACAATCCCGCGGCGCCTGCGCCGATCACGATGCAATTGTATGTATTCGTTTTTTCTATACTCTTTTCCATACTACGATTATATCAAATAGATGCGAATAATGCTCCTTTGATGATATAATGTTTTCAAGCAAGGAGGTATGTCAAATGTTTTCACAATACTTTCTGATGAACCCGGTCCTTTGGATCATCCCATGGATCCTGCAGTCGATTGCCTACTACTTTCTGCTTAAGAAAATGGGGCTCAGACGCCGGGCCGCTATCGTTCCGGTTTGGGGCGATCACGAATTCTCGACGGTTTTGTTCCGCAGGACCAGGACGTTTTGGAGACCTTTTGTCATCGCTCTCGTCTTTACCATCGGCGCCTATTATCTCGGCGCTGGCGATCCGACGGGACAGGTATACATGATCATCGCAAACTTCGTCTACGGGATCTTCCTGATCAGGATGTACCACCGCATCGCAAAGAGCTTTGGACGCGGAATTCCGTATACGATTCTGACGGTACTGTTCCCTACGCTCTTCCTCCTGATCCTTGGTCTGGGGAAACGGCAATATACCCCGCTCCAGTTCAAACCTGAGAAAGAACGCAGCAGAGCTGCTATGAATGTAAGACGCGCGGCCATCGTGGTCGTGTCGGCTGTCGAGATCCTGGCCCTGGTCGTCGGCGTGGGATTCTGGACCGTTAAGACCTATCCTCCAAAGCCGCTGGCTAAAATGATCCTCAACGACACCTATGATAAGAGCAAGGATATCCAGGCCAACGGCAAATGCGTTACCAGAAAGGACTCCATGGGCGAGGATGCCGCGAAACTCAAAGACATGCCCGTCAGCAGAGATAAAATGTTCCCTGACCATTCCGGTGATCAGAATGTCGTGGTCATGGAATATGTGATCGGGTCCAATCTGGAAAAACTTGTGGGAATGGCAACCGCCAACATTCGCATGATGCAGGACGCCACAAAGAAAGGTGACGGCCTTACCTTCGTCCTTGAGGCGGGAGGTTCCCAGCGGTGGTTCACGTCCGGCATTGCGGACGGAAGCTACGGCAGATACACCGTGCGGGATGGAAACGTTGAAAAAATAACGGATAGAAACATAGGCACCATGGAAAGTCCTGCCGAACTTCAGGATTTCATTGAATGGACCATGAAGAAATACCCGGCTGACAGATATATGCTGTACCTCTGGGATCACGGCGGCGGGCTGCCGTACGGATACGGTATTGACGACCTGAACCACCGAACAGACGCGGACGGCAGAGAGGGTTTCCTGGTTTCAGAGATCGCGGATTCTGTTCGGGCATCCGGCGTCAAACTGGATGTGATCGGATTTGACGCGTGCCTCATGCAGGATATTGAAGCCGCCAGAGCGTTTGAGCCGTTTGCCGATTACTATCTGGCTTCCGAAGAAACGGAAGGCGGGTTCGGATGGTACTACACCTCTGCCTTTGGCAAACTGGCCCAGGACCCGGGGCTTCCTACGGAAGACTTCGGCAGGGATATGGTATCGGCTTATGACCAGTTCAACAGAATCATCAATGACGGCAAGCCGAATCCGGGCATGACGTTATCCTTCGTGGATCTGACCAGAGTCAAGCCGGCATATCAGCGCGTCACTAATCTGTTCGAAAAGGCTGATGCGGCGATCCGAAGCGATTCCAAGGATTTCGCCGAACTGGGTCTGGCCGCCATGAACGCCTATTCATTCGAAGCGGATATGCAGATCGACCTGATCGATTTCCTCAATAAACTGGGACACACTGACGTCAATGATTCGATTTGCACGCAGGCGGAGCGGGAAGCCGCCATCAACGCAGTCAAAGCCTGCATCGTTTTCAGAAACAAAGACTCAGGCGAGGGCATACACGGCATGGCTCTGTCACTGCCATATGAAACCATAGCCTGCTATAGCGATACCCACGCGGAACTGGAAAACCTCGGCCTCAAAAAGCAGGAAAAATTATTCAACGATATCTTCAGCATCATTGCCGTGCAAAAGAAAGCCGAGCACAAGCAGAAGCTCAAGTCCAGCAAAAACGATTTCACCACATTCCTAGAAAACTTCTCCTACCAGGATTACACGAAGGATGACTGGTACGTGAAAGGCTTTGAGGATTATGAGCCTACGGCAACCCTGGTGGACATTCCGATCAAGGAAACCAAAAATGGCTGGGAAGTCCAGCTGCCTGAAAAGACCTGGGATGTGGTCGCCGATTGCAGGACTTCGGTTTATCAGGAGACGCAAAACGGCAATCTTCGTTTCCTGGGTAATGATCACATCGGCGGGACGGATTCCAAAGGCCACCCTACCGTTTTCATGGATGATCTGTGGCTGCACGTCAACGGCCGCCTGATTTACTACAACGCAAATCCGGTAAAGGAAACAAAGAAAGGCCTCGTATTCTCAGGCGATACAAAGGCCAGACTCAATGGAACGGAGGATATCATCGTGCATCTCGAATGGGACCCTGTTCCGGAGGATCTTGATCAACCGACAGCGGCCGGCCATATCACCGGATACGATCTGGCGGATGATGAACATTCCTTTATGAATAAGGGAAGCCGCACATTAGAAGCGGGCGATTCCATCCAGTTCCTGTTTGACTACTACGATAAAAATGGCGAGTTCGTCGGCACCAAACCTTACGGCAATAACATCAGAATCTCCAAGATGAGCAGCCTCAAGGTCGAGGATATGCCGCTGGATAAGGGCAATTACCAGTTCCTGGGCATCCTCACCGACGTATATCAGCGAGATCTCATGACCGAAATCGTGGACGCGCAGCTGAGTGAATAGCCACCGGATGAATCAATGAAACAATAGAAAAGAGAGCATCGCTTCAGATCATACTCTGCTGCGATACTCTCTTTTTTGGTGCGCCTGGTGGGCTTTTGCCCCTCATGTCCCGATTCTCATCTTCTGAAACCCTTGATGTTACTGGGTTTCTTATTCAGCGGAGACCAAAAAGTCCCTCATCGCGTCCCTCATTTACTCTTTCTCTGCGAATTATCGTTTAAGGCTGTCTGCATCCAGCAGAAAATCAATCACATGCTATCGCATTTGGAATTCAAGTGAACAGTCACCTTAATTCCGATTTGTGTATTTACTCTTCCTCATGCTTCTGGCTTCTGTCAATCATGTCTGCGTATTTCTCTACCTTTTCTATGGCGGAGTTATGCATGTTCTCAAAGACATCAGCATAGGTATCAAGTGTGATGTGAATGTCTCTGTGCCCCAGCCATGTTTTAAGAACAAGGGGAGGCACATCAGCTTCAATGCATCTTGTCGCAAATGTATGTCTGAGAGCATGCTGTCCTCTATGAGCTACTCCTGCTTTTTCAAGTACTCTGCCGAAGTAGCAGTTCACCTGATTTGTATCAATGACATCGTTCTTGTTTTCATCGTAGAAAAGGAGTCCCATCGGATTCGGATTTTCTTCGTATTCTCTAAGCACCTTTTCGAGAACAGGTCTGAGAATGCTGCTGACAGGTATGTCTCTTATTCCGGTATATGTCTTTGTTCCCTCTTTAATGAACACACGATACTCAAGTCCTCTTGATACTGTTCTTTTTACATGTACTATGCCTTTTTCCAGGTCAATGTCCTCCGGCTTGAGTGCGTTGATTTCTCCCATTCTCATACCGGAATACAGTTCTATGAGAAGCTGATCCTTGTATTCATTTCTTCCTGACGGTTCTCTGTAATTCTCCAGTGTTTCGAGGAATTTTTTCTGTTCTTCCAGGGTCAGCCCGGTTACCTTCTTAGTCTTCTTTGATGACCTCGGTCTTCTGAGATCTTCTGAATCCATCAGGTTCCTGCTCAATATTTCTTTTCTCACTGCGATTTCGTAGGCAAGGACAACCTGACGATACATTTTCTTTATTACATTCTCTGAATATCTTGTAAGGGACTGAAGATACTTTTCCATCTGGTCCTTGGTAATATCCTTAATAGGAGTCTGGCCAATGGGGCTTTTTTCGAGGCTCTTAAGAGAGGCGATGTTTCTGCCGTATCCCTGCTCGCCTACATAGTTCTTGGCATAATCATTGTCATATTTCTGTCTGAGAAGCTCCACCAGAGTCGCATCATCTGTAATGCCGCGTCTCTTACGGTCAACCTGCTTAAGTACCTCTTCGGCCTTAAGGTAACATTCCAGTTCCGATTCGCCTCTTACAGATTTTCTTATGGTTTCATCATTCTCATCAACATATGTAAACCTGTATTCCACTCTTCCGTTTCTGACTCTGAATGAGCCTTCACCCTTTGCTCTTGGCTTTGACCTGCCTGTTGTTTTTTTCTTTGCCATTTTGATTTCCTCCTGTTTTATTCTGTTTCACTCTCTAACCAGCCCGCTGTATTTTCTCTTGTGCGGCTTTCCATGAAGTAAGCCTTAAATGCCTCCCATAGTACCAACTTAGTCTTTCCGAAGTCGGTGTATGGAAATCCTTCTGTATTGAATAACTTAAGCACTGTGTGTTTACTCCATTTGGTCATTTCCATAACATCTTCCACTCCGAGGAATTCCGGCTTAGTGCTGCCATCTAATATGAAATACTGATTTATGGCTTCACCTGATCCGCCGCCGGGAGTGCTTCGTTCAACCTCCTTGCGTTTTCTGGTCATGAATTCAAGACTTGCTGCCATAATATGTTCCCCTCTCTAATCTTTCCACCGTGCGAATCTTTGAATCGCACCCTTTACTTTCTCACTCTGTGTTTTCTCTGTTTATCTCTCAGGAGAAAATGTGTGCATCTGATTATGATGCCTATATAATAGGTAGGCATGACTCCCACATGCTTTTTCAGCCTGCTTTTATCAATAGTTCGAATCTGCTCTGCCATAACGCAGGAGTCATGTATAAGCCCGCCTGTTCCCTTAGGTATATAAGCATGAGTAAGAAGGGTTGGTTTTGCTTTACTGGTAATAGGGATTACTACTACAGTCGGACTTGTCTCATTCAGCGCTCTGCACTGAACACACACGACCGGTCTCACGCCGCCCTGTTCTGATCCGACATTGCTGCCGAGATCCGCATAAAATATGTCTCCGAAGTTTACTTTCATCGTTACCTCCTGTCTTCGGTAATACACATTCGCTGCTCTCCTGTTATCCGGGATATGCGTTCCGACCATGTAAAAAAGCACACCAAAGAAACCCCTCAGTGTGCTTCGTTTTAACATTTAATCGATCCACATTTGTCCACGACACCCCGGATCAGGGAAACAGTCAGGCGGCAGTCGGCACTGCCTCATGGGTAACTGGCCCCTCTGTGGTTCTCACAGAGCCGCCCTCATTGCGTGATCCTGCATCCCTGCAGGGCTGTGACTGGACGGAAGTATCATCGTCCTCTCCGGTTTCATGGCACAGACAGCTGCCAAACTGCCTTTCAGACGAGGATTTGCCGCTCGCACCCATACGCCGTCCGGCGCATGAGAGGTCATCGCGCTTCGTCATGCATGCTCCACCTTCAAGAAAGGTACCTGATTGAATGTGTATGCGATTGTAATGTTCGCGAGAGGAATTACCCCTCTCACCTTTAGGTCACGAAAACGCCATTTCGCAAGCCCCTAATCCAGAATTTTTTTCATTTTTCTTCTTATTTTTTCCGCTCTGTCTGAAATGGCCTGATGAGTGACGCCGCATTCTTCTGCATATGCTACGACGCCGATGCCATCCTCATACGCTGATGAAGGGTGATAAGGTTGTCGATTCTACTTAGAACAGCGCAGATTTTGCTCTGTTCTGCTAATGACGGATACCGGATTTCCACTTTCACGAAATCGTTAGTGTTAAGATTCTGCCTTCCGCCCTGAGTAGTAACAGCTTGAACCGCGCTCATTCCAATTTCAGAATTGAGATACTGTGCCAAGAAAGCTCCTTCTAAAACGGCATCATCCGTCGTAGTGATCAAAGTCGTAAAAGTTAAGCAATTATCGTACTTTTCGGGCACAACACAAGATATTCCGATATAGCCAGTGTGGACTGTCAGCACGTCTCCGGCATGAATCTGTTTTGAAACCTGGCTTTCAGCATAAGGCCTATCAAGGAACAAAATGTCCGTATCATCCAGATAGTTCTCTTTGATATTCAGATTGCGAAGGATCGGAACACCTTCCTCACGGTAATATGGAGTAACCGAAGTTGCCAGCCCAACAATGACTCTTTTTGATACTTCGCCAACCTTACGCTGTTCCCAAT